>JAJYCW010000111.1 GCA_021777995.1 bacterium
GTGAATTCACGAGGTTTCTGGTGTTGGTATCAGGTGCTGCCGCGACGGGCAGCGGCTACTTCGTGGTTGAGAAATTTGCAGCAAATAGCCAGGAGTATCCCGCTGCGGTAATTGCAGATACCTCTGAACTTGCTCCGGGTCGCGCTAAGCTGTTTAATTACCCAACAGAAAACGATCCGGCAATTCTTATCCGCTTGAACAGCGGCGGCTACGTGGCGTACCGACAGCGATGTACACACCTCAGTTGTCCTGTAAACTACCGGCACAACAGCAATCAACTGGAGTGCCCATGCCATAACGGTGTCTTTGATGCTGCGACAGGTGCCGTACTAGGCGGTCCGCCGCGCCGACCACTGCCCCGCGTAACTATCAGGGTTGGGCATAATCACATCTATGCCTTAGGGATACAGGGCTCATGAGACGCATTAACCCGGTTCACGCCAGGCAGGAACAGAAACTGCAGGCAATTTCTGCTTTGATGATCATGGTGATGGTACTGCTTCTCATTCAGCTCTGGCTTCTTACCCTGGCACAACAGGAGTATCTAGCGGAGAAGACGACGCTAGCGGTACCCACGTTTGTGGCATCCCTTGGTTGCTTTATTATTAACCTCTGGCTGCTTCACTATGTAAACAACCTTGATGAAGGTGAGATAAAGAGATGAAACGAGAACAGCAGCGTGTGGCCCTTATTCTATCCACCGTCGCTTTTGCAATAGCGTTTGCCGTTTGGGGAATGATCGCGCCACTGTCAAAGGTTTTTCAAACCAACCTGCATCTTTCTGATCACGAAGTTTGGTTATTGATTGCCATGCCCGTACTATTGGGTTCCACACTTCGCCTGCCATTGGGAATGCTGGCCGATAGGTTTGGGGGCCGACACGTGTTTGGGATACTGTTGATTATGCTCGCCCTTCCATCTGTCATGCTTACGGTTAGCACCACGTACGCAGAAATGTTGTTTTGGGCATTAATATTGGGCACCGCAGGCGCCTCATTCGCAGTTGGGATAGCGTTTACCTCAGACTGGTTCGAACCAGAACGACAAGGCATGGCACTAGGTGTTTACGGGGCAGGAAACATTGGCCAGAGTATCGCTCTCTTTGCGGTGCCCCTACTTACCACGCTCCTTGGAAGCTGGAGACTAACCTTTAGGCTGTTTGGCTTGGTAAGTCTGGTGTACGGCGTAGTCTTTCTCCTGTTCGCGCGCAACGCGCCGGTTACCAAAGCACCAAAATCCTTTGCGCAAATGCTCAGGGTGCTCGCGACACAGCCGTTATCCTGGTTGTTATCGCTCTTCTATTTTGTAACCTTTGGCGGGTTTGTCGCACTTAGTATCGGCTTACCGAAGCTGCTACAGGGCATGTTTAACATTAGCCAGCAGGACGCAGGTTTGCGCGTAGCAGGGTTCGTAGTGATAGCCACGTTCATGCGTCCCATTGGTGGCTATTTGAGCGACAGGTTTGGCGGAGAGAGAATGCTGCTAATAGTCTTCGCGATGTCTGCCATTTTTGCGCTGGGTCTAACCACGACCTCCATCGTACCATTTAGTATCGGCGCACTTGGCATCGCACTTTTTATTGGCATGGGAAACGGTTGTGTGTTCAAGCTGGTACCACAATATTTTGCAGCAGATACCGCAGTGGTAACCGGTCTGGTTGGCGCTATGGGGGGTCTAGGAGGATTCTTTCCACCGCTGGTTCTTGGCGCTGTCAAGGGCTGGACCGGTTCATATGCTGCAGGTTTCATTTTGCTGGCCCTGTTCTGTGTCGCCTGCCTGATTCTCACTTATCGTGTCCTCGTTGTTCCCAAATCTACGCCCCGAAGCGTTGCCGCTTCTCCGTAGGCGTACTTACCCCGAGCATAACACGCGTTCCTATTGGCAACGGCACGTGGGAAAGGTGAACATGTGGCACTAAACATTAACCCAAGAGCACTGAGGAATGGCCTGATAGCCGTTGGTCTACTGATCTTCGGCATCTATTTTGGCTCGGACAGAATGAAGTATTTTGATCCGGCCCTCATTATCTATACAAGCGCAACGGTGTTTGCAACCTTTGGCGTTGTGTACCGGTATGCTGTCTGGCTGCAAAAGCCCCCAACAGCGCTGTACTGGCGTAGAGGCTGGCAGTTGTTTCTTCAACCAGGAAGCCTGGTAAAGCACCTCGTAGAATTATTCCGGTTGTTTGTTCAAAACTTCATCCTCCAAATTTTTATTGAGCGGCGAAGCTACCTGCGTTGGGCCGCGCATTTTTTGCTATCCTGGGGCTGCCTACTTGCCGCTGCTGTTACTTTCCCGCTCGTGTTTGGCTGGGTGCACTTTGATCCCGCCCCCAACAACCCCGCTCTGTACGTTCCGGTGGTAATGGGAATACCAGTAGGCAGATTCCCGGCGTACTCGCTTGTTGGCTGGACAACATTCCACCTGCTAGACTTTAGCGCCGTTGGGATAATCATAGGAATGCTTCTGTCGTTCCGAAGGCGAATGTATGATACAGACGCTCAGGCACTTCAGTCGTTCACCATGGATTTCCTGCCCCTCATCCTGTTATTCGCTGTGTCAATAACCGGGCTCATGCTAACGGTAAGCTCTACCTTCATGCACGGTGACTCGTATGGCTTCCTTGCGCTAATTCACGCCTTCAGTGTTATTGTTACGCTGTTGTACCTGCCATTTGGCAAGTTCTTTCATATCTTTCAACGGCCCGCTAACATGGGGGTCTATTTCTACAAAGCTGCTGGTGCAGCAGGCGACCGCGCACACTGTGCACGATGCGGTGAGGATTACGCTAGTGCAATGCATGTGGCAGACCTAAAGCAGGTGCTGGCAGAACTAGACATGAATTACACGTTTGAGGACGGAACACATTACCAGGACGTATGCCCCATGTGCAGGCGCAAGATGATGGCTGTTAACCAGCTTCAGGCAATTGGAGGTCCCGGCTTTCTATAGGACCTCGTTGTAAAGGACTATTTTCAATGGCAAAACCACCTCTTACTAACCCCGAGCTCATAGCTCAGTTTGGTCCGCACACTAACAGCACGCCGAGCGGCGGCTGGCAGAATGGCGGTCCGCCAGATAAACTGGTAAATACCCATTGCTGCTTCTGCGGGCAACAGTGCGGCATTACCTTAAAGGTGAGAAATAATCGCGTAGTAGGTTTCGAACCACGTGAGGATTTCCCGTTTAACGAAGGAAAGCTCTGCCCTAAAGGCGTCAAGCGATACCTGCAAAACGAGCATCCTGACCGGTTGATGGCTCCTCTCAAACGAACTGACTCCGGGTTTGTGCCCATTAACTGGGAGGAAGCTCTAGACACCACCGTCGCCGAGATTAAGCGAATACAGGCGCAATACGGTCGTGACTCGTTTGCAATGTTAACCGGCGCATCGCTCACCAATGAGAAGGCATATATGATAGGCAAGTTTGCAAGGCTTGCACTTCAAACCCGCAATCTTGATTACAACGGCCGCCTATGCATGGTATCAGCTGCTGCGGGAAACAAAAAAGCCTTTGGAGTAGATCGAGCGGCAAATTCCTGGAGCGACATTCCCCTGGCCGACGTGATACTGGTTATTGGTGCGAATGTTGCAGAGTGCGCGCCCATCACGACCGATTATATTTGGAGGGCAAGGGACCGAGGGGCCAAGCTAATCATGATTGACCCGCGGGTGACACCTCTGGCCCGTACTGCAGACCTCTTTATACCCGTTCGCCCCGGCGGTGATGCTGCTCTAATGAATGGCATTCTCAACGTGGTAATCGCGCGTGGATGGATTGATCAGCAGTTTATTGAAGCACATACAGTTGGATATGAAGCGGTGAGAGAGATGGTCGCGAAATATCCACCCGAGGTCGCTGGTGCATTGTGCGGTGTGGAACCGGAGCTCATTGTGAAGGCGGCCGAGATGTGGGGCCCGGCAAAGACCAGTTTCCTGCTGCACGCGCGTGGTATTGAGCACCATATTCACGGCGTAGACAACGTGTTAAGCTGTATCAACCTGGTGTTGGCAAGCGGCCGTATAGGGCGTGAGGGATGCGGCTATGGCACGATAACTGGCCAAGGAAATGGGCAGGGCGCACGCGAACAGGGCGGTAAATGCGATCAGCTTCCCGGTACACGTGATCTAGGCAATCCTGAACATCGCAAATACATCGCCGAAGTTTGGAAGGTGGCTGAGAGCGAAATACCCACAGCAGGAAGCTCGGCTGAAGAGCTCATGCAGATGATGCACGACGGCGAGATAAAGGGGCTTCTTAACATCTGCTTTAACCCCCTAGTCTCATTGCCTGATTCAAACTATACGCGTCAGGCACTTAGCAGGCTGGAACACTTTACGATAATCGATTTCTTCATGAGCGAGACCGCGCGTCACGCCGATATCATTCTGCCAGGTTCGTTACAGGAAGAGGATGAGGGTACTGTAACCAGTGCCGAAGGACGCGTGATCAAGATTAACAGGGCTGTCGATCCACCGGGTAAGGCAAGAGTAGACTGGCACATACTGTGTGATATTGCTCGCAGGTTAGGCAAAGGTGCCTATTTCGATTACGGGTCTACAGAGGAGATCTTTAACGAACTTCGAGTTGCGTCAAAAGGCGGTACATCAGACTACTACGGCATCACCTATCAAAAAATTGAAGATAATAACGGTATATTCTGGCCATGTCCTGAACTGGATCATCCCGGAACCCCGCGGCTGTTTGAAGGGGGTAAGTTTTTTCACCCTGATGGTCGCGCACGATTCATCCCCGTAGAGTGGGCGCCGCAGGCTGAGCCGCCAGATGACGAGTACCCGCTTGTGCTCACAACCGGTCGGGTGGTCAGTCAATTCCTTAGCGGCACTCAAACGCGTCGTATTGGTAGCCTTGTTGACCAGTATCCTGAACCGCTGGTAGAAATTCACCCCACCCTAGCAGCTAATCTGGGTATTGAGAAGGGAACGAAGGTAAAGGTGGAAACGCGACGCGGTGAGGTCACGCTAACGGTAAGTATCGTTACTACCATTCGCCCAGACACGGTTTTTATACCGTATCACTGGGCAGACGAGAAGTCTGCAAACCTGCTAACCATTCGGGCACTTGACCCAACTTCCAAAATACCAGAGTTCAAATGCTGCGCGTGCAGAGTGTCAAGGTGTTGAGGGGCCGCCGCCCTGTTTGCGAGCCGCCATACGGGCTGCAATTCGGGCCTCTGCTCCTTCAGCGGTAGGTTCGTAATAGGGTGTTGACCGGATATCATCTGGTAAATACTGTTGTTCAACGTAGTGCCCTGGAAAGTCATGTGGATAACGATAGGGAGCCTTGCCTGCAACTGCCTTACCCATGACGGACCTGGGATCGCGCAACGCACCGGGTACCATCCCCACTCCATTATTAGCGATTTCCTGCTCTGCGCGACCAATGGCTATGGTGCATGCATTACTTTTTGCGGCAGCCGCGAGATAGCAAACTGTCTGGGAAAGTATCAGCCGTGATTCGGGCATTCCAACAAACAACACCGCCTGAACCGCGGCA
This sequence comes from bacterium, assembly GCA_021777995.1. Classification (GTDB taxonomy): domain Bacteria; phylum Armatimonadota; class Chthonomonadetes; order Chthonomonadales; family Chthonomonadaceae; genus JAJZFK01. The sequence continues at coordinate 5,518 of JAJYCW010000111.1, forward strand.
TTGGCGAGAACCAGTGCCATAGGATCGGCATTGCCCACATCCTCGCTGGCAAGTATTACGAGTCGTCTAGCAATAAAGCGGGGATCTTCGCCTGCATTTAACATAACTGCGAGCCAATACAACCCTGCATCAGGATCAGATCCGCGAATTGATTTGATAAATGCTGATATCGTATTGTAATGCTCATCGCCAACGCGATCATAACGCGGGGCTCTCTGCTGGGCCGCTTCCTGCGCCGCGTCAAGAGTGATAACCCGTATCCCTTCCACAGAATCTACTGCGAGTGCAGCAGCTTCTAAAGCATTAAGAGCGCGGCGAGCATCCCCGGCGGCCATACCGCACAGAAACTGCATTGCGTCTTCCTCAAGGTGCACTTTGAGCGCTCCAAGTCCGCGATCCTGGTCTGCGCAAGCATGCTCTAGTACTCGGCGCAGGTCTTCGCTGCTTAGCGGCTCAAAGCGAAACAGCCTCATTCGTGAAAGTAGTGCACCGTTTAGCTCGAAAAGCGGGTTCTCTGTTGTGGCTCCAATCAGAATGACCGTGCCGTCCTCCACATGTGGAAGCAGAGCGTCCTGCTGCGATTTGTTCCAACGGTGTATTTCGTCAATGAATAGTACGGTCTTGGTACCCCGCTTAATGCGCGCCCGTGCGGCTTCAATGACTTTTCGGATATCGGAAACCCCACTGGTTACTGCGCTGTAGTCCTCAAACACAGCGCTGGTAGCACCAGCAATTATGCGGGCCAGCGTCGACTTCCCACAGCCAGGTGGCCCCCAAAACAGCAGCGAGGTAAGGCGGTCGGTTTCAATACATTTGCGAAGATGTGATACTGGACCTACTAACGCCTGCTGCCCAACAAACTCACCCAAGGTAGTGGGGCGCATACGCGCAGCCAATGGCGCATTTGCCGCGGTTTGAAATACATGAGCCGCGGGTGAGACCTCATCCTCATCAAATAGCCCTCCGGCCATAGTACTACTCCTTCAACGTTGCGATACCGTCTATACTACACCCCTAAATTGCATGGGTGCAAGCGCATGCACGATACCAGTGCGTAATTTTTTGAAACATTGGTATTAAGGATTTCAAGTTCGTGCCGATTATAAGTTCGGATCACCCGCAATCATACGGGCTTCCCAATATAGGAGTAAACTTTATGCAGATTTCACTTAACGGCGCCGGAATGGTTCAGCATCTAACTTCGATTCCCGCGCAATCATCCACAGCAGCACCACAGCCCTCGTCTACCAGCAGCAGCTATTCTGCGGCGTCAACTCCCGCGGTATCTGTCTCAATTTCAAAAGGGGCTACGTCTACCAGCAAGGCTGCCGAGGAAGCAGGTGAGAGCGCTGGTAAAGAAGCATCCGAAACTGGCACCGAAGGAACTGGTGGCTAACTAACTAACTCATTAGCCGATAAAAACTCGACAATAGAAGAGATGCTATGCAGCGATGCACAGCATCTCTTTAAAATTTTGTAAATGTCGCAATACCGAATACCGATATAGGAAAAGACAGCAATTACTGTTCACGGACGACTAATCGAAATCTGCATGGAGGTAGAAACGTGCGTATTGCAACACATTTACATCAGCCGGTTGACAGCTTTTCTAGTGGAAGCGGCCCGGCCAGGCATGCCGCCAAGATCTATCCTGAGCACGCAAAGCCACTGAATGGGTACAACGGCGGCTATAGCAGCCAGGTTACTACCGGCGGACTATCACCCGTACCCGGCGTACTCACCACACTCTCTGCACGCCCCGGAAGTGGCGCTCCCACCGCTGGAAAACCTGTAACACCGGGTCAAGCGCCGGCTCCCAACGCCATTCCCGAGCCCGGTACAACGTTATCGATATTTGCCTAAAAGATAACACTGGGCTCAGGCAAAAGATCAGCCTGAGCCCAGTGAATTGTACTCACTACACGGAACAACCGCTATACCATGGTAGAACTCAACTTGCGAACCGCAAGGGGTTTGCGGGATCGCGCCGAATCCGTCGCCTCCAGCGTCTTACGCAGGTGTGTTCTGCCACGGTGAATTCGCGACCGTACAGTACCGATACTGCAGCCCATACGTGCCGCTATCTCCTCATACGAAAGCCCTTCCACGTCGCATAGCAGAACTGCTACGCGGAACGGCTCCGGCAGCAAATTGAGGGCGTTCTGTAATCGCTCCTCCATCACTGTCTCCATAAGCTGCGACTCGGGATTACTTTCGTCATCCCGAAGCTGCATGAGCAGGCTCTCCTCGTTGTCTTCATCGTTCATCGGCTGATCAAGCGAAAGTGGCCGCTGCTTTGGTCGTCTTCGCAAAAGGTCGATAAACAGATTGGAGAGAATCCGGAAAAACCAGCTTTCGAAGGGCATCTGACGATTGTACGACTCAAACGACCTATATGCGCGAAGATAAGCTTCTTGCGTAAGGTCCTCTGCATCGTCACGATTTCCTGTCATTCTATAAGCAATATTATATGCTTGTCGTTTTGTTTTCGCTATTAGCCGCTCGAATTCCACGGTCTGACGCGCGGACTCCGGTCGGGGTTCCCAACGTTTCACGTTTGCCATTTGTTTGGCCTCCAGACCGACACGTTGAAGTGGGAGCTGTTGCCAGGTCCAAACTTCGCACAGTGAAAAATATCCCCACTGTACTTAGTTAGACGCCCGGTAACTCCATCCGGTGTCATAAAAATTTCTAAGACTACGAATTCTACGCGAAAAAGTGGAAGAAATTTTGTAGTACGACCTTCTATTCGCCTGTGACGCAGGTTGTTTCTAGCTTCACTGGCACCACTACAGATTATCGTCAAAAAGCAACGGGTGTTTCACTCCAGAATCTACCAGGAGCAAAACACCCGTCAAATCCGATTTATTTGTAATAGATGCTACTGTTTGCGCAAAAAGGTAGGAATATCCCAATCTTCGCCCGCGCCAGCCTTCGGTTTAGCAGCTTGGCCCTGCGTTAGACCTGGCGGGTTCGGTCTTGGAGCAGTAGGCGGTACGGAAGAAGCGCCAGCCTGTCGGCTTTCGTCGGTACGCCCTGTTCGTGGTGCCGTCGGAGACACAACCGCTGCAGCGCGTGCATCCGACACACCGGTTTCGGCCTGATCCTCAAGGAATCCTGCGGCTAGCACCGTAACACGCAGTTCACCTTCCATGCTGGGGTCTAGCACCCAGCCAAAGTTCAATGTTGCATCCATGGGGTTCGTGAGAGCCTTAATTTGTGCTGCAGCCTCCTCAAACTCCACAAGCGTAATGTCAGGCCCAGAAGTTACATTCACAAGTACGCGGGTGGCACCATTGATACTTGTTTCCAGCAGCTGGGATGATATCGCATTTTGAGCTGCCTCCATGGCCCTGTCGTCCCCGCGTCCAAGACCGATACCCATTAGAGCAGGGCCTGAGCGAGTCATGGTCGAGCGCACATCGGCAAAGTCCACGTTAATGATGCCGGGTACCTGTATGATATCGGAAATTCCCTGGACACCTTGGCGAAGTACATCGTCGGCAAATTTAAATGCATCAACCAGAGTCATCTTACGGTCGCCTAACGAGAGCAGCTTGTCGTTTGGCACCACAATGATGGTGTCTACTTTGCCGCGTAGAGTTTCGATTCCCTGCTCGGCAAGCCGCATGCGGCGAGGACCTTCAAACCCGAAAGGCTTTGTAACTACAGCGACCGTGAGGGCCCCCATCTCGCTGGCGATCTCGGCGATTACTGGCGCAGCTCCTGTCCCAGTTCCACCACCCATACCAGCGGTGATGAAGACCATATTGCTGCCCTCAATAAGCCGGTAAATATCTGCGCGGCTCTCTTCAGCGGCGGCACGACCTACTGCAGGATCACCACCAGCACCAAGACCTCGTGTAGAATCGATACCCAATTGAAGCTTGCACTCGGCGCGAGATGTCTCCAGCACTTGAAGGTCTGTGTTCATCGCAATGAACTCGACGCCCACGAGTCCGGAGTCGATCATACGGTTGACAGCGTTAGACCCACCACCGCCCGCACCAATTACCTTAATCTTCGCCTGTTGCCTAATTTCCTGTTGTGGTACTATGCCGTTGTATGCCATGTTGATCACTTGGTTAGCCCTTCCCTCAGCCGCCGGATTATACTATTTTGCACCACTTTTCTTCAAATTGCATCTAATTCTGCGTAAATGGTGCCAACAATTTATGAAGCCACTCTTTGACAAGCGACAGCCAGCCAGACGGCGCGTTTTGGGTTCCTGGCTGCGCCGACTGCTCCCTCGCTCCGTATTGCACAAGACCAATAGCCGTGGCGTAACAGGGGCTTTGAAGCGTCTCCGGCAGGCTCGCTACCCCCGTTGGCACTCCTCGACGCACAGGCACATGCAGAACCTGTGCTGCTGCCTCAAGACATCCGTTCAACAGTGAACCACCACCGCTTACGACTACCCCGGCGGGTATAAGGCCAGTGCAGTCTGCAGCCTCAAGCTCTTGTTGCACTAATTCAAAGAGCTCGAGCATTCGTGGTTCGATAATGTGCGCCAAGGCTCGCCGTCGAAGACCGCGCGGATCGTCACGCCCCAATTGAGCAACCTGTACGACATCCTGCTCCGGCACTAGACTCTCAAGGGCGCTGCCAGACTCTGTCTTCAAGCGCTCCGCCTCTTCTGCATCCACTGCCAAGCCGTAAGCAAGATCATTTGTAACATGTGTGCCCCCAATGGGCAGCACAGAAGAAAAATAGATACAGCCGTCTCTATACACCGCAATGTCCGACGTTCCGCCGCCAATATCCACCAAGCACACCCCTAACTGCTTCTCGGCAGGAAGCAGAACAGCACTTGCCGTGGCAATTGGCTCCAACACGTGTGCTGCAACACCCAGACCAGCAGAGGTAACGCACCTGTCTACATTTTGCAGAAATGGTGTAGAGCCGTGCACGATGTGTGTGTCTACCTCAAGGCGAGAGGCATGCATACCTGCAGGGTTCTGGATATTCGGCTGGCCATCTACGCTGAAGCCTCGGGTCACGGCGTGAACAATCTGCCGGTCTGGCGGAAGCACAATTACGCGCGATGCCTCCTTCACACGCTCTACATCGGAATGATTAATCAGCCGGTCTGTATGCGAAATGGCGACACGTGCGGTACTGTTAACGGAGAGAATATGCTCCCCAGTTACACCAACGTAAACCTGTTCGATATCACAATTCGCCTGCTGCATCGCCGTACCCATGGCAATTCCAATTGCCTGAGAAGTCGCAGCAATGTCTACAATGATCCCTTTGCGCACACCGGTTGACTTCTGAATGCCAACCCCGAGTATCTCAATCTCCCCCGAATCATCTGCCTGCCCGATAATGGCACATACTTTGGTTGTGCCAATATCGAGACCGGCAATTATGTTGTTCTTCGGCACAATCAAACCTCGCCTACCAGTTATGACTGGATGCTCTACTTGAAATTAAAAACCGCCGGTTTCGGTTTTCGACGCGAATACTTGCGCAGGGTTTAGGGTTGAGCCCGCTGCAACCTCCTCCTGCTGCTTCTTGCGGCTAAGGGCCAGCTTATTGAGGTAAAACCGACGCATAAGCGACAAGTTGTTGAATACTCTGGTTCCAAGAACCAGCACAGCAACCAGTGCGAGGTTAATCCCTAACTGGTCCCCCGCCCACGCCAACACCGCGGCAAGGAGTGAGTTAAGCACAAAGCCCGAAGCAAAAATATCGTTTTGGAACCGCCCTTCAATTCCAGCCCGAATTCCACCAAACGCAGTGTCTAGCGCCGCTAATGCCGCAACAGAGAGGTATGGCGCATAGTCGGGCGGAATGCGCCAATGAAATGTCCGGAAGGCAACTGTTCCCAGCGTTACGCCGGCCAGAAGGCCGAAAATAGGCAATATTGCAGGTCGAAGCTTCATCAATTGTCTCCGCCAGATGCGGTTGGATCGTGCCGAGGCGATACGGGATGGCCGAACCTAAACTGGGTGCTTCCAGCAAAAGCTGCCAGTAGTAGCTTGGGAACCTTCACAATCTTGACCATATCGGGGTTCGTGCCCCGCATTTGATCTAGTATACCCCCGGGTAAGTTTAGCCCCCCAAAAAGTGCATTGGGATCACCAATAGCCTGGATGACATACGGCGGAGCCGTGGGTACTCCATTTACCTGTATAACCGGGCCAACGCACCTGATTGTTGAATTACCAACGAGGCGCTGACCATTGATTGAGACCGCCTCGGCACCGGCTACTTTCATCTCATTCACGACCTCTTCAAGGTCAGTATCATGAACCAGGTTTACGAGCGTAGCTGGATTCGAGGCATTTACCGTAGATTGCGAGTTGTCATTTAAGGTCACCTGTATGCCTGGTCCAGCTACCTCCGTGAGGCCCGCGAAACATTGAGCGTCCTTAAGTTCCTGATTAAGAGTGCTTGCAGCACCTGTTCGCTTGGCGATCTGGTCGTTTAGATCCTGGTTTTGGCGCCTTAGATGGCTGTTTTCCTGTTGCACAGATTGAATCTGTTTAGTAAGATCTGTAGTGAGCTTCTGCACTCCGTTGGTATCGTTCCCAAAGAAGAAGCCCTCACGTTGTGGACCGTTTCCCGCTCGCGAAACTTGATTAACAGTTTGTACAGCGGCAGCAAGTATAAGCCCTAACACAAAGCAGAGGATTGTAAGCTGCCATGTGTAAGATTTGTGATTAATTCCCGACGAATAGACTGTCATACAGAACCTCTTTTACTGCAATCCCTGCTGGGTAGTAGAAGCAGAGATGGACGCGGAACCGCTTCCGGCAGTGCCGGACGGTGGCCCTTTCACCGGGAGTGGCACACAAGCCGGCTGCTCTGGGTACGTCAGGTCTACAAGCGACACCTTCGCTGCAATATTAGGTTCAACCTGAACGATATGCGTGAGCACCGCCAGCTTTTTATTCAGATGCTGCGGTTGACCCAAGTTTACATTTACTGTTCCCAGTACATTTAACCACACATTGCCGTCTGGGTCAACGGTTATTTTGGAGCACCGCACCTCCCGGCTGGAGCTGATTTTATACAACACGAGCAATGCACTTTGAAGACGCGACCCGGCAGGTACATCGCCTGGTTGCAACACACCACAACCGGCATTAATTACCGGAAGTACCGCTCCTTTCGCTGAGGAAGCTTTCCTGATCACAAGACCGGAGGTCGCGACTTGCCAGGTGCCATTCGCACCTTGCAAAACTGCCGCAGGGGCCCTCGGGGTGATATCTACATCAAGCCCACACCGAAGCGTTCTTCCAATCGACTCAGACTGCACAGCGGGGATTGCCGCGATCCGCTTAAGGCAGGCAAACCCGCCAAACCGGAAAAAGTTAGCGTTGTGCAGCGGTGCAACAGCATGAAGCACTGCCAATCTCTCTTGCGGCAGCAGAGGTAAAAGTCCGTTTACCGTTATGGTGCGTACACGGAATAGAGGGGACGTTACCAGAGCAGCGGCACACTCTGCAATGAGTGCAGCCCCCAATACAGCAAGAACGACCCGCCGCTTCAGGCCCACAGTTGGCGCTGTAAATGACCGAGTACCGCTACGACGGGGTCTATGCTGTCTCTGTGCACTAACCATGATAGTTTGCTCCCAGGCTCAAACGAGAACTGGCCGGGCTTGCAATGCGCTGTCGATGATTAAATCCAGCATGGTGCAAAAAGAAATACCTGCATACTCTGCCGCTTGCGGAAGCAGGCTCGTGGGAGTCATGCCTGGTATGGTATTCGTTTCCAGAATTACAACTTCCTTCTCTTTTACGATAAAATCTGTTCGCGACATTCCATGGCATCCCAACAAGTTGTGGCACTCCACAGCAAAGTTACCTAGCCTCTGTAGAACTTCTGCGCCCAGTCTGGCCGGTATAATGTGCTCGCTTCCTCCCGCGGAGTATTTACTCTCGTAGTCATAATATTCCGATTTTGGGACGATTTCAATCGAAGGAAGGGCGATTGGAAGTTGCCCTGCATTGCCCAGTACTCCTACCGTTACCTCGGTTCCTCTAAAATAGGGCTCAATGATGAGCAGCTCATCGTACTCCCAGGCTTCGCGCATAGCCGTATTCAAACTAATTGGATCGTTGACCCTAGCGCAGCCAAACGTTGACCCTTCGCAGTTCGGCTTTAGAAACACAGGAAATCCACCCAGTCGTTCCTTAACGTCGCAGACTATCTCGTCCACGTTAAGGGTGGTTTCACGGTGTAGTGCTAGCTCGGGCAGAACAGGGAGGCCAGCGCACCTGTAAAGCCGCTTGCTGTGCAGTTTATTCATTGCTAGCGCGCTAGCGAGGATACCAGAGCCTGTGTACGGCACTCCCAGCCACTCTAGCAGCCCCTGAACGGCACCATCTTCGCCGCCCCGGCCATGTAAGGCGACGAACACGAGATCCGGAAGATTGTCGCGCTGGTTCAAAAGATCCATAACCTCGCCACCATAAGCAATGTAGCGAGAAGGATTAAGCGCCGCTAAAATCTGTGTTCCGGTGGACAGTGACACGTCGCGCTCGTGAGACTTTCCACCCATCAAAACCATTACCCGCAGCCGCCCGTTTGCGCCCATGATTACCCCTTTTGCCCTCTTTTATCGCACCAATTGATGTGCTAGTTGAAAGACGTCCCCTGCGCCCATAAAAACGAGGAGGTCACCCGGGTGCAGTAAATTTTTAACAATAGGCAGCACGTCGTTCATCTCTTTTGCCACGTGAACGTTGGAC
>JAJYCW010000112.1 GCA_021777995.1 bacterium
TCCGATCTCAGGCCATTACGCATCATGAAGCTTGCCGCAACGACCCACAAGCCACCCTTTGCGCGGTAGGTGGTCTGGAGATTGCCGCGCTTTGCGGGTTTTATATCGGTGCGGCTGCCAACAAGATGATGGCAATTGTAGATGGATTCATATGTACCGTGGCTGCACTGGCTGCCTGTCGGTTCGTACCAACAGTTCGCGACTATTTGCAATTTGCGCACTGTTCAGCCGAACAGGGCCATGCCCTCGCACTTGAGGCCATGGACGCCCAGCCGCTGCTCGCCCTCGACATGCGTTTAGGCGAGGCCAGTGGAGCGGCACTTGCACTGTCTCTTGTAGATGCCTCGGTCTTGCTCTATCTTGAGATGGCGACGTTTAGCAAAGCCGGTGTAAGCACCGCAGAGCAGCCGTAGGTGAAACGATGCAGCCTGTTCTTCACTGCCGTAATGTTTCTCACGCGGATCCCGTGCCCAGCTGATACTCAGCACAGCGCCAATACTCTTGCCAAATCGGTGCGCTGGTGGCCGGCTGTAGGCTGGCTGGTGGGCGCGGTTGTAGGGCTCGCAACGGTGGCTGCGAGGTTCGTTATGCCGCCGCTCGCGGCGGCTTTTACGGGGCTTGCGGTGTCTGCACTGCTAACAGGCTGCCTGCACGAAGACGCCTTTGCCGACCTGTGCGACGGCTTTGGAGGCTGGACCCCGGTACGACGGCTCGAGATTATGCGAGACAGCCGGGTGGGTTCATACGGCGTGATGGGTCTCATACTGGCTACCGGCATACGTGCAAGCCTGATGGCAGCAATGAACCCTGTGACACTTGTTTTTGCATGTGCTGCTGCAATGGCATTCGCACGATGGACGGCAGTAATTCTGCTAAACATCGGAGACGCACCAGCAGATTCAAACTCGCTGGCAGCACCATTCAGCAACTCCATAACATGGCGAGAGATACTCACCGGCGCAATTCTACTGCTCCCGGCAATCGCTGCCGGACCACTATTATTCGGCACACTGGTAACAGCCGCTCTATTAACAGCACTCGTGAGCGCGCGGTTTTTCGCTGGGTTTACAGGGGGGATTACAGGGGATTGCGCCGGTGCCGTTATTCTGTTAAGCGAGGTGATCGGCTTGTTACTATTGCACCGGACCAGCGCGTTGGCCCTTCCAGTTGGGATGCTGCTTTGGCACCGTCTCCTGTAGATTCTACAAGTCTCGGCTCCGCCAAACCCAGCAGGGCAGAAGACGCCCTGCCAGTGTGCGGCGACCAGATTTAGATCGGCCTCTGCGGCTTCGCTGGGCTGCGTGCCCATAGTGGTTTGAGCACCCCTCGCTTAACGAGCACGGTGAGTGTGGGAATAGGTCGTTCAACCAAAGCAGCACCCGTAAGCTGATGAACCTGCATCAACACAATGACGGCGGTCGTTTTTTTTCACCTGCCACACGCCTCTCCAGGCTGGGCCACCAACGCCGCGAGTGCAGTGTCATACGTTAGGTGGCACAAGACGATCGGTACCTTGGTCAACCTGGTTCCGTCAACGGTATTGCACCTAGCGCTAGTTTCGCTGGTGGGCAACTGTCTCCACGTCCACAGGGTCATCACCAAAGGCTGGGCCAATTCCAATTTGGGCCAGATAGAGCGTCTCCATCATCTGGGCGTGCGTTATTGGGGCATCGGGACGAAACATCAATCCGCCAGCAGGTGATATTGCACTCCAGCCGTCCCATAGAACAGAGTCAATGGAGTGCGCGGCGAGGGCCCGGGCATCGTAGATCTGCTGCTCCGACGTAAGGTCGTTATACCTATTTGCGGGCGTATCTGGATGCCAACCTAGTAGCGCAGTTAACCAATAGGCCACCTCTGAACGCGTAGCTGGCACGGACAAATCATCCAGCTTGCTCAGTCGTGCAAGCACTTCCTTATTAGCAGCACGTCCGTAGTAAGTGTTCCTTAGTGCGGGAGCAGTTCTGGCCGCGAGCATTGTTAGCCACTGAACCATCTCCCCACGCGTTGTAGGAGCGTTGGGAAGGAACATTGGTTGCCCAATTGCAAACCCTCTACATCCCATGTACTGTATTGCATTGTAAAATGTACATCCCGGTTTGATATCGTGCCAGAATGCGAGCATAGTGTGGCGATCGCCGACAGGGTTGATAAAGGACGGCAAAAGGGCGTCCTGAACCTGGCGATACGGTACCTGCGGTGCGGTCAACCCATACTTCACCATCAGTGCTGCACCAACGCCCGCTGCCTGACCGAACTCCATACGGACGGTTTCCAGTCGATAAGTGCCAAAGGCCACATGTGTAGCGGAAACTGCAGTGGTCACCCACACGTTGCTCAGGGTGCGCGGTATTAATATCCCCAGGGGCAATTGGTGCCACGGCGTAATCTTGTAAAGCCAGTATTCACCCTCGCCAAAATCCGGGCGGCTCCAATCCCGTTTCGGCTCAACCGCATGCGAGTCCATTGGATAATCGCCAATTCCAATCGCATTTGGGCGAACCACCTCCCTTGCATGCGTGATATCCCACTCCTCAGGTACCTGCTCGCCCAAAATTCGACGGCCTTCTCTAACATAGAGAAGAGGCGGAATACCACCTGTCTGAGCAAAATCATCATCCGGTAATCCAAGCTGTTTCATACCCTGAACGGTCTGTATATAGTACAGGTACTGGAGTACGTGATTGCGATATACATCCTGAATTTTGGCACGGGCCTTCCAGCCGTCAACCGGATATCGATAGTTAATCTCCTGAAGATCATTCCCTTCAGGATGCTGGTTCAATTCATATTGATGGTCAGGAAGCTTTCCAGAGGTAAATGCCCAGCTATCTTTCCAGGCAGGGGAGTGGCTAAACTCACTGGGGCTATAGCCTGGCGGCATCGGGATAGTGTGATTGGTGCCCGGGCCGTAGTCCTTCACCACGAGCAGGTAAGCGTATGACATGACGCGCTTGTCACCCTTGCCCGTGCTACCGGAAAGGAGGGTGCCGTTTTGCCGATCGTAATAGATTACGCCTGCGTGCGGCTCACGAGCACTGCGAGGCTCGCGGCCCAGCCGATAAGGCGCACCGGCAGCTGCAGCGAGATCACCACAATCCGATGAGTCGATAAATACCTTGCCATAAAGAGTCGCCTTCACCTTTGTTGGCGTACCGTCCGGCAGTAGCTTTTGAATTCGAATGGAGGTAACTTTCCTAAGTCCGTTATGACTTGCTTCCGTGAAGACATGAGACAGGCCGGCATAACGAAACAGCGTAATACCTGGGGTTAAGTAGAGCAGCTTTCTCATCGCCAGTAGTGCTACGCGGGGCGAATAGGTAATACCGTCTGTTTTTATACCCATCCGGCTATAGACCTGTTTCACGTTATGGATGAAATCCAACATCATTCCTGCTAAATGGTACGGACGGCGCAAGTCGGTTACACTTAGTCCATTCGTTGGCATGCCGCCTATCAGATTTGTGGGTTCTACTAATGCCACCCGCATGCCGCGCCTGGCAGCTTCAATAGCCGCAGCTACTCCGCTGCTAGACGCCTGAAGTACCACGACATCAAAAGTCCGTTGTCTCCTGCTCCAATCTGCTGGAAAGGCTGTCTGCGTCTGTTCCAGGTAGCGCGGCGACACAGAGGACTGCCCTGTTCCAAAGTCCGCTCGAATTCGATACCAGTAGCATGTGGACGGTGCCAAGCCCTTGTCGTCGAAAGTACGTGCCGTGGCAGGAAGTGTGGCAACCGGCTTGTCATTACGCAGCACCGTGTAGCTCGTCGCCCCCTTCGCAGGAAGCCAGTAGCAGCTGATGGCACTATCGCTGTTGGCGTAGGCTTGTAAACCAGCGACAGCGGGTACAGGAGTGGTAACACCCGACTGACTTGAGGCGGGCACCGGAGTAATATTTCGGGAGGCAAAACTTCTGGGAGATGATAAGACTACCAGGGCAATGGTGATAATAGCGGCTGTAGTAGAGGGTTTCATGGGCGCGACTTGCGTCATTACTCCTTGGCAAAGTTGATTGATATACATACGGGCAATTATACCTACGAGTTCTCGAACTTACTCATAATCAGGCTGCGCCTGAAAAGCCAATTTGCCAGCGGCTCTTTGGAAAAATTGTCGCCGCCTTATGGATAAGAATAAAGCGGTGCCAATCCTCTGTTGTGATTTAGCGCCGATATACCAGGCTTTTCGTGTATCAAATGATTCGCTCTTGCGGGTGAGGAGTCTCACTTCGTCGCTTGCTTAGGTGAGACTAAAGGGTACTTCGGTAACCCCTCATTGCATTAAAGACCTTTAGAAAGGAACAGTGCGATCCGAGTCTTTGGGTTGTGCCTACTGGTACTGCCGCCTTAAGGTTCTCACGCGGCGAGCGATAATCTTGGAACCCTTCGCGGTTTCGCGTATCTTGATATTGCCAGCGCGTAATATTGGCAGCACGTAGTTTCTCCATCGAGGCTCGTAACGGGCCCACTATTTGCGGCGATAATCGGGCAACCAATTAGGGGGTATAAACCTATCTCGCCGTTAGTATTGGTACCCTGGTATTAAGCGTCAACCCGGGTGGAGGGTGTGTTAACCTGGTTTTGGCAGTCAAACTTTTGCTAAATTAGGGTAACACTTAGGTATGAACGGCATTGTGGCTGCGCAACACCTTTTAACGAACATTGTAGTGAATCCTGAAGTGCATCTTATGGTGAACGATCACGGTCATCGAATGCCGATCTAGGAGTCCCGAGACAATGACTAGTAACACACAATTCAAAATAACATATGTGCTTCCTGATAGACGACGCGGTCAAGGGGGTATGCTATCGCCTATCGCCTCACTGGGACTGGCCCAATTGGTTGCCCAAACGCCTACGACGCTGGATGGATGCGAAGTTGTGGTGCACGTTCACGATGAGCTTGCAGCAGGAACGTACGACGTTCGCACCGATCGGCCCGATTTCCTCGCATTTAGTTCACTCACTACCGGCGCTCTACGCGCCTACCAGATTGCGGACGAAGCCGCGCAGTTGAGGAGCCTTAACGGACGACCAATCCTGTCGCTGATGGGAGGTGTTCACGCAACGAGCCTACCACTAGAGGCGTTGAATCACGTTAATGTTGTAGTGCGTGGTGAGTGCCCCGCAGAACTGCTTGAATTCGCATTCTGCGACCTCCTGAATCGTGACGCGGCATACAGGCAGGTACTCAGGCTTAAATCGCCAAGCCACCAAATTAGCAGGCCGCCTGCTGTGTGGGATTGGTTGGATCGTAGCAGGTACATTCTTCCAAATGTAACGCAGAGCTCGGCTGGTTGTCCCTTTCATTGCTCGTTCTGCAGTGTTACGGAGGTATTTGGCGCTCGTATGCGCGCCGTGTGCTACGACGTACTTGAGCAGGAAATCTCCAGCATGCCGAGATTCAGCGGCATACTGCGCTCGCCGGTAGCGATTATCGACGACAATTTTTTACAAGGCGTTCAACCTGCCCATGTAGAACACGTACTCGAAGTGTGTAGAATTTTCAAACGCAACCGGCACACATGGGTAACCGAGATAACTGTGAGAACGCTGATTGAGGCCCAGGACCGGTTGGATAGAGAGTACAACCAGAACGGCAAGTTCAAAAAGGTTGATCTTGTAGAGACCTTTGCCGAGAGCGGCTGCCGTGGGCTCTTCTTCGGCATCGAGAGCGTAGAAGCCGAGGGCACGGGCCTCCTAAAATCTCGTGCAATGGATGAAACGCTGTCGCTTATCAAGAAGTGCCATGCGAATGGTATTGCTGTACTAGGTGCATTTGTGCTGGGAGTTGGTGCGGAGGAGGATGCAGCCTACTATAAGCGTATCCTTGATTTTGCCATCGACAAGGCGCAACTGGAATACGCACAGTTTTCCATAAACACACCGATGCCGGGTGCAAGAAACTTCCTGGATGCAGTCAAGAAAGGGGATATTTTAGACTGGAACTGGGAACATTACGATGCTGAACATTGCGTTATGAGACACCCCAAGCTGAGCATGACGCAGCTTGAGGATATCCATCGAACCTGCTATAACGAGTTTTATCAATGGCGAAGTATCGCTGCACGCACGATTGCTCCACTCATTGCGCTAGCGCCTGGAGCTGTACGCCGGCTTGTGCCATCAATCCCGGTAAATGCTGCCCTGAGCCGTGCAAACCACGGATGGAATAACCGCACCGACCGTTTTGGCCGTGCCGCACCTGTGGAGACACCAGTACCAGAGGCCGTGCAACAAGTCAAACTTGCAGACGGTAAGGATCTGTTCAACGTCATTGTTGGGCGCGATCGCGATACACACAGCATGCGCGTGTAGGTCAGCGACCGCGCTTTGTTCCCTATTTCGCACCAAGATTACTTAGCGCATCCTTGGCAGCCTGTTGCAGGTCATGGTTGGTTGTATGAGCCGCAAGATCCTGCAGTTGTGGTATTGCCTGATCGTCATGCCTGTCAACAATGGTGCGTATGGCGGACCGTACCAGTCTGTCATTACCATCCTTCAATAAGGAGACAAGGCATGCGTGAACCGGCCCGCTATTTTCTGGTGCGTGAACGAGTGCCCGTAACGCTCTAAAGCGCAGGAACTGCATATCATCACTGGTGGCTGTTTGAATAAGTAGCGGCGTGCTGCCAGGGATATGTTTGCCCGAAAGCGCATCCATTACAGCAAACTGAAGAGGCAGCGCTACCGGCTTGTGATTAAGCTGTTCGGAAAGGATAGGAAGACTTGCTGCTCCCACAGCGCGACTGTATGCTCTAAGCGCCGCAGCCGTCAGCGTGTACGACGCTGTATTGCTTGCAGCAAGGTCCTTAATGTATGCCAACGTCGAGGCATCCAATGACGATTTTGAAAGAGCGCTCATAGCTGCAGCTCTGGTCTGATCGCTGCCGCTACGCATTTCCTTTTCGAGAAGGCCCACCAGATTGAGCCCGGATACGGTACCAAGCTGGTGAATCATGTAGGTGCTTACTTCGGGTGAAGTTTCACGCGGAAGCTGGGCAATGAAATATGGCGCTGTTTCCTTATTAAGCCCCATATGAAGGGCAGCGATCCCACGGGCTGCAGCCAGGCGATCCACCCAATCCGGTGCATATTGAAGTATAACAGGTAGCTGAGAAGGGGTCCAATGAAGGTGGGGCTCGTCCTTTAAGAGCCAGTGGTCGGGATCCAGAAGTACCGCACTCGGTGCCGCAGCAACCGGAACAGTGAAAGTATTGATCGCTGCGTCTAGATGTACATCCGTGCGGATGAGGTGCTGCCCATCACCGCCTGGTTCCAAAATACCAAGGGTGACCGGAGTATGGTAAATTGGCGTCCCATTTGAAGTGTCCTGCAACTGTTTGATCTTTACTTCTATCGCCCTGCTCGCCTCATTGTATACCCAGGTCATATCCAGTACGGGATGCCCGGGTTTCATTACCCATTGGTCGAAAAACGGTGACATATCCTTCCCAGTAACCTCCGAAAAAGCATATGCTAGATCGGCTGTTACTGCATTGCTGTACTCGTGTTCTAGCAGATAGCGGTGGAGGCAGTTAAAGAAGACCGTAGGCCCCAGACGGTGTAGAAGCATCACAAGTACCAGGGCGCCCTTATCATATGTCGTTGCGTCGAAGAGCACGTCGGGATTAGAATAAAAGTTAGTCGCTATGGGCCGTTCATATCTATGGCTCTCATTAAGATAGCCTTCAAGGTAGCCTTGTTTTTCTGCCTGCCATTTGTTTAAACCATCGAGACGCCGCATGTAGCAGGCTTCAAAAAAGTTTGCGAAACCCTCATTTAGCCAGATGTCTCCCCAATCCGCACAGGTGACGAGGTCACCAAACCACTGATGAGCGAGTTCGTGAGAAATTAGGTCTGCTAGCGGATAGTGTCCGCTCCGGCTGTCGGCCATGTTTTGCGCAGGTCCTAGGGTCGTTGCGCTCACATTCTCCATTCCACCGGGAAAGCTGAAACATTCGTCCTGAGCATATTTGGGCCACGGATACTTAAGGTGGAGTAAATTTGAATAGAATGAGAGCATATCCGGCGTATTGCCAAATGATGAACTCACCTTGTATCCTAACCCTGCAGGCACAGCATAGATGAGCGGAACATTCCCCCAGTTCGAGTACTTTACATCCATCTCACCTCCCACTAGGGAGAGTAAATAAGTCGAATGTGGTTGAGTCATTGTCCAGGTGTAGGTTCGGGTGTTATTAACCGGGTTCACCTCTACTTTTCCCTCGGCTCCGTTGCCGATTACCGTCCACGTTCCAGGAACAGTTGTTACGGTTTGGCTGGTACATTTGTCGTTGGGATAGTCATAACAGGGAACCCAATCGCGATTAGTACGGGTTTCACCCTGGGTATAAAACATCGGTGGGCTCGCAGGAGTAGAGGTACCCGGTCCAAGCCAGGTAAATCCTCCCACCCCGTTTGCACCTCCACCTTGATCGGGCCCGGGCAGGGTGTAGTCCACCTGAACCTGATAGTACGTTCCCGGTTGTAACAGTCCATCCACAAAGATGGTAAGTTTATCGCCGACGTGTTTGTATTGAACAACTTTGCCGTCGATAGAGCAACTGTGAATGATTAGCCCGGGTCCAGCGTCCAGCACTACACTCGCAAGTGGCGCCTTAAGAGGGGTCAACGTATTGACTGCAACCGCGTCAAATGCCTTTTTGGCGGCGTGTATTACGATATGTACTTCCAGATGGCGCACGTGGTATATAGGCACTCTTGCATAGTGCATTTTAGCGGCAGGCGCCGCAAAGGGATTGCCGCCGGCACGCTGAAACTGCGCGGCAGCGGTATGTGGTGCAAACACCACAGCAAACAGAGCAGCTAGCGTTGTGAGGGGAATGCGGCGAGCAGTGGTAAACATCAGCGAGTAATCTCCTTGCGGGTGCGCGCCTGGGTTCTGCGCAGCTAACCCTACAGAAAAGTTTTGCGTATTGGTGCACTGGTTCTTGTGAAGGCCCTCATAATAATGGCGGGCCAGTTCATGAATTGCCCAGCTGAAGACAACGCTCATCCGCAGCTCCGCGGAGTTATTGAGTGATTACTGCACAGTAATCATGGAAACAACAATGGATTTAGTCTGCTAGCCGCGAGTTCACCCGGCTTCAAACCTGGCAACCATTCCGCTAGATCAGCCACCCTCTTGGGCTTGTCTGGCTCAATTACTGTGGTTCCATCCGCAAAGTAGATGATAGTCATTACCTCGCGGTTGTACGATCCATGGTTTCCTGGCGCACAATGAAGAGTCGTTCCAGAATGAAAGGTTGCGTCGCCAGCTTTCATAGCACCAGTGAAATCCAGTTGGAAGCCCTTTTCGGCTACCATTGCGTCAAAGACCTCTTCGGATTTATCGCTGATTTCTAGCGGACCAAGATAACCTTCCCGGTGCGATTTGGAGGCAAAAGTCAGTGTCCCCATTTCCGGTTGAATGTCGACGAGAGGCATCCACATAGTGATAGTGTGTTCGGTATCCAAGGGCCAGTAATAGTAATCCTGATGCCAGGGAGTATGGCCACCTCCCGCCTCCTTGTTCAACGACTGATCATGATATAATCGGACGCCGGTTACCCCCATAAGTTTCGCGGCCACCTGAGCAAAACGTTTCGCAAAAACAAATCGTCGAACATCCTCATCGGCAGTCCACAGATTCATGGTCTGTAGAAAGGCCTTACCGTAGGTATCGCGTTCCTCAAGCGGGCGCACTTCATGATTGAGCCGGGCTTCGGCTCGATGGATCACCTCTCGGTACGCTGCAGCTTCCTGAGGAGAACATAGCCCGTTGAGCCTGACATGGCCATTAGCCTGATACTGCCTGATGAGATCGTTGTCCAGAGGGTATCCGCCATCAAGCTGGGGCAATCCGGGTAGTACGTCGCTCATAAATTCCTCCGCAAGACTAAATAGTAAGGTGTGTATTCTAGGTACAGAAACTAAACTCCTGCACCTGTTTTCACAGGTTCCTGACTGCGCCATATCTAAGGTGCACCATAAAATCAGACGCGTGGGACGAATGTTGACTTCGGGTTTTTAGCAGTTGTCAATTTACTACGAACCACGGTAATCTAACCCCGGTGCGGCTCGTCGGCCCGTTGGAAACGGGTATGGTATAGCGCCAACCGCCAGGCAAGACATTTATAATACAACTAAGTATCACGTGCCTGATGAGCTCGTAGTATGGTCATCAATATAGGGTGACCCTAGGATCGTCCGCCCACTCGCATACTCCTATCATCCGCGCAGCCAATCAAACAATTTATGGGGTACTGCCAAGCACTATACTCATGGTCTGTTCGGTTGCGTGTAAAGTGCTATAAGAGTAGAAGTTGTAATAATGAGGAGAAGTGACTAGTCATCAGCAAACTCAGCAACGCCAACAATGAGCTCTTCCATTGAAATTGAATCGTGAACATTGAACGGTAGTTTCCGATGTTTTGACGGATACATGCGACCTCAGCGGCCGATTGTCCATTAACGTGTGGGCGTGTATAAACTACCAAAATGCGTGAGGAGCTCCTATGGGTGGTTAACAGTGCAATACAAAAGCCAGGTAGTATTAGCCTTTACGTCACCTTTGCGCATAAAGCGGTGGGCACCTTAGAGTACGGGGGCAGACATACGCAGAGCCGGATGCAACTGACGTGGACGCCCGAGTATAGCCCATTCTGGTACGAATGGTATGTCTCGGCCAGGCAATAGGGTCAAACCCTAGCAATAGAGCTTGCCTGCAGCTTTCCCCAGGGTGAACATATTACGGTAGCAGAAACACGATGGGCGGCATCTACCTGTCATGCTTTTTGCCGCCGCACCCAAGATGGAAACAGCAGTTACGCCTAGTAGCTGTGTAGACCATGTTCTATCAGTTCGTGAAAATACCGAAGAGCCGTAACATGCGAATTGGCCGATGGCTTGAACAGCATAACGGGAGTGTCGCCGATAGAGGGTGAAAATCGATACCGTTCCTGCACCGTTAGGCCCGCGATGGACGTCCCACTACTAACCGGCACAACGAATTTTGTTTCTATTGGCAAGTGGGAATGTAGGTCTAGGACAAGCAATAGCGGTGCATTTGCTGCCAACAGGATATTCGTCCTCATGTGCTGACATATTTGGGTATCTCAATCGTAATAGCCGGCTCAACTGAGAACGTTGTTTTGTGGTTTGCGTATGCGGCCTGCAATCCACAATTAGTTTTTTGTCCCTAGTCGAAGTAGAAGTAACAGACATGAAGCTGGGTACCGGCGTCTGCCCTGCCAACAGGTCACGTGTGCTGCTAGTTGGGACGAGTATAGTGAGGCACTGTTCTGTGCGTTGCCAGACGCTTTGCCCCGAGCGAGCATGTGAGACAAATTACAGGGCCGGATCCCTGGTGGAATAGATGTAAACGGACCGTGCGACGCTACTTATTGTAATGTCCGTGGAACCGCAAACCAAGACTGCCTGAAACCGCACCTGGACTGTTCCTATTTAGATTCAGCTTGGATATTACCGTACCGTTCACAATGTGCTGATATCCCATCAGGCTCCTGTGCAGGTCCTGAACGGCGTGAACGGTGCACAGAATGGCTACCTGACTTGAATGGTTTGTTCGTTGCACGGTACTTACGGGTGCATTCGCGATTGATCCCACAAGAATCCGGTAACAGAACGGCGCAACCCCATGAAACCCGACGACTGCTATTGTTGGTTAACATCCTGCCAAATCCCCTTTCTTTTGGTTTATCTCAGAACCTGCAACCGAACGTTAAGCCCACCCCTACGGAACCTGTTGGCGTGCCAATGAACCCTAAGTGCACACACGATTAATGTGTGGGTTTCTAGGTTGGTCTGGTGCAGTTTTTAGTTAAGGGTATTTCTGTACCATCCTTGCACATTACGGTTGCACCTGGATAGCCGCATCCCTGTCCGTTTTCACCAAGGCATTTAAAAGCGCCTGTCCCGGAAGGACAACTGTTATTGCCACCATTGCCACTTCCGCCATGCCCCCTTGTTACCATATTTTCCCCAACATACCCCCATGCACAATGGCTTCTCCAGCCAATCCCTTAAATGGGTACATTTTGCCACGCAATTTCCAAGTTGAATTGGATTGAGAACCAGCGCCCGCGCCGGAATTATGTTGGATTGATACTCATTTGCTAATTGTGTCTCCAATGACCTGGTGATATTTGCAGTAATCCTTCTACTCGCTGTATCGCCACCGGTAACTAGTTCTGTATCGAACGCCTCGCAGTTGGTACTGCTCAGCACAGCACCGCTCGCCCCCGTAATCACGCCGAACACGCCCAGCGGGTCCTCGTGGTGGTACTCGTCATCCGTACTGCTCTTGCGGCGTTTCAGCATACTGCTTTACCGTTTGCATACTGGTAAGCAACCGTGCCGCTGTGTGCAATGCTAAGCAGCTGTGCTCCCTCGTTGTAACCGAATACTAACGTACCATTGCCGCCAGACCTATTAAGGGGTTTTGCCCCTAGTTGTGCGAGCGGATCACAGTCGCGGTATAGTCACTGCCAAAAAGTCCACCGAGCCTTGCGTAATTGGTAACCTATCTGCCCTTCGCTTTTAGCAAGGGATAGCCTACCTTCGGCGGCGTAAATACGAGATAACTCAATATGGTAGCTGGCATCTAGAGGGTCTATGCGCACAGCATTTCGCCCGAATTGCTCCGCAAGTTTGTAATTCCTGATTCCTAGGGCATCATACGCCTTGAATTCTGCAGCTAATGATCGCTGACGAACGTCGTAATCGCGATCGGATACCTTGTTAGCCACATCAGAAGAGACACACAAAGTGACACAAACAGCGAGCCACCACACTAAAAAGGACGTTGCTATCATGTAATCCATTGCCACAATGGTTGCTACGCGTAGTATTCCGTTCATTGGATTTGCACTTGGCGTTGAAATCCTTGTTCTTCGGTCGTCAAGATAAGCCATTTATCCTCCGTTGTTCTTGTGTGCTGGGTCGCCCGTAGGTTACCGCTTGGAAGTACAATATTTCGCACGAATGACCCAGCCGCAAAGGTTAGCTACTCATCGAATGAACTTATGACGTGGTTTTGCAGTCATGAGCGAACGGACTTCAGTTTCTAACCGCTTTAGGTGCTCTCTGCACTTTTTCGATCTTGGCGAGATTTCTGACGCCAATTTGGCAAGAACTAATGCGTCGGCGTATTGGCGCTTATCGGCAAGTCCTCGGGACTGTGTTAAATATTCTCGTGAAACCAAAGACTTCCTGGCTTCACGAGTCCGCACACTTACGATCGAATAAACTCCCGGCACCGATGACACTAGCAGAAACACGAACATTACTTTAGCGATAGCAATCAAATGTTGGTCTCTTGAACGCCCGGACTCCTTACATATCGTGCTATCACTAATTGCTGTAATGTGGCTGACCATGGCCCCACCTTCCTGATTTTTTACATGCAGTTAATTTCGCCAACCAACCCTTTAAGCGATCGCTTTGCGCACTACGACAGGGATAGCCGCCGACGACTTTACCTATAACGTTACCCACACCTACGCCGATTCCGCAGCAATGGCGTCCAAGTAACCAACCTGCCAAATATTTGTTGATCTCACAGGCGATCCAACACCAGATTGTTTCATGATGCTTTGATGGCGCTGGCTTCGCTGCCCGTGTCCTTGATGTTAAACTGACGGCACGATCAGCAACATAAACCTCCTGTCCCAAAACAACAATGTTCGTCCCCAAATGCAGGGAGTGAATTACCTCGCCAACGTACAGCGAAAGCCTTCCGCCTGTAGAAAACTGCAATACGTCCAACGTAACATACACATTACTGCTCAGCGGCACTCCGCTAGCCGCCGTAATCACCCCATGACATGCGGTCATTCCCCTTCTCCCTCCCAGTCGCTGTCGCTCCTTCGGGAGAGGGGCACAATGCCGCAATTTTGTTCACTGTTCCCCCACCACAACCCCCTCTGCTACCCCTTGCTCGCAGAACCTCTCCCCATGACCCGCGGTCATGCCCCTCTCCCTCCCAGTCGCTATCGCTCCTTCGGGAGAGGGGCACAATGCCGCAAGCTCGCTCACCGTAAGCAGCACCAACAAGTCCCTCTGCACCCCTCGCTCGCAGAACCTCACCCCATGACCTGCGGTCATTCCCCTCTCCCTCCCAGTCGCTACCGCTCCTTCGGGAGAGGGGCACAATGCCG
>JAJYCW010000011.1 GCA_021777995.1 bacterium
ATCTATGGAGATACCCTTGCTACGCGCCGCTGTAAGTGAGGATGTACCCGTCTTGGCAATTTGTCGAGGTATGCAGGTGCTTAATGTCGCTTTAGGAGGTACATTGTACCAGCACCTGCCAGAACAACGCCCATCACCCATCCACCATGTGCAGCAAGGACCACGAAGTGCGTTTAGCCATACCGTGGAGGTCGTTGAAGACACTTTGCTTGCAGACATTGTCGGTTCGGGCGAGATGCACGTTAACTCTCTGCATCATCAGGCAGTGTGCCAGCAAGCAGAAGGATTTAACGTCACTGCGCTTGCCCCAGACGGGATTATAGAGGCAATGGAACGACCCAACAGTAGGTTTGTAGTGGCCGTTCAGTTTCATCCTGAAGAGACATCCGTTCACGATGAACGTACGAGAATGCTGTTCACTGCATTTCTTGATGCAACCTAGCGGCGTGTTACTCTCCGAGTGTGCGAGATAATATACCGGGAATACAAAGCAGGTCATGGATTGTCCATGACCTGCTTTGCTCTGCAACTGTTCGCGGAACTAACTGGTTACTTTTTGGCAGCTGATTGAAGCATCATAAGTGCCTGTAGCAACCCGGCGATTGGGAACACGCCTGCAACTTGCACACATGGCTTACCTGCCTGCTCACAGATGCTTCGCGCTCCGTGCCAGTCCTTTCGGCTGAAGCGAACTGGCAGAACAACCAGATCGGCTCCCGCCACCGCTGCTTCCAGGCGGCTCAGTGTATCCGCAGTGGTGAGTGCTGGCCAAATTAACTCCTCGGGATCAAGGACCTCTCGAAGCTTCTGCATTCCAGCATCACTCTTAACGTCACCTAAAACAAGTATTCGTTTAGAATGAGTGAAGTTGCGCACCTGTTCGATAACATCGCTCAGTTCCTTGAGAGTTTCGGGCGAGTCCACATCAACAGCATCAAGTCTGCCGGCACGTAACCGACTTTCCCAATCTAGCTGAATCTCGCGCACCGTGTCTCTGAAGCGGTCGTCGCCTTCCAGCAGTGCCGCCCAAGGCAATAGCGCTGCCCGCAGCCGTGGATCAGTTGCCGGCGTGTTGACTAATTTAACCTGAAGCACAGCTTCGGCCAGCTCTGTTGAACTCTTCTCGATGTCCGATCCAAAATCGGGTTGATTCACCAGTTGGATGAGTGCTTCAACCGCGTGTCCTCGGCCTTCCGCTGCAGCAAGCGGCAGCCGTGCCTGTTCCCAGGCAACATCAAGCTTAGTGGCCTTATCCACAAGTTCCACGATAGGTACCTTTGGCCGTAAGCTAAACAGATAACACTGCGCATCTCGTGCCCACATCCGAAGATCGTCAAACAGCTGCTGCTGGAAGGGATCTCTCGCACCAATCCTGAATAGAAGGCGATTAAAGCGTTGCTGAATGGCTGCTACAGATTCCGCTAGTGGCTGCACATCTTGTACAGTAAGTCGCTCCCGGTTCTCGACCCACCATTCAAAGGCTTCTTGAGCCCTGGCTGTTTCCTCATGCCGTTCTGCTAGCTCGCCCCATTGAAAGGCGGTTGGATGGTGCTCGAGCTCTCGGTCTGCAGAAACTGTGTACTCGTGGTCGCCCGCAGCTTCGCGTAGTGCATCGATCTCGTTGGAGAGCTCTGTTACCGCAACTACTTCGGTATCAGCGGCTTCCTCCTCAAGTCTCCGCATGCGACAGGCTATCCCACGCAGTCTGAGGGCATTGGGAACATGAAGGTCCCCGTTTTCACGTTTGAGCGGGAAGACATCGTTCCAGGTTCGAACCAATTCCCGTAACTGTACCGCTTCAGCTTCAATCTCTACCAGGGGGCGCATCGGCTGCCGCGGCATGCGAGAAACCTCTGCATCGATTTTGGGCGTGAGGGGGCTGGCTGTTCGAATTGCTAGTGGGCTGGGGCCACCTGTAAGCGCCTCCGAGGAGGAGTCACGCAGTTCGTGTATCGAAGAACTGGTATGCAGCGAAGTAGGACGAGGTGTAGATGGCTGTTGAGACGGCTGCCAGGGTGCAGGAGCCGCTCCGCTCACAGTAGTTGCCTGGGAAAGAGCCTCAAGGAGCTCGCGAACAGCTACTCTAACCTGCCATAGCTCATTATAAAGGCTGTTGTCCTCTACTGCACGTGCAGTCTGCAACAGTCGAGTGAGGCGGTCAAAGGCGCCACGCAAAAAATGCGTGCGCTGGGCTGCATACTCGGCTAGGCGATACTGAACTTGCTGACAATAAGCATCAAAAGCTTCTTGCGAGCGAAGGGGCGATCCCTCTGATCGTGCTCCAGTATCCGCAGCGCGAACTGCTTCAGGCTGAACGCTGCCAGTGAGAGGTTTAAATGTACCATACTCGACTTCAGACATGAAGAATGGGCACTCCTGTTAGAATGTGGTGATTCCGCAGCAGGATTAATGGATTAATCCGGAACTTACTGGGAGTCAGAATGGAAATCATAACGAATAAACGCACCTAAACTACATCCTCAATCCACTGTGTTAGGAGGTAAAGTGTTTGAGGCCTTCCTGATATGTTGAACAATTATACCATAACGTATGCCCATAATCAGTGCTATATAAAGTTGCACGTGGGCAAACTGCGCCAATACATGTACAGAGAAATTCACACAGTAGCGAAAATCATGCCTGCTATTTCAGAAATGACGAACCTGCCGAACAACTGCCGGGGAAGGATTCGAACCCTCGACCTACTGATCCAGAGTCAGTTGTGCTACCGCTGCACTACCCGGCATCAACAGTCACAGATTATACCTCCTCACTTTGGCAGTGTCAAGGACCGGCATGCTCGACTCATTCTGTTACGCCATTCATCAATAGGTTAGACGACATAATATCACCTTAATGTTTCATGGGGTACATCCTTAGAACGTTCTCAGAATAGATAGTCCATTAGCCAGACTGGCCAATGCATGGTGGGTGGAAACTTTCCAGAACGAGGTTTGTTTTCGCCAAAGGTTATTTTGAACCACTAAAGTAATTAAGCAATAAGAGGAGTGTAGCCTCGCTTAAAATGAGTCGATAGCGGTAGACTACTCTATTGCTCGATTGCACGAATTCAATTCCATGATGAGGGAACTTCGATGCTTCAACGACTGTTTCATTTAGACGAGCGGAATACCTCGGTGCGTATTGAAATCACTGCGGGCCTAACCACCTTCATGACGATGGCCTACATCATCGTCGTTAACCCATCCATCCTGCACACAATTCCAGGTCTGTATCATGCACGTGCCTCGTTAGCTGCCGCCACATGTCTGGCTGCGGCGATTCCTACAATCATGATGGGTTTATTCACCAATACGCCCTATGCCCTTGCCCCAGGATTGGGCCTGAGCGGCGTTCTAGCATACACGGTATGTGCCAGAAACGGTGTGCCATGGACTACTGCTATGGGCATCGTTGTTATTGAAGGCTTAATCATTGCGCTGCTTGTAGTGACTCGCACACAGCAGGCTGTTGTTCAGGCGATTCCACTGGATCTTAAGAGGGCTTTTGCGGCGGGAATTGGACTGTATTTGACCTATTTGGGCCTTGCACAGTCGCAAATTACGCGTTTACGGTACTCTTACGGAGATATTGCAAAGAGTACCATACACAACCCAGCCGTTCTTCTTGGTGTCCTGGCGCTAGTGGTTACCACAATGCTTTACGTTAGGAAGGTGCGTGGATCATTTTTAATTGGCATTGCAATTACCACTCTAGTATCGCTCACAGCCGACACCACCCACCTGCCTATTACTAATCAACCGTTTGTCCTTCCACACTTCGGTACATTATTTTATGCAAATGTTTTAGATGCCCTAAAGCCAGGGCTGTGGGCAACCATACTCGCCTTCGTGATGAGTGACTTCTTTGGTGCCATTGGCACTGTTGTTGGGGTGGGGCAGCGAGCCGGGCTGGTGGATGCTAACGGAGATATACCGGGCTTGCGCAACATCCTTTTGGTGAATAGTTTCGCAGCGATATGGGGCGGTTTCTGTGGTACGTCCAGTTCCTCTACATACGTTGAGAGTGCGACCGGTGTAGCCGAAGGAGGACGGACCGGGTTGACTGCAGTGGTAGTGGGAATTCTGTTTTTGTTGGCAATGTTTGCCACACCGTTGGTGAGAATAATTCCGGCGCAGGCGACGGCCCCGGCACTGATAATAGTCGGTTTCCTCATGCTGTCTACCGTCACCTACATTGATTGGGGTAACGTTGAAACGGCTCTACCGGCGTTCATCACTATCATCGGCATATCGACTAGCTATTCTATCGCTACGGGTATTGGGTTGGGCTTCATTATGTACGTAATCATAATGGCGGTACGCGGAAAGCTTATGAAAGTTCATCCCATCCTGCTGGTGATCGCTGTGCTGTTTCTACTCTCATTCCTGTTTTAGGCGGTTGCTCCCTGCTGCCATTTGGCAACAGGGAGCAACTTAATCGGTTTACTTGCCGTTCCTCACTACTGGCCACTGTACAATGTTGTGTATTTTGCCATCACGAATATCAGCCGTAAATTCGTTCCAGAGCGTTGGCAGGTCATCCCCGGTGTACAGCTTAAACAGATCATCATTGTATTTGTTCTGTCGAAGCGCGTAGTTCAACTGGTATATGATATTTCGGTCATGCTTCAGTTCGATCCAGCGTAGAAACGCTGCGGTGGTCCGGTATGCGTCCGTATAGTGGGCGGTATCAGGGTTCACAATCGGCCGTGGACTTTTTGGTTCGTAGTGATAAAACCGCACGTAATCTGCTATGCCTTCCACTAGCCACCCGGCATTGTAGCTAGGATACTGCTGTACAACATGCGTTAGTTCGTGAACAATCATTCCAATGTCTTGCGGGTTACTGCGGATATACTGAGCGGATGCAAATATGTGCGTACCAGTTGTATAGGCGACCCCGTCCATGGGTTGTATAGTTATTTCTGCTGTGGTTGGCGGCTCAAATCCCGGGCTTGCGAGTATTCTGCAAATCTTAGGATACCAATCTAATGCTGTCTTGCGAGCCTTCTCAGCCCACGACTGTAGGTCTGGGGCTTTGGTCGTGTCTAGCGTAATCGTGATGTGTGCATGGAATTCATTCTGGGCGGGGGTAGTTGGTGTACCTGTCGTTGGTGTTTGAGCATTTGCGGTATAGCCTATCGTGCTTGCGGCCAGTACAGCCAATAGAGGCAGGGCAGTGATGCGACTCATAGTATCTCCTGATGTTGAACGAGGATGGTTGTAAATGGTTCAAGAAAGTTTGCTAACTTACTCTAGACAATAGACGAACCATTGTTCTTGTGGTTTCTGGAAAAATTTGGGGCAGCGTGGAAAATTCCCATGCTGCCCGCTGTAGCTACCGCAGAAACAGTTCGATTACAGGGATATCTTGATCCGGCTGGTGGATTGGCAACTCTAGTGTGAGCAGAGATTTCTCTTTAGCAGCGGGAGTCATCTGGCCATACGACTCCTCGGGAATGGACTCAAGCATCCTGATTTCGGAAGCGTCGTTCAGCAGTTGTGCATACTCGACTTGTCCGCCAAAGCCGTCTAGGTGGAGATGGCGAAACGGCCAGGCAAAGACGTGAACGTAGAGGCGTTTAGTTGTTGGATTATAAGTGAGTCGGCAGTCCTGGGGTGTCTTGAACTCTGGCGGTGCCTGCGTACATCCGTAGATTGAGCGACCATGTCTGCGCATCCACCGCCCCATGCCGTGCAGGCGGTCTAGTGCTCGCTGATCGAATTCGCCCCTACCTGTTGGACCAACATTAAGTAACAGGTTTCCACCTTTACTCACACTGTCCACCAGCATCTGCAACAGCATTGTTACAGATTTCCAGCTGCTTTCGTCCCGGTGGTAACCCCAGGATCCGCTGAACGTTTGGCACGCCTCCCACACAACGGGATTGCCGTTTACTCGCACCCAATCACGGGGCTGGTACTGTTCAGGCGTCTTAACGTCCTGATCAATCTCAAGGCGGTCGTTAAGGATGATGTTTGGCTGTAGGGACCTTACCATGGCAATTAGCTTTTCACTTTGCCACACGTCCTTACCCTTCCCTTCGAACCTATTTGTGCGACCAACCGAAAAATCATACCAGAGGATGTCTACCTGTCCGTAGTTGGTAAGCAGTTCACGGGTTTGACCATGCAGGTATTCCGCATATTTGGTGATGTCTTTTGCGCCTTCTTTGGCAGCATAGTCTGCATTA
This sequence comes from bacterium, assembly GCA_021777995.1. GTDB lineage: Bacteria > Armatimonadota > Chthonomonadetes > Chthonomonadales > Chthonomonadaceae > JAJZFK01. The sequence continues at coordinate 6,197 of JAJYCW010000011.1, forward strand.
TCGCGCATGGGGTGATGAGCGTCGAGGGTGTAATGGGGATGATGCCAATCGAGCAGCGAGTGATAGAAGCCAACTCGCATGTCTCGTTTCCGAAAGCTGTCAACCATTGGACGCAGCAGATCTCGTCGTGCCGGTGTGTTTGTCGCTTTGTAGTCTGTGAGAGCGGAGTCGAACAGAGTAAACCCTTCATGGTGCTTGGTCGTTACCACGAAATACTTCATTCCGGCCTCTGCCGCTGCCGAAGCCCAGACTTCTGGATCGTACAGGTCAGGATCGAAGTGCTTAAAGTATTTGGCGTAGGTCTCTGTATCGATTCGCTCGTTGCTTTTTACCCATTCGTGGCGAGCGGGCAATGCGTACAATCCCCAATGAATGAACATTCCAAATCGATCATGAACGAACCAGTCTGTGTCACCCGCAGTCTTCGCCGGTAGTAGTGTCAACGATAGTGCCCTCCTTCCGAGTGAGCCGGAAAGTACCGGCTAACGGTGCAGTTCTAGAAAACAACTCGGAGTTCCTGCTTGAAAATTTTCGGGGGATTACGAAAATAATTTAAGCACAATTACACAATCACGTATTTTATACAACGGAGAGTTAAGTGTTATTGTGCACGTGGTATTAAAGTAATTCATCGACTGCTGTGGCAGATGCAACTACCACTGCGATTGCAAGCTGGCCGCAGTGTGAGAGGCTGAGCGACACAGGAAGAGGCTTATCTCCATGGGCAGACAACAATACCAGGAACGGAGCCCCGGTTGTTCGCTTTCGCACTTCCAACTGACGGTTATCTACAGTAAATAGCTTGGGAAGGCACTTCTTCACCGCTTCTTTCGCGCACCACCGCGCGGTGAAATGCAGACGAGGGTCGCGCTGCGTTGCACAATATTCAATCTCGTCCAAAGTAAAATTGTCAACGTAAAAGGGGTGCAAGCTATAGTCGATAGCATAAGGAAGTGTATCCGGATTTTCAAGATCCACGCCGCATAGTGGCGCTGCAGAGGTATTATCCGTGAGGGGTATGGTCATAGGTAGATGCCTCTCCAACCATTGAAGCGCCCTAAAATCAATCGGTTACTACTTGGGCTTGGAGTCATCTCGATCGCCGCTGGCACGATAAACATCCAGGATATCCCCTAGACCGTATACTTTTTGAATTATCTCGTCGAGGTGATCGGTGTTCTTGACTTCGATGGCTAGTTCAAAAGTAGCCGTTCTATCCCTATGTGATTGCGTCTTTACCGCCGTGATATTGGTTTTCGCTTCGCCAAACACTGTTCCAACGTCGGCCAGGAGTCCCGTTCGATCCAGAGTGATCACCGTAAGGTAGACCTGATAGACCTGCCCCTCATTTCCCCCATATTCAACTGGCACGCATCTGTCGGGCTCGGTGGCAAGATAGTGTCGTGCATTGGGACATTCCCGCCGGTGCAAGGCCATTCCCCGTCCACGTGTAACGTAGCCGACAACATCATCCCCGGGAATCGGCAGACAGCAGCGTGAGCGTCTAAATAGCACATTGTCGGTGTCGATCGAGCCTGCTGTCACCTTCAGTTTGCGGTCGTCAGCGCGTTTGCCGCCGATCTGAATGCCTCGATCCACTTCTGGCACGGGCTTCAACCGATTAAGGACGGTAAGTGCTGCCAGCGCGCCGTATCCAATAGAGGCCAGCAGCTCTACTTCACCTGGCATGTTAAAATCCGATGCGATTGACCGTAGAACCTCGTCCTTCAGGAGGTCACGGGGGGAATCTGTCCATGCTTTGGGTTCTCGATCAAGCTGGTGTGCCAGCTCCTTTTCCAGTAGGTCGCGACCGCGTTGAACATTCTCCACCTGATGGAGGCGTTTGAAGTACCCCTTTATCTTGCTGCGTGCATGTGAAGTTTTGGCGAGAGCGAGCCAATCGCGACTGGGGTTGGCATTTGGGCGGGTGAGTATTTGTACCACGTCTCCGTTATGAAACTGATACGCAAGAGTAACCATGCGGGCATTTACCTTTGCTCCTACGCAGTGATCACCTACCTCACTATGCACGCGGTATGCGAAATCGATTGGCCCGCTTCCTGCGGGAAGATCTACCACGTCGCCCTTAGGAGTAAACACGACAACCTGATCTGTAAACAGATCCTCGGTGACGTTACGCATGAACTCGTTGTGATCGCGGCTGTCGGCCTGCCAGTCAAATAGTTGCTGGCGAAGGAACGAGAGGCGCCGTTCAAACTGGTCACTTGTCTTTCCACCCTCTTTGTACTGCCAGTGGGCAGCCACACCGAATTCGGCGGTTCGGTGCATCTCCCACGTACGAATTTGTACTTCTAGCGGAGTACCGTGTGGGCCAAGGACCTTGATATGAAGCGACTGATACATGTTGGATTTCGCTTGCGCGATGTAATCTGTAAACATATTGGGGATAGGTGACCACAGTGCACTCACTATCCCCAAACACTGGTAGCATTCGCTTCTGGTGGAAACGATCACACGAAGAGCCGTCAGGTCATAAAGATCGGTGAAGTCCAGCCCCTGCTGCCGCATCTTGTTGTAAATGCTGTACAAGTGCTTTGGGCGGCCCTTCACTTGCGCAACGATACCGTCTTCTGCTAACCGTTGCTGCAGCAGACCAATCGCTTCATCAACCTCGGCTTGGCGTTCATCTCGGTTGCGTGCGACCATCGCCGTAATCTCTTGAAAGGCTTCTGGCTCCACGTAGGAGAACGCTAGATCCTCGAGCTGCCACTTCAGTTGCCAAATACCCAATCGGTGTGCGATGGGGGCGAATATTTGAAGTGTTTCTGAGGCCATGCGAAGCTGACGATGGGGCGGAAGAGCGCTAAGTGTGCGCATATTGTGTAGGCGGTCTGCAAGCTTTATAACGATTACGCGTAAATCACGCGCCATGGCGAGGAATATCTTGCGGAGGTTTGCGGCATTTTTCTGTATTTCTGCTTGTCGCTTCCTTCGCTTAATGGTCGCCTGATGCTCCGATTCGTCGGTGTCATCCGGACGTTCTTTTCCTTCATCGATACCAATATTTTGTAATTTAGTGACACCGTCAACAAGCATGGCCACTTCGTGGCCGAACTCGGATTCCACTTCCTCAATCGTTACCCCGCAATCCTCTACGGTATCATGAAGGATTCCTGCGGCAAGGGTCTGCTCGTCCATTTCGAGATCGGCAAGAATCTCCGTCACTTCAACAGGGTGGGTGATGTACGGTTCTCCGCTTCGCCGACGCTGAAGAAAGTGCTTTTCAAATGCAAATTTGTAGGCGCGTTCAACGAGACTTACGTCTGCATTAGGGCGGTAGACATTTAAGCGAGCTTTGATGCGTTCCAGGCCCTGGTCCGCCTCGCGAAATGCCGCTTCTGCGCGCTCTTGCATGTCATCGTTGGACTCGGGTAAAACTGAAGACATAAATGCTATTCACCTGTAAAACCAGTGTTCAACCGGTTCATCCAGCTCCTGAATTGCACCGCGGACATACCGTGCAAGTATATCAGTGTACCACGATATAATGGGATGCTCTTCGAATGACGTGTACCTCCACTCAGCAGTTGGCAATAGGTCTACCAGCAATGCCAGGTTGGGAGCACTCTCGACATTGAGGACTAGTGTTGCTAGAAGTTGATCCTTATTTATCACTGTACGAAATAATGCGCCGTGAGGATCAACTTCATGTATAGCGGTTGTGGGAACCTATAGCGGGGTAACCACACTAACGAGATGTTTATTGGTGCCCGTTCGTGAAAAGGGTTAGGTACACTCTACCGATAGCGTAACAAAAAAAACCGAGGAATGAGTACTAAAATGTTCACAGGTCTAGTGGAGGCAGTTGGCACCGTTAGTGATATAAGCCTGGGCGAAAAATCCGCACGCCTTACAGTAACATGTGGTGTGATTTCTGCGAGTACTGTAATAGGTGAAAGTATTGCCGTTAACGGGTGCTGCCTAACAGTAATTGGGATTAACAATGAAAGCCTCACCTTTGATGCTGTGCCCGAAACGTTGAGGATGACTAATCTTGGCGACCTGCAACCCGGTGATTCGGTGAATATTGAACGCCCGGTGGCTGCCAACGCGAGAATGGGCGGACACTTTGTGCAGGGGCATGTTGACGGTGTAGGGACCATTGTGTCGATAACGCCAGAAGATAATGCGATGATTTTTACCGTGAAGGTGGATGAAAGTTTACAAAAATATCTCGTAAGCAAGGGCTCAGTTGCGGTAGACGGCATAAGCCTGACGGTGGCACGAGTGGAGCCATCAGGCTTCTCCGTATGGATCATACCTCACACTCTCGAGGTCACGATTTTAGGATTCAAGAAAGTTGGATGTAAAGTTAACATCGAATGCGACATTCTCGGGAAGTATATAGAGCGTCTATTAGCTTACCGAACTGATCATTGCTAGGAGTTAATCGTGGCGTCAACTTTGCGTTAAGCACGAACGGGAGAGAACCACTGTGACGGACAACATGCCCGATGGGTTGCCTACAATTGTCTCGTTAAATGTTGGACGTCCTGCCTGGCATATGAGTGGTACAGCAGCTCACGGAGAGACCAAATGGTATTCCGGCATTGTAAAGTCATCTATTACGGAGCCAGTATTACTTGGTGAGTTGAATCTGGAAGGTGATGAACAGGCGGATGGCTTAAACCACGGCGGTCGTGACAAGGCCGTACTGGCATACGCATGGTCGCATTATAATCACTGGCCTTCTGAATTGGGGCGCACCACGCTGCCGGTGGCAGCGTTTGGCGAGAACTTTACACTATCAAACTGCAACGAAGCAACTTTTTGCATTGGCGACACCTACGAGGTGGGTGCAGCTATCCTGCAGGTTTCTCAGCCTCGCCAACCTTGCTGGAAACAGGAGCGCCGATTGGATTGTCCCGGTCTTATAGTGAGGATGACAGGCAGTGGCAGAACGGGCTGGTATTTTAGAGTTCTTCGCGCGGGGCTCGTTGGGCCTGGAAACCAGTTCAGGTTAGTTGCACGTCCAAATCCAGACTGGACTGTGGAGGCCGCCAATAGGGTTATGTATGCACGTCCAATTGAAGTTGCACGTGACCATTCACTGGCTGCGTGTCCGTATCTTTCTGAGTCCTGGGTGAATACACTACTGCGGCGTTCACCCAAATGATCTGTTATGCGCATTAAGTCTAGCTCCACGAGTGGTGATTGACAAGTCTGTTATGCTTGGGCTATACTCTTCGATAATGGAATGTACTGATCCTAACGAGGGTAATAGGCTATCGTCTTATGGATCAAGAGGTAGTGTATCCTCATAATGAATAGCTCTAGTATCCCCGGTAAGCCCCTGAACAAAATAGTGGAGTCGTGCCCTCCCTCAGGTATTCGTCGCTTTTTTGATATTGCTCGACAGATGGAGGGAGTGATCGCTCTGGGCGTTGGGGAGCCCGATTTCGTTACACCTGACGTCATTCGATCTGCTGGTGTTAAGGCGATCACCGATGGGTTAACCGGTTACACTTCTAATAGTGGATTGGCCGAGCTTCGGACGGCAATTTGTGCCTATCTTAACCGCTCTTATGGTGTGAGTTATTCATCTGAACAGGAATGCCTTATAACGGTGGGAGTGTCGGAGGGGCTAGATCTTGCCTTGCGGGTGCTAATTAATCCCGGGGATGAGGTGATTGTTCCAACCCCCTGTTACGTAGCCTACCTACCTGGAATTGAGTTCGTCGGTGGTTGTCCAGTGACTGTTGAATGCGCGCCTGAAACCGGATTTGAGATTGATCCCGACGCTATCGAGAATGCAATCACTCCTCGTACAAAGGCTCTTCTTATCGCATCGCCCGCTAATCCTACTGGTGCAGTCCAACCAGCACACATACTTCAAAGGCTGGTAGACATAGCCGTTAAGCATGACCTGTACATTATTTCGGATGAGATTTACGAACGTCTATGCTATGACAGCCCGCCGTTGTGTATGGCCTCCCTAAAAGGAGCTCAAAACCGTACAGTAGTTTTGAATGGATTCTCGAAAAGCCACGCAATGACCGGCTGGCGAGTGGGGTATTGCTGCGGTCCAGGAAATATAATTGCACTGATGACCCGCATCCATCAATACACAATGTTGTGCGCTCCTCACATGTCTCAGGTCGCAGCAACGGTAGCGATGAACGAGGGTGATGCAGCAGTGAACCTGATGATTGCAGATTACAAGACTAGGCGCTCCGTATTTGTTGCGGGCCTCAATGCGCTAGGCCTCGAGTGCAAGATGCCTGGTGGTGCCTTCTATGCATTTCCGTCGATTCGGTCGTCTGGACTTTGCTCACAGGAATTTGCTGAAAAACTACTGTTTGAAGAGAAGGTTGCAGTAGTTCCGGGTGATGTGTTCGGTCCAGGGGGTGAAGGGCATATTCGCTGTTCTTATGCAGCTTCCGTTTCATCGCTCACTGAGGCATTAAAGCGGCTGCAATCCTTTCTAGACCGATATCGAGCCGCTGGAAACAGCGCACAGTGAGGAAATCCCTGATTTGCGCCATTTCTAGTTTGTTACTCGTCAATACTATTGGTGTATGCCGCGCAGACCAGGATCTTTTATCACCTTCAGCCACAACATCGTACCCAAACCAGCTGAAATTGACGGCTATTGGTGCGCCGTGGCACCATGGTGACAGTTATGCCTGGTTGCAATACGCCTCGCCACAGGGCATTGAGTTCCAACTTGAGCGCACAAAATTATTTCCTGACAGACCCGCGCGCTATGGGCTCAATGTGGCGTATCCTCTGTTAATCGATATTGGATCTATACCAGCGCTAACGGTGGGCATACGCGATGCATTGGGAACCGGGATTGACCATATGGCGCTCTATGCAGCTGTAGGTAAAGAAACTCCCCTGAGCGAGTCACAATCGAAATGGATTCGTAGTTTCACGCTAACGGCGGGCGTGGGAACTGGAAATCTGGAAGGTCTGTTTATTAGTATGAGATTGCGGCTAAGGTCGGGACTGCAGTTGTTCGGCGAGGAATACCGCTATCGTCCAGATGTAGGGTTTGAATTCCCGCTTGAACGCCAGGTTTCGGCAAAGGTAGCTTCACTAAACGGCCGGCTATTTTTCGGTGCTGAGATACGTATACTAAACAATTAGCTGATTCGCAATCAGCACATCAGGCAAGGTAACTATGGCAGACTCCACGCAAGATAATCGCAAAGTCGTTCTAATCAAGAGCCTACGAACCAAGAACCGGTTTTATGCGCTGGTTCACCCGGATCGTAATATTAGAAACGCAGACACTGTACCGGAAACGCCGCCAGATCTTATCCTTGGCATAGCCTATCCGTGTTTGGAGGATGGTCTCAACGACTTTGCCGTAATTCGTACCACGTTTGAAACACTTGACCTGTTTTCGGAAGATGATCCTCTTCGTGAAGAGATGATGGAGATTGTTAATGATGCTAGAGATAATCTAGTACGACGACTTACAGAACTTCGAGACCTCATTCACGAAAATCGATCGTTCTTTCTTGGCACCGATTATAACGAATTTAAAGCCTACACAATGGGCATGATAAATCGAGGCCATCAACGCCGCACCCTAGACAGCATGATGAAACTCGATGTTTTTAGCAGTGTTGCCGAGGCTGAGGGATTTTCAGATTCAAACGATTTACCGTACCGATATGAATTTAATGAAGGTGCGCTTGTAGCAGATACGTCTGCATTACCACCCCGTGAGTTCATTGTCGCACTCTTCGATGACGTGCTTTCCAGCGTTCTGGACGACAAGAATTACGGACGCAAGTATCTGTTCGACCGGAACGTGTTTCAGAAGTTTATTGCCGTCATGTTTGTAAACTATGCCACCACGGATCCGATTTTCTACGGTATCAACCGCCATGATTATGCAGTTTCCGGCGATAAGGAGATGGATGATACGCCACTCTACATTGCAATTCGTCGGCAGATTTTACAGATTGAGCAGCACCTTGTTGTGGAATCGGGTGTCGACGGCGAACCCCGCGTGGGTGTGCCAGAGTTTGACGGTCGTAAGGATCACCTTGACCTGATTTACAATGATGTTGAGCTTCCAAGCCAACTTGTAAACGAAGAGATTCTATTGGGTCCTATTACCTCGCTCTGCCTAACGGCCAAGCAGCTTCGACGCAGCGTTGATGCTGATACCGTTCGACGCGCACAGGTTGTACTGGATGACGCCACAAAATTGGTCACCGCCTTAAAGCGCATTGGAGTTCTCTCTGAGCTTACGGTAAACCCTGCTGAAGATTAGTTCATTCGCTACTCTACACCAATGCTGGCGCTGCTCGTTTCATGTGGTTGACAGCTATCTGGACTCTGGCTTCCGCGCGGTAGGCTGTTTCTCGCGGCTTCCTCTTCACCACCATTTCCACCAGTTTGTTACCGAATGCTTAAGCTGGGGGTAACAAATATCTGTTGGGTGAGCCGCTGGCAATAAAACGAGAACCCACATAATTCCGTAAATAATCTGGTTCGTAACGATACGAAACCCGAAAGGTGATGCATGCGCAATGCTATTCTAGGACTGCTCGCTCTGGTTTGTGTAGCGATTGGAATATCGGCCATCACTAGCCACCTTCATCCTGGTGGTGAGCTGGCACCCGAGGATCAGCCGCCACCTCAACAGCCTAAGCGCCCACCCCGGCAGAGGTTTACTCCCGCACAGTCTGCTGCTGCCTTTTCGCAAGCCGAGAAGAGCGCAGAACAGGTTGTTATGACGGTGAAACACCGCGGCGAAATTGACATAGACCTTTTTCCATCTGCCGCGCCAAAAACCGTCGCACAGTTTGTGCAACTAAGTAAGGCCGGTTTCTACAATGGTTTGCTATTCCACAGAGTTATTCCGAATTTCGTTGCACAGGGCGGTGACCCAAAAAGCAGGAATGTCTCCGGGAGCGCCATCGCGGGTTTATCGGAACAACAGGTCGCGCAACAATATGGACTGGGTAAAAATGGATCCGGGCACAGCATTGTCTTTGAGCAAAACCGGCTAACAAATCAACCTGGAACGCTCGCAATGGCGCTCAGTTCAACAAGATCCGATACCGCAGACAGTCAATTCTTCATCAATCTTAAAGATAATAGTAACCTGGATGGTGACTACTGTGTGTTCGGTAGGGTAACCAAAGGCATGAGGGTTGTTAAGTCCATACACCAGGGGGATCGGATAGATTCCATCCGCGTGCTGTCGGCTAATCCAGAGTAAAACAAATAACGTGACCTGTTGGTCCGTTTCACAATACCAAAACGACGAAGACCGAGAGGTACTATAACGATGAACAAGTTTATTAGGATTTCACTAATAGTCTGTGTTGCTGCGGGGCTGCTTCGTGGAGCAAGCTTCGCAAATGCAGAACCAGAGACGAGCCATCCCATAAAGGTTGAGGTTGCCGTAAAACATCGCGGTGACTTTGTGCTCGCACTATATCCCAAAGCAGCTCCTAAGACGGTAGCGCACTTCGTGGCGCTAGTGAACAAGAAGTTTTACAACGGAATACTATTCCACCGCGTCATTCCAGGATTTGTGGCACAAGCAGGGGATCCCAAATCCAAAACGGTGCACGGTTATGACATTGCACACCTTAGCGATACCGAAGTTGGTGCACGATACGGCCTTGGGATGGGTGGTAGCGGCACCACAATACCATTTGAAAAAAATGCCCTGACTAACCAACCAGGCACCATTGCTATGGCCCTTAGTGCTCCGGCTAGCGACACTGGAGACAGCCAGTTTTTTATTAACCTGGTATATAACCAGTCTCTAGATGGTCAATACTGCGTATTTGGCAAAGTAGTCAGCGGTATGAACGTTGTAATGAAGATACGGCAGGGGGATCGCATCACCTTCATGAAGGTACTCGATAAGCGTTCAGCCAAGGACACTCACAAGAAGACCAACAGCAAAAAATAGGCGCACATCAGGGTGCCTCGGGCTTTTATCCTGAGGCACCTTCATCGTCTGATTCTAAACTTTGCACCAGCCGCCTTAGGTATCCCCACGATGCTCGGTCAATGTGCTTTAATCTGGCATTTCGGTAGAGGTACCATGAAAAGGCCTCCGCAAACCCTTCCTTGGGGCTCTCTTGCGCGTACCTAGTGACTACGCTGTTCGTATGCATGTCGTGCCGCCACAGAACCCTGTAAGTGCGTCGTTCATCTGATGTCATTCGTTCAAACCACACAAAATGCCCAAATTCGTGGGCAAGCACCATGCGAAGTTTATTGCCGCTCAGGGAACTGGATAGTTCGATCTCGCAATCTGCCTCAAGAAGGCTTCCACCACTATGATAATATCCATCGATGGTTCCTAGTGTGTCTAACGCGGCCCGGCTGGACGAACAGGCATCGGTGCGGAGAGTTCGGGGTGAAACAATACGGATCAAAACCGTACGTCGCCCCGTTAGCGCGGGCGGCACCTGGGTGCAAAACTGTTCTACAATACGGCAGTGTTGGGCGCTAGGATTAAGGTAAAATGCCGGATTGGCCGTACTGCATTGCAGCACGATACTGGTGGACGTTAAGAGAAGTCGTGCGAAGTACAAGTTTTTTCCTCTGGTGCTCGAATACGCTCTACATCTAGATTACGTACACTTCGCAGGGCATTGTGACAGGTCTGGCAACCTTGACTTTATGCGTGATGTATAATAGATAGGCGTGTACTTCGGTCGTTCTGGAGGGTTTACTATGCCAACTTGCGCAGGCGTTGCCTTTAAGCGAGTATCCAGGTCGTATTGGTTCAGCACCGGTGGATTAGATCTGTGTGAGCGACAGACCGTGGTGGCTGATACGCAGCGAGGCTTGGAGCTTGGTACGGTAAGAGTGGCTCCTCGTGACGTGCGGGATGATGAACTTGACGCACCGTTGCGCTCTATAGCACGCATCGCGACAGAACAGGACCTTGCCGTAGCCAGTGATAATCGAAAATACGGCGATAGACTATTGGATCATTGCCGGCTGCTTGCGACTCAACTTCAGGTACCGATGAGAGTGTTGCACGTGGAGGTGTCGCTCGATCGCTCGCATATAACAGTCTACTTTGCAGCTGACAGCCGTGTGGACTTTCGAGAATTTGTACGACAGCTTGCCCTGTATGCCGGTGCGGGCGTGCTCTGCTATCAGTTAGGTGCGCGCGATCAGGCGAGGCTGCTTGGTGGTGTTGGTTCCTGCGGTCGCCCACTTTGTTGTGCAAGTTTTCTCACCGAGTTCGAGCCGGTTTCGGTTCGAATGGCGAAGGATCAGAGTCTGTTCCAGAATCCGGTGAGGTTTGCAGGGGTATGCGGAAAGTTAATGTGCTGTTTGCGTTACGAGCAGGACTCCTATTCAGATACGCAGCAGAGTATAACGATCGGTGCGCTTGTATCTTCCGAGCTTGGTGACGGGATTGTAGTTGGGTTTGATGCAGTGAACGAGGTCGTATCGTTGCGCCTTGCTAAAAGCGACGAGGTTGCAGTGCTATCTGCCGACAAAGTGAATGTACTACGTGGTGGGCAGTGTACGAGTTGTAAACATAAGCATCAGCACAGTATAGGTGAGGATCGGGAACTTGATCAGGATGAATTGGAGGAGGGATACTAATGCCCATCTATGAATTTAGGTGCAAAAAGTGTAACTTTGATTTCCGGACACTTGTGAGGTCTAACGCAAACGCCGAACCAGTATGCCCACAATGCGGTGATGAGAAAGTTGTGCGACTGCTGTCGGTCACAGCGAAACAGGGTACTGATGGTGACAGCGGTGCCTCAATGTGCGGATCTGGGCAGTGTTGCAGCTCTATGGGTGGTGGATGCGGTTGTAACTTCAATTAGGGTATCAGCGTTGCAACGCGTGAAACGATTTAAGAAAGCGATAACCTGTACTTATGACGGATAGCGGTAGAGATGGTTTCTATATCACCACACCGATATACTACGTTAATGGCTTGCCCCATATCGGAACTGCACTGACTACAGTAGCATGTGATGCAATTGCGCGTTACCATAGAACGTTGGGTGAAAAGTCAAGACTGCTTACTGGTACCGATGAAAACGGAGCCAAAATTCAAGACGCAGCAGAACAAGCGGGAAAGCCTACCGATGCCTTCGTTAACGGCCTGTCGGCAGCATTTCGCGCCTGTTGGCAGGATCTTGACGTGCGGTTCGATGACTTTATTCGCACCACCGAACCGCGTCACATTCGGGCAGTGCAGGAATTTTTTACACGACTTGTTGAACGTGGCTTTGTTTACAAGGACACGTACCAGGGCTGGTACAGCACGAGCGACGAAACCTTTTATCGGGACACTGACGTTGTAGATGGCCGATCTAAGGAAACCGGAAAGCCGGTGGTTCGCGTTAGCGAGGAGAACTACTTCTTCAAGCTGTCTCAGTTCGGTGACAGGCTCCTACAGTATTACGAAGAGAACCCGGGTTTTCTTCAGCCGGAATTCAGGAAGAATGAAGTTGTTGGGTTCATTAATGAGGGTCTTCGGGACATCTGTATAACGCGGCCAAACAAGGGCTGGGGGATACCATTTCCGGGCGACCCCAGCAAGGTCATTTACGTTTGGTTCGACGCGCTGATCAGCTATCTTGCATCTACCGGGTGGCCGGATGATCCAGAGTGGGAAAAATGGTGGCCGGCGGATCTTCATTTTATGGGCAAGGAGATATTTGTTCGTTTTCACGCCACTCTATGGCCTGCAATGCTCCTTGCACTGGACATACCCCTGCCGAAGTGCGTGTTTGCCCATGGCTTCTGGACTTTACCAGGATTGCGTGCTGGTGAGAAAGCCGGAAAGAGCACTGGTGGTCTGCCTCATCCTACCTCTTTTGAGCTGTTGATCGCCTCTAAGGCGGGTATTGACCGTTCAATCGCTGTTGATGCACTCCGTTACATGCTCTGTCGGGAGATGAACTTCGGGCTTGATACCGAGTTTTCGGTAGAGTCGTTTCTTCGTCGTTATAACACCGATCTGGCGAATGACCTTGGTAATCTGGTCAACCGTACAGTGAATATGCTCCACAAATTCTGCGCAGGAATTATTCCAGAGTGTGCGTCGCCGGATCCTGAAATCGTGGCACTTGCGCGGGTGGTTCAACAGACCTATCACGAGCATATGTCTCACTTCAAATTAAACAGTGCTATCGAGATTGTTATGCAGCTGGTTGCGCGCATGAACAAGTATATTGACACCTCCGCACCGTGGGCACTCGCTAAGGCGGTAACAGCAGGCGATACGGAAGCGCAAGCCAAAATCGATACTATTCTCTATAGCTGCCTGGAAGCCGCGCGTATTTGTGCGCTTCTACTTGCGCCATTTATGCCTACAGCGAGTATGGCATTGTGCGGCCAGGTTGGTGCATCCCAAACCTCTCCACATTGCAGCGACCTGGACTGGGGTAAACTCGCACCCGGAACCGTGGTAGATGCGGCTGTTCCTATCTTCCCGCGTATCACGGACACGTCGCCCACGGAAGCTGAACTAATGCAGATTGGCGCACTGGTAAATAAAAACGAGGAGCAAGTAACATCGGTGGATACAACCAACGAGGCGGTAAAGCCCGGAACACCCGTACAGGCTGTTCAACCCGGGGATGATAGCATCATGATTGGCATTGAAGACTTTATGAAGGTCCAGCTTAAAGTTGGGGAGGTGCTTGCCGCAGAGCCTGTTCCTAATGCCACGAAGCTGTTACGACTGACTGTAAAGGTTGCCGGTGACGAAGCGCGTACGATACTGGCGGGTATTGCAGAGTACTACAAGCCAGAAGATCTGGAAGGCCGACAGGTTGTGGTGGTAGCCAATTTGCAGCCACGAAAGATGCGCGGGATAGAATCACAAGGTATGCTGCTTGCTGCAGACGTCGAGGGGCGGGCAGTATTGGTACGGCCAGAAGAGCTCGTGCCTGTTGGCGCCAGGGTGAGATAGGCTAGATGGCGGATATTTCAATTGGAGTGCTTGCGGTACAGGGCGACTTTCATGCGCACATTAAGATGCTTCAAACCTTGCCAGGTGTCAATGCCTTGGAAGTTCGAACGCAACAGGATCTGGAGTCTGTAGACGGTTTGGTACTTCCCGGCGGTGAGTCTACTACGATCATCAAGCTCCTCACGATATCGGGCCTGGGCCAGGCGATTATTCAACGTGCCCAACAAGGAATGCCGGTATACGGTACATGTGCTGGTTTGATTCTCCTGGCGAAGCAGGTGAATGAGCGTCCAGATCAACCGACATTGAACTTGATGGATATTTGCGCAGCCAGAAATGCATTTGGGCGACAAGTGGATAGTTTTGAGACGGATTTGGTGGTCGATACGGCTGATGGATCTATACCTGTTCGAGGGGTTTTCATACGCGCCCCGTTTGTTGCTCACTATGAACCTGCCGTGAAAGTACTGGCTACCTACCGTGACAGAGTTGTTGCAGTTCAACAGGGAAGGCTACTGGCCACTGCCTTTCATCCGGAGCTGACCACCAACAACGCCATACATCAATATTTTGTCGGCATGGTGCGTCGGAGCGTCGAACAGGTTTAATGGATCTACAGTCCCCGTGTGGAATTCTTGTGGTCGACAAACCTTCAGGTTGTACGTCTCATGATGTGGTGAACCTTATTCGCCGTGCTTTTCGCACACGTCAGGTAGGGCATACCGGCACGCTGGACCCCATGGCCACCGGGGTAATGGTGCTGTGTCTCGGTATGGCAACACGCCTTGCCGAGTATCTAACCTCCTGTAAAAAACACTATACTGCAGAGTTTCAGTTTGGCCTTCAATCAAACTCTTATGATTCCACAGGAGTCATCGTCGAACAGAGGGATGGATCCCACCTGACCCGACGTGATATTGAGAATGCCGCGTACGGATTTGTTGGGGCAATTCTTCAAGTGCCACCCATGGTATCCGCGGTGCACCACGAAGGAAAGCGGCTGTACGAGTTGGCCCGTGAGGGAAAGGTCGTTGAGCGTCAACCGCGCAAGGTGTATGTGGATGAACTGGAACTTGCAGAGTTCACACCTGGAGTTGTGCCTCTCGCAACTTTTGAGATTACGTGTTCGTCGGGATTCTACGTAAGAGTTCTCGCCGATGATCTTGGGCGGGCACTTGGCGTTGGAGCAATCATGTCCTCACTTCGACGGTCGTGGGTTGGTAATACACCACAAAATGCATTTACAGTCGAAGAGGCCGTGTCACTAGATACGATTTCGTCCAAGGCAGATATTACAGAGCTGCGCAAACTGCTAATTCCAATGGAGCAGGCCGTTGCTAGTTATCCTGCTTACATAGTTGATGAGCAATCTGCAATAGACCAGGTTAGCCACGGCATCGCACTGCCGATACAGCCTTCAAATTTTCTGGAGAACTCGACTGCGCAACTTAACCATGGCGTAATTATGTTGTTTTCCGCAAACCGCAGGCTACTTGCGGTCGCCAGAGAGGCCGATGGGTACCTACAGCCGTTTAAGGTTTTTAACGTGCAATGAGAATATTCAATGGCCTAGAGACCGTTCCAGCGTTCTCTCAAAATACGACGGTTGCAATTGGCTCCTTCGACGGAGTGCATCTAGGACATCAGGCACTGATAAAGAAGGCTGCAGACGATGCGCGAGCCAATGGCCGCCCCTTGGTAGTGCTAACCTTCGACAGGCACCCCGCAGAGCTTCTACGTCCCGAAACAGCACCCAGACACATAACAACTTCGAGCCAACGCGCGGAGTTAATTGATTTCTTGGGAGTAGATAATCTGGTCATTGCACGCTTTGACGATGAGTTGGCTGAAATGGATCGTGAAGTATTTCTGAAGCATGTGCTAAAGTCAACCTTGTCAGCTGCAGCAATTGTCGAGGGGCGTGATTTCTGTTTTGGACGCAACAGAGCAGGCGACGTACACTACCTGGAAGCCAATCAGCGAAATCTCTCTTACGTTGTAGAGGCACTGGATCCCGTGGAAGTTGATTCTGTAGCAGTAAGCAGCAGTCGCATCCGAGAGCGGATTGGCCAAGGTGATATTGCTAGTGCCGAAAAGCTGTTAGGTCACCCTTATCTGTTCGAAGGCAGGGTGATCAAGGGCCAGCAATTAGGTAGGAAATTGGGGTACCCCACTGCAAATCTCAGCAGTGTTGAACGTCAGATTGTGCCCGCAGACGGAATATATGCGGTTATGGTGCAGCTAGAGGATGGTAGGGTATTTGGTGGCGCCTGCAGCATTGGATCTAGGCCCACTGTTGCCGATGCAGGTAGAAGTATAGAGGTCTATCTTTTTGGATTCGAGGGCGACCTTTACGACAGTAAAATAGAAGTGCGTTTTGTAAAACGGCTGCGGAGCGAGGAAAAGTTTGAAACCCTCGTTGCACTCAAGATGCAAATTGACGCAGATGTCGAGATGGCGAAAAACTGTCTCAATGCATGGGTAGGGTGGCAACCGCTGGCCAGCAGATAGGGGTGCTCGGCGTTAGGCCGAACACCCCATTAAGCTCTAAAAGGTAACAGCTCCGTCGGCTGCGGAACGAACACATTTTGCGTATTTTGCCAACACGCCGCGTGTCTCTCTTGGTGCTGGCAGCTGCCAATTTGCACGACGCTCAGCAAGTTCCTCGTCGCTCAGATCAACATGCAGTAATTTCTTGTCAGCGTCGATTGTGATGATATCGCCGTCTTTCAGCAGTGCAATGGTCCCGCCAACCCAAGCTTCAGGTGCAACGTGCCC
Source organism: bacterium (assembly GCA_021777995.1). Classification (GTDB taxonomy): domain Bacteria; phylum Armatimonadota; class Chthonomonadetes; order Chthonomonadales; family Chthonomonadaceae; genus JAJZFK01. The sequence continues at coordinate 22,884 of JAJYCW010000011.1, forward strand.
CACAACCAACCCGTGAGTACCACCAGAAAAACGACCATCGGTCAGCAGTCCAATACTGTCGCCAAGGCCCTGACCAACCAGCGCAGCCGTAACAGCCAGCATTTCGCGCATGCCCGGGCCACCCACGGGGCCCTCTCCTCGAACAACTACCACATCTCCGGGCTTCACCTCCCGTCGCTGCACGGCCGCGAAACATGCCTCCTCACCATCATACACCCGAGCAGGACCCGTGATGCTGCGAGATTTCAATCCCGCAACCTTGGCAACAGCTCCCTCGGTTGCAAGGTTTCCATGCAACACCACCAGGTGACCGGTTGGGTAAATAGGATTATCTAGAGGTCGCACTACTGTCTGGCGCCGTTTATTAATAGGCATGACGTCATGAAGGTTTTCTGCGAGCGTTTTACCGGTAACCGTAAGGCAGTCACCATGCAGCAAACCAGCTTCCAGCAACATCTTCAGAACTGCGGGTGTACCACCTGCTGCATGAAGGTGGTACATAACGTACTTTCCGGAGGGGCGCAAATCGGCAAGGTGTGGAATGCGGTCTCCCAACCTGTCGTAATCTTTCAGGTCCCAGTCTACGTCAGCTTCCCTCGCAATGGCAGTAAGGTGCAGAAGCGCGTTGGTGGAGCCGCCTAACACCAGAACCAGGGTATAGGCATTTTCCAGTGCTTTCCTGGTGATGATGTCGCGGGGTCGGATGCCCTGGCGGATAAGCTCTACAAGCTGTGATCCAGCCTGAAATGCAGTTCTATCTTTGGCGGACGATACCCCAGGGTAGCTCGCATCATAGGGTAAAGACATTCCCATGGCTTCTATCGCGCTCGCCATGGTGTTGGCCGTGAACATACCCCCGCACGCGCCAGCTCCAGGACAAGCATTGCATTCTACGTCGTGTACATGTGCGGCATCGGCAGTACCAGCCTGAAACTGTCCGACTGCCTCAAAGATAGATACAACATCGAGATCCTCGCCCGCTTCTCCTACTCCAGGCATGATCGACCCGCCATAGACGAATATTGAGGGTATATTCATCCTGGCGGCAGCCATGATGCAGCCAGGCATATTTTTATCACAACTACCAATGGTCAGTACACCATCGTGATTCATGCCGCCGCTTACAACTTCAATGCTGTCAGCAATTACCTCGCGCGATACAAGGCTGTACCGCATCCCCTGGTGCCCCATCATAATGCCATCCGAGGCAGTAGGGGCGCCAAACACCTGTGGCATGCCCCCGCCAGCGTAGACCCCCTCTATGCCCTTTCTGGCAAGTCTATCCAGGTGCATGTTGCACGGGGTGATGTCTGAGTGGAGATTTGCTACGCCGATAATTGGCTTATCGAAATCGTTGTCCTTGAACCCCACCGCGCGCAACATTGCTCGGTTGGGTGCGCGTTCGGCGCCTGCAGTAGTCATTCGACTGCGGCTGTTAAATGAATCCGTCATTTACTTGCTCCAGTGCGTTCGTATTGTTCGGGTTGCTTTGGCTCTGGCTGAAGGTGCTTTTTTGAAGCCAGTACAGCTTTAGGCCGTAAGTTGATTAATGAATACTCTGACTCTATCTCGCTTGGTGATACAGCCAGAATAGATGCCTCCAATGCTCCGGAGGGAAGCTCCTTAGACCTACAGTCCGCAGGAAGTATATAGGAATGCCAGCCATCGACGGTGCGTACTTGCAGCACCCACCAACGCACGGTTACTCTTGAATGGCTGCTTGTCCATTCCACCGTAGCAGGTTTAGCACTGGAGTTTATGGCTTGTTCCAATGCGATTGTTGGCTGAGCGGGCCTGGAATCACCAAGCCATGGGGATGCTGGTAGTAATACCCTATGGTGATATACTTTCGATAGCGCTGCGTCTATTGAATTCACATCGTGCATCAGGGTAACCATGCTGAACATCACAGCTCCATCAGAATCTGGTACCGTTCTGGTAATTTTTATTTCATCGGTTATCTCTGAAGTCGGCCAGCTGCCCGCACCAAAAGATTTATCAACACGGTCGGCATAGAGACCGGGCCAAATATGGCGGTGACGGTAGTTCTGCCGTTGCCACCAGGTGAGGAGGACAGGAAAACTTTGAGCCTGCGGTTCAATTTTCCAGTACAATTGCGGTGCTAAGTAGTCGCACCATCCGCTCCTTAACCAGAGTCGGGAGTCGGAGTAGATCATTGCATATGAGTTGTAACCTTCGATGGTGGGCGGATGTGACGGCTGCCAGATGCCAAATGGGCTGATTCCAACCAGGACCCATGGCTTAACAGACTTTACTGCCGCATATAGGTTACGCACGAAGTCGTCAATGTTACGACGGCGCCAGCTGTCTAGAGCGAGGGTGCCTCCACGCGACTTGTAGGCTCGGTAGGTTTGTGCGTCGTTAAAGGGAATGTACCCACCGGCAACGCTTCTTTCAGGATACGGGTAGAAATAGTCATCGAGGTGAACTCCGTCGATGTTATAGCGATGAACTACATCAAGGATAACCTGCGTAACATATCGTTGCACCTGCGGAAGGCCTGGGTTAAGCCACGTTTGATCCCCGTAGTGTACGATCCAGTGTGGGTGTACGCGGATTACCTGATTGTTTGCAAGGGGGGATTTGCTAAGGGCAAATCGCGCCCTAAAAGGGTTAAACCAGGCTTGTACCTGAATTCCCTTAAGGTGGGCAGCATGTATCAGGAAAGCTAGAGGATCATATGCAGGAACGGGCGCGCGACCCTGTACTCCTGTAATGAATTCGCTCCACGGTTCGATTGACGATTTGTAAAGAGCGTCGCACGCGGGACGTACCTGAAAGATAATAGTATTCAGTTTAAGACTTGCAGCCTTATTAACGATGCTTAGAAGCTGCTGTTTCTGAATACTAACCGGTAGGCCCTTATTCGTGGGCCAGTCGATATTAGCTACAGTTGCGACCCACACTGCCCTAAACTCTCGGCCAATGGCAGGCGGCGGCGTGAGCTGAGAATCCGAATTTTTGGGATTTGCAGCGGCCGATATGCAACACCGAAATATACAGGCCAAGCAGAGCATGATGAAAAGCGAGGTGTTGCGCGACATAGGTGCATTATACCCGCCTCGTTTGAAAGAAGGTAAGCGCGGTGCCTGTTCTTGGCGGCAACTACCTATCCTTCGCCGGATTTAGTGGACATAGCTAGCGAGCGGGCACCAAAGGCAATGAGTGCGACACTGTTAGGCTGTAGCCGTCAAATGCGGTGATAATTCCATGTTGACCGAGAACTGCTTCCAGTTGTTCATGGTTCGCGCCACCCATGTGGGAGAAATGGGTGGCTACAAAGGGAGTATTTTCATTGATTGAGCCGGCTCGTTGAAGGCGTGACTTCATTTCAATTACTTGGTACATGTCTAAGTGGCCGGTATATTCTGTGGGTATGGGTCCTTTTGTGCACTCGGCAATCACAGCATCAAACTCCTGTCGCTCTAGAAACTGCCAGGTAGTCTCGGTATACCACCCGGTGTCGGAGGCGTAAAGAATTTGCGTGCCATCTTGGGCTTTTATGATGTAATTAAGGCACAGTTGTGATGGATCATGAACTGCCTCAATAGCGGTGATACGATAGTCCTCGAAGCTCAAAAGGTGGTCTGGAAGTGCCGTAGTAAGGCAGACTGGTAGTCTTGAGATGTCGACTTCTCGGCGAATTCGGTTGAGCGCGGGCGATGGACCCACAATCCGCAAGGTTTCAGGCAGGGCTTCCGTGGTGAACCACTGCCCCATGTACTGTAGTTCTGTAGGGCACAAATGATCATCGTGCGAATGAGTAACAAGTAAATACCGCAGTTCTCGCAGATTAAGTGAATTCTGTACAGCTTGCATGTGTAGGTCTGGAGGGAGGTCCACTTTTAGTACACCATCGATAATCGCCGATGCACGTGATCGAATATTCTTGCCACCGGTTGCTCGTGCGTATTGACACACGGAACAATCACAAAAGAGGCCCGGCCAGCCTTCAGCCGCACCAGTGCCAAGTAAAGTTATCTTCACGTTATAATCTCCCTGCTGACCTCTGCGTCGCAGCGCCAGTTGTCGTGAGACGACCGCTTTATACAGAGTCGTATAGTCGCAGAACCGAGGTTAGTCTATTATACAAATGATAATGCATAATTAGGCATTTTGCTAGTGTATTATTTGTCACAAAAGGTGTGAAATAGTTCACACTCTGGCGGGATATAAATATCAGGATTACCTGTATGCCATACTGGGATGTAAGGGGCAGCTACGGGGGGAGGGGACCAAATAGCATGCAGAGCGAAAGCAACACCGCGCACCAACGGTCACGTATTCCTGGTTGGGTAACTATTTCAGTCATATTACTTGCAGTCGCCATTATAGTGCGGTTGACACATGATCACAGTGTCAGAAGCCATAATCCCCTACAAGGCAACCACGAGCAGGCACCTGCGGCTTTGGCAGCCGTCGTTCAAAAGCTTCCAGACAATGCACAGTTGCCATATGTGCTTAACCTGGCTGGTGCCGACCACACCCGGGCGAGTGAGGGATTGCGATACGCCATTGTTGATTGGGTGGGGCAGCATTATGTTTTGGATCCGGGCAAGCACAGGTCGCTTCCGGAGCCAACACTTCAGTTCTTGATTAGTTTTCTCCATGATGAGGACTCCGTCGTGCGTACACGCGCCATGGAGGTTATTCACCAGGATACGGTAAAGCCTGGATTGTACTACCTTCTGTGCGGTCTGCAAGATGAGGATCCGTGGGTAGCGGAAGATGCAGGAGAGTTACTTGCTCAATGGATGACCAGAAATAGACACAATCCTTTGCGATTGCAACTTATACCCGGATTGATATCGGGCCTTCGCAGCAGGGATTCCGATGTGGTGCAGTTCGCTACCGTTACCCTTGCAATAGCCTTGGGCAACCAGTGGCACGTTTCCCGATTGGCATCAATCACTAAGCGCGATGCTATAACTGCCAAGTGGCTTAAATGGTGGAAATCCCGCGGGCCACAGTGGAAAACGGACGCACCATTCAACAATATTAAGCCGTTTACGCCTACACATACCGATGCCGTTGGTGACTTCTACGCGGAAGGAGTATCGGGTCGCGCCTTAACAAACGCGGACCTCATGGGGCATGTTACACTCGTGAACGTTTGGGGTATGGGCTGTGGTCCCTGTATTGCAGAGATGCCTTCCTTTGTGCAACTCTATAGCCACTACCGGTCTGCAGGTCTGCGCGTTATTGGTGCGGCGGAAAATGGTATTTCCGACAGACACGCGATACTGTCCTGGTGTCGGAAAAATGGGATTGATTATCCGCAGGTAAACGCAAATAGGCAGGTGCGATACCGTTTTGGTAGTATAGAGGATGTACCTGTCACTTTGCTGTTTGATAAGCAGGGCCGTGTTATACGCATTTGGCAGGGCGGACCAAGGCCACTTTACGCCTATGAACCGGCAATTACAGCGGCATTAGAGGGCAGGATATGATAGCCGTAGTGGTGACCGTGAGCGACCGCTGCAGCCGTGGCGAAGCGGAGGACAAATCTGGCCCGCTGGCAGTAAGCATGCTCGCCGCGCTCGGTTGGAATGTGCAAGAGCGTGTGGTGGTACCAGATGAGAAAGATCAGATCGTTGATGTACTCATTTCGGCCTGCAATAGTGGTGCATGGCTAGTTATCACTACGGGTGGAACGGGCCTGGCACCACGAGATGTCACCCCGGAGGCAACTCTCGCCGTAATTGAGCGTGAGGTACCGGGCATATCAGAACTGGTTCGCTGGCATGCCTACCGGAGGACTCCAAATTCGGTCTTGTCGCGCAGCGTGACAGGGGTGAAGGGACGTACGCTGATAGTTAACCTTCCGGGATCGGTAGGTGGCGTTCGCGACGGAATTCAGCTAATAGGTCCGTTGCTGGAGCATGCTGTTTCCATACTACGTGACATTCCACATTCACACGAGCAGATGGTCTCTTCCCATTCGGAAACTCCTACTGCGGTGGATATATTGCAGGCGAATATTGACGACATGAACCCACAGTTTTGCGAGATCTTAAGCAGTCGTCTGTTCGAAGTAGGTGCCGTGGATGTATTCTACACGCCCATCCAGATGAAAAAGCAGAGACCCGGCTTTCTGCTTACCGTGCTAATATCGCCGAAGTTAAGCGAACGTGCGGCAGACATCATTTTTACCAATAGTACGACGCTAGGTGTTAGAATGCTAGAAGCCGAGAGGTTTATACAGAGTCGCAAATGGGTTACGGTGGAGACTAATTATGGCCCAATACGAGTTAAGGTAGGTTCATGGAAGGGCAGGGAAACTACCGCTGCACCGGAGTACGAAGATGTACGCGCTGCAGCGGAGCTTCACGGGGTATCGGCGGCCGACGTGCACTTCGCGGCACAAACCGCCTATGCAACTAGGGAATCCAATTAGTTTCCTGAGAGATACCCGCCACAAACTCAGCCATTAAGAGCGCGGCATTACTGATGTCGTCTAGATCCATCACTTCACAAGGAGTGTGCATATACCGTAGCGGTACAGAAATCAGGCCAGTTGCCATTCCACCTTGTGAGACCTGCATTGCATTTGCATCCGTACCTGTCCCCGCCGGCAGCGCTTCAATTTGATAGGGAATATCAAGCTTTATTGCTGCGGCAACTAATAGCTCGAATACGCGTGGATTGATGTTGGCCCCTCTACCTATAACCGGACCCGCTCCTAGCTTGATATCGCCAACCTTCTTTTTGTCAGCACCTGGAAAGTCCATCGCATGGCAGACGTCCGTGGCGATACCCACCTTAGGCGCAATTGCGTAGGCCGCCGCCCTGGCACCTCGCAAGCCAATCTCCTCCTGAACATTGGCTACTGCAAAGACACCGCACTGCACGCTACGCTCTTTTAACAACCGCAACGCCTCGGCCACTACCACGCAGCCCATCTTGTTATCAAAGCTGCGAGCTGTAGCACGCGTGCCCTGCAGCATCTGAAACTCTGGTGCGTAGGTTACACAATCGCCAATGGCAACTACTTTTTTGGCCTCATCGCCGTTTATCGCGCCTATGTCGATCCAGAGATCATCTGTACGTGGTACCTTGTCGCGTTCTCCAGCTTCCAGGAGGTGAATTGCCTTACGGCCCAGTACCCCTGAAATCGGTCCGTTGGCGGTATGAATATTGACACGCTGGCCTACGGCGACTACGCCATCATGGCCGCCTATCTGGCCGAAGTAAAGACTGCCGTCGTCCGCAATGTACCTAATCTGAAACCCAATCTCGTCCGCGTGACCTGCCAGCATCACCCGCAATGGGTGTTCGGGGTTGATCGCTGCGGTTACGTTTCCAAGGACGTCGGTTGTAACCGTGTCGGCGTAGGTTTGAACGTACCTGCGGTATACGGCTTGAACCGCCTGTTCGTAACCAGATGGACCCGGTGTGTTTACCATGGTCTTGAGAAACTCGAGGGTTGAATGGTCCACGGAATAGCTCCTCCAATAAATTAGATCAAAATAAAATGTGCTAACCGGCGTTAAAACTTGCAGCCGTTTCGATTGGGACGACCGTTCACAGACGCGAACGCTAATCGAACAGGCTATAGGCTAGTAAATAGGATACCTGCGCGATTGACAATCTGCTCATTCTTGCACAACATCCAAGCATGTGTAATATTTCACAATCAGGCAACCAATACGGCTCTGCAGGTAAATTCAAAGTCGATTATGGGCCATAATCAAATAGGAAAAACCCAATTCGCATGTTGATGTGACTGAACGGAGAAATACGCCTATCATGCCCAATGCGCTTGTAACAGGAGGAGCTGGCTTTATTGGCTCACACCTGGTCTCGCAGTTAGTATCGCGAGGAATTCGGGTAACGGTCCTAGATAACCTTTCTACTGGTGATATACGCCGCCTCAGTCGGTTCGATGGGCAGGTCAGCCTACTCCAAGGCGATATCCGTGATGAGGAGATGTGTCGCAGGGCATGTACCGGGATTGACTGCGTCTTCCATATGGCAGCTGCAATTTCCGTGCCGCAATCGCTTGAGGATCCAGTAGGCACCGAGGAGATAAATACCAAAGGCACACTGAATATGTTGATTGCGTGCCGGGATTCTGGAGTACATCGTTTCGTTCTATCATCCTCGGCCGCAGTTTACGGCAATACTGCGGTAACGCCAGTTAACGAGCAGATGCTTCCAATGCCCGAGTCCCCATATGGTTTACAGAAGCTGTGCGGTGAACACTATTGCCGAATATTCACCAAAAACTTCGGTGTAGAGGCAATCGCCTTAAGGTACTTCAACGTGTACGGTCCGGGTCAAAATCCTAATAGTCACTATGCTGCCGTAGTTCCACGTTTCATAACCTGCCTGGCGAATAATAGGCCGCCTACGGTATATGGCGATGGGGGACAAACACGAGACTTTTGCTATGTGGAGGATGTTGCCCTAGCGAATATCGCTGCAGGTCTGGAGGCGCCTGCCACTGCAGCCGGAGAGGTATATAACATCGGCAGCGGTAGGTCTGTGTCGTTATTAGACCTTTTGGAGACACTGTACAAATTAAGCGGCCGACGGTTAGAGCCGGTTCACGAACAAGCGCGAGCGGGTGATATTCGGCATTCTGGTGCGGATACAAGCAAGGCTGCCGATGCTCTAGGCTTCCGATCAAGGTTTGACCTCGAGCAAGGATTGGCGCCTACGTTAAAATACTATTTAAATGAGCTGACCTGATGGTGCAGATTAACATTTTATCTTCCCGATTCGCAAGATGCACCAACCTGTGATAAACTCATAATATGCGAATAGACCTAAAATTAACTGTTACAGTATGAACGGTATTTCAACGCGTAATTGGTGCTGGGAGATCACGGGTTGAAACAGCATTATAAGCCGACCGGGTTTACGCTTGTTGAGATGCTCGTCGTGCTGGCGATCATCGCAATACTCGCAGGCTTTTTGGTGCCGGTGATTCGGGCTGAGCGACACAAAGCCCTCCAAACTGTGTGCATTGATAATATGCATCAGCTTGGTTTGGCGCTGTCTATGTATTCCCAGGATTACGATGGTGGCTACCCTGGCTACATGGTGGATCGCCTGGATCGTGAACATTCCGCGGATCAGCTCTACTGGCATTCGCACTTCTGCCGGGGTACGCATGACTCTGCGGGGCAGTTGAATTGGGCACTGCTTACTCGTCCGTATGTAACGCGTAGATTGCCGAAAGGGCACGGACGCAATTCAGTTTTCTTCTGTCCCGCAGATACCGATCGAACGGCACGTCCTTACACCTCATTCGAGCTAAAAATGTACCTGGCTGCTGGAGGTCGCACTAGTGGCATACAGGATGCGGCTGGTATGGCGATGATCTGGGAACAGTGGGACTTCCACGCGCCAGTTCACTACTCAGAGTTTGATTTGCGCGCAACACTTGACACCGTGTTTGTGGACGGGCACGCCAAGGCTTTGCGAATGAGTGATACGACGAGTGCCCGCTATGGCAATGGTCCAAATCTGCATTGGCGCTTTAAATCCCGTGGTGGAGCTTCAGCAACTTCGAACGGAAGCGATGTAATTCAGTAAATTTGTGAAAGTTGCAATAGGTTAGTTTGAAATGATTATTGCGAATGTCAAAAAATGGAATGCGATTTACCTTGACAATTCACGAAAAGGGCGATATAATCTCAAATGAGAATACGAATTCTCAAAATGCAATACGTCGGAAAGGAAACGTGCATCTCATGCCTACCCAGCGAGAAATCGCCCGGTTGTCGCGTGTGTCACAGGCCACAGTCTCTCGGGTACTCAACAATGATCCTCGAGTAAATGAAGAGGCTAGAGAGCGCGTACTAGCAATAGTTCAGGAGCAGGATTATGCTCCAAACTTTCAGGCCCAATCGCTCCGTGTGCAGAGAAGCGGTACATTGGGGTTAGTAGTACATCGTGCCCCGGATGCTTTGTCACAAGATCCGTTCTTTAGCCCGCTTGTCGTGGCGATATTACAGATCTCTAATGAGCGAGGATATCATCTGTGCGTTGACACTGCCCGTACAATGCGGTCTCAGCGTACAATTCATGAAGAGTTGCTGCGAACTCGACGAGTGGATGGTCTTATCCTGGTTGAGTCGCGAGACTTCGATGAGCGCATCGCCAGGTTGGTGGCGGGTGGATTTCCGTTTGTACTGATAGGCCGATACGGTGACGGCACAAGTGTGTTGTCCGTCGACAATGATAATGTAGCGGCCGGCCGTATGGTGACAGAAAAGCTTCTTGCAGACGGGCACCGCCACATAGCTTATATTGGCGGCCCTCTTGGAGTTAATGTTTCCGAAGATCGAAAGGCAGGCTACAAAGCTGCGTTATCAGCAGCAGGCTTACCTATGGACAATAGGCTCATCGTGCACGGCGATTTCTCCAGCGAAGGCGGCCAAATCGCTATGCGTAGATTGTTGGCAAATGTGCCAGAGGTCGATGCTGTTATCTCGGTAGATGACCTCACCGCTGCCGGGGCGTTGCGCCTGGCACGTGGCAGGGGAGTGTCGGTACCGGAGCAGATAGCCTTCGTAGGGTTCAACGACTCTACATTCTGTTCGCATCTGGATACACCTCTTAGCTCTGTGTGCATCAATATTGGTGAACTTGCTAGACAAGCGACCAATATGCTGATAGACCTAATAGAACAGCAGCCGGTGGATCATCATCGGCGAATTGTCGAGAGCCGGCTAATAGAGCGGCTGTCTACACGCAATGTTGGATGAGTAGCATTCGCTTACGAATTGGCAAGAATACGTATTCTTCCTGTTCTCGTTACGCGAATAATTATACGCACTTTCTGTTCTCTATACCCAGGTGGTTTTCCGAATGGCAGAAATCTTAGCAACTGTCATTTGAATTCTCAACATATCGCGGAGATATAAGTACTATGAACAAGCGAAGCGGCTTCACGCTGATCGAACTGCTCGTGGTTATTGCAATTATTGCTATACTGGCAGCCATTCTGTTCCCTGTATTCGCACAGGCGCGTGAGAAGGCTCGAGCGATCTCCTGTCTTTCCAATGAAAAGCAGATGGGCCTTGCTGAATTAATGTATGCGCAAGACTATGACAACTACTTGCCCGTTTACGGAAGCTACCCAGAAACGTATCAGGTGGCGGCAAAGCTCGTGCCCTACATCAAAAGCAATCCGATTTTCAAGTGCCCCGACTCTTCCTATCCCGAGGGAGCGTTGCAGCACAAACAGCGTGATAACGGCACAGATTACATGCTTCCGCCTGATGATGGCTGCGTAGGTCTTCCTCATTCACAGGTTGGTGCGGCACAATATTATAATGACGTCTACCCACCGATGGATTATGCAACTAACTGGTCACTTTATAACTGGCAGACAGGTTGCAATGGTAAATATGGTGGGTACGAGGCGGGCCAGTCTTTTGACTCCCCAAACATTACTAGCCCGGCGAAGTGCGTAATGCTCATCGATTTCCCGCCAGCAAACTTTGTGTGGCCCGGACCCGCATTCTGGGGAGCTCCTGCTGACGGACGACACAGTAATGGTTCAAATGTCGTGTTCATGGATGGACATGCACATTGGTTCCAGTTCTCAAAGCTCTATCCTGAGGGCGTGGAATGGAGTGGAAAGAACAACGAATGGAACGCATGGGGCTTCACGTGGGCGTCGCCAAGCGTTCAGTAGGTAGCCGCCTTCTGCTCAACCTACCCGCATACCAGTAACTATGGTATGCGGGTTTTTCATGAAAGGTTTTAAAAAGAGATGCGACCACGTCCTGTATCATTACGTAGACTAGCCGTTTGTGTTGCAATGGCCTCTATTGCTGGTTGCAATGGCCAGCAGGCACCTCCTGCCGCCCCCCCGGTTGAAACTCACAAATCTGTTCAACAGCAGATTAAGGATATCGAAAACAACCCGGGCATTCCGCCTGCAGCCAAACAACACGCTATACAGCAACTGCAGTCTGGCACGTCGACATCGGGGAAGCCGTAAAATGAGCAATTTTACTGCTGGGCGGCGGAAGCGCCGAAAGCTAGCAGGTGCTGCCGCTACGCTGGGTTTAATACCTTCCGCATCGGTGGCACAGCAAAGCGTACTTACTCACTTTCAGTTTGTGCCGCCCGCAGGTGCTCGCAAAGTCTACGTAGCTGGCAGCTTTAACGATTGGAATGCCGGGCAATACGCATTGCACAAGAATTCTACCAACAGTTCATGGGCTACAAATATACGTATACCGGTAGGTGTATACGTATATCGCTTTATTGTAAACGGCACTACCTGGTTACCAGATCCTAAAGCTACCGGAGTTGATGACGGCAACAATAACATTAATTCGGAGTTAGTTGTATCTCCAGATTACTATAGCCGGAAGCCTGGTCGATTGGGCGACAACCTCATTACACTTGGAGCGATAAGGCACGTTCAGGATCGCAGGTACCTGTGGCGTTTTGACGCCAATAGAATGGTTATAGGTCTAACCACGCGAGCTAACGACGTCCAGCGATGCGTAGTGATAACGGAGAACGGGTCGAGTTGCTTTCTTCATCAATACTACAAGGATGCTTTGGTTGCCAGGTGGCGCGCCCGCGTACCTGCCGTTGGAAACCCCATGGGATATGCATTCATTGTTGAGGACGGAACCGCGAAAGTGCTCTACGATAGGAATGGAGCGCACGAGTTCCGCCCGAATGAGATAATCCACTGGTTTACTGTCGATCCTGCAAGTTATCCTTTGCCTAGCCCTCCAAAATGGCCAGTCAATTCTGTTTTTTACCAGATCTTTCCAGATCGTTTCTGTAATGGCGATTCGACCAACGATGGCCCCGACGTGAAGCCATGGGGGACTATTCCCACCCACACGAATAGAATGGGCGGCGACCTGGCAGGGGTTGCAAAACGGCTAACTTACCTGCGAGAACTTGGAATTAACGCGATATACTTTAATCCAATATTCTCCGCAGACAGTAATCACGGGTACGACACGCGCGACTACATGCATGTTGATCCTCGCTTCGGCACTAATGCACAGCTCGTGCACTTAATCGAAAACGTACATAAACTCGGCTGGCATGTAATCTTAGATGGCGTATTTAACCATACAGGAGTCAACACACGCTGGTTCCGCTCGATAGAAAAGCGCGGTGCAAAGTCACCTTTTGTTCACTACTACTACGTTAAGCGATTTCCTGTTAGAGTTCACCTAGGTGAGAAAAGTTATGTGTCCTGGTTTGGTGTTCCCACGCTTCCTAAATTAGATCTTGATAATGCTGCAACAAGAAAGTACATGTTAAATGTGGGCACATACTGGATACGAGCTGCGCATATTGATGGCTGGCGTCTTGATGCCTCCGATCAGGTAGATCCAACCTATTGGGTGGCATTTAGAAAACAGGTAAAAGCACAAGACCCCAATGCGTATATTGTGGGAGAGAACTGGGGCGACTCTCATGCTTGGCTGCAGGGTGATATGTTTGACGCTGTCATGAACTACCCCTGGCGGCAACTCGTTCTGAACTTCTTTGCGTATCGAACACTCCTCCCACAACAGTTTCGTAGGTCTCTTCGTACGGTGAGAAACAACACTCCAGCTGCGTGCACGAATGTGATGTTCAATTTACTCGGTAGCCATGACACAGTGCGACTTGCAACAATCTTCAAGGGGCATTTGGCACAACAAATGCAGGCCATGGCTTTTCAATTTACTTACCCTGGAATACCCACTATCTATTACGGCGACGAAATTGGGCTGCAGGGTGGAGCAGATCCTGATGACCGTAGATGTATGATATGGGATAGAACAAAGTGGAATCAGCCGCTTCTGCATTTTACGAAACGCCTTATTGCATTACGCAAGGCGTATCCCGTGTTTGATCGAGGAAGTTATGACACAGTTGCCGCGAAGGACCGCGACGGTCTTTTCGCGTTCAAACGATGCTACGGGGCAAGCACGGCCGTTGTGGCATTTAACAATAGCGACCGACCTCTCGATGTTTCCTTGCCTGTTAAGTATAACGTGCATAAGTGCTGGAAGCCCGTTTTGGGTGAATGCGATCTGCTGCAACAGTTGCCTGGCCGTTTGGTGTTCGTGTTGAAACCGCACGGGTTCATCGTATTTGTTCGCTCGTAAGGTGGTGATGTACTGCTATAACCTACTTTACCAGCAGCATGAAGGTATCGGGAGGGGCGCGTGGTGTTTGTCTCAACCGGATGATGATACAACAAGCTCGATGAAACAAACCTAAGCTGCGGGCCCGCCAAAAAAGCTGAATTTGACCAATTATTTGGAGGTTTGGGCGATACCGATAAGGATTACGAAAGAAGGTTGACAATTTACCAGAATAGAACTATAATTACTGGTATTACAACCAATTTCAACCTAAAATAACAAAAAGGTAAACGTTTCATTGTCTCGACTACGCCGGCCCATTGTTCAGACACTGTTCGATACGCTGCTTGCTAGGATAAAAACGGGTGAATACAAACCAGGAGCTTGGCTACCCACCGAGCGCGAATTATCGATAGAGTTTGGTGTCGACAGGTATGCAGTGAGGGCGGTACTTGCTGCGCTAGCGGATAGCGGGCAAATTGTACGCCAGCCGGGTAAACGTCCCTGGGTGCGTGAAGCGGCAGACGCTCGTAACGGCATACCACCAACGCAGATAGCCAATCGTAGGGACCCCCTCCGGTTCATCAGTGTTATACTTCCTCAGCACCTGCTTTATCCAACATCCCATGCAATTCTCTGCGGTATTCAAAGTGCACTTCGACAATCGCAATGCAATCGGCGATTAGTCCTTTTCGATAACAACGACTCTACACCTGATCTTGCACAACGCGAGTACGCAGGATTAGAAGCAGCAATTGAGGACGGTGCTGCCGGCGTTATTCTGTGGCACAAAGGGGGCGACACTACATTGCCCCTTCTGCAGAAACTGGCCGCGCAGCAGGTTCCGGTTGTCTATGTAGACCGTTATCCTAAAACACTAAACTGCGACTTTGTGGGTATTGATAATGCTCAATGCGCCGCAGATGCAGTGGAATATTTTGTGGGACTGGGTCACAGCCGAATTGCGCTGGTGTCGAACGACGAGCGTGTTACCGCGGTAAATGAACGGGAAACCGGTTTCCTGGATGCGATGAGCCAACACGGGCTGGAAGCTAGCACCGACAGCATTCTTCGGATTCCATTCTCGGGCTCGCCAAGTGTGGAATTAGTTACAGATTTCATGAATCGCATCCGTCCCAGTGCGATATTCTGTGTCAACGACTACAGCGCGTTCAGAATGCAGGCAATACTTGAAGAACAGGGCATTAATATTCCGGGGCAGGTGAGCATTGTTGGATGTGATGATATTGAGCGTTTCTCACCACGGCCGGCAGTATTATCTACCTTCAGACAGCCGTGGGAAGCAATAGGTGTCCGCGCGGGCAAACTGCTGCTGAAACGTCTAGGCGAAACTGACTCCTCTCCCAACTTGCACATAATGCTGTCAGCCGCTTTGCTAGAGCGCACGACGAGTGGTCCAGTTACTTCGCGATAACCGGTACGCTTTCCACCCAATTTCCTGCACGTTTGCCGGGTACGTGCTTGACAGTGTTTCTGCCCGAAGTTAGTCCACCTGGTTCCAGTCATCCTGGCAGCTACCTGCAAAGCGTGAAGAGGGCTCTGCTCAGCGTGAGTTTATACCTTCTGCTCAGCTAGTTCCGCACGCTCAATCTCCTTTGCAGCTTTAAGGGGAACGTTGCTCTTTGTCCACTCTGGTAGGAATGGTATAAAAATGAACGCGACTACGGTGAACAGAAATCCGACCAACAGCGACATATTCCAGCCGTGAATAATAGAGTGGTGACTGCTAGGACCAAAGTAGTCATAGAGAAACGTACCCAGCTTGTTGCTCAGATTTCCCGCAAACGCAATTGCCGCCGCTATGAGGCTGTAGATGGTTCCCTCGAGACCTTTTGGCGTCGCTCGGGCGGCTAGAGTATTGAGGAACATTCCATAGAGAATACCGAAAAAGCCGGTTATAACTAGGATAATTCGAGCTGCCCAAAGACCATGCATGAAGTACCATGCGGGGTAGGATGCGCAGTCCATTAAGAAGGCACCCCAAACAAGAGACCTCATCGTAAGATAACGGGAGAGAATTCCGAAGACAAGAAGTCCAGCGAGTACTCCGGCCGACGACCACTTGACTAGTAATCCGATTGTGTAGTCGTTAAAAAGAAGATAGCCCTTCTCAAAATAGTAGAGTTGAATATTGATACCTGGAGTGAGGATGAGGTAAAACACGTAGCCCAACAGCACCCACAGGCTAGGCGAAAGCAGTGTCTTGGCGAGCGCCGTAATATTTGCACGATTTTGTATCTTATCCGCCTGTTTTGACAATATTCTATGTTCGTGGGACATTCCTTTGTGGCTTATCGGCCGTTCGGGTATGAGGAACGCCAAGGGTATTCGCAGTGCAAGAAGCCCCGCAACAATTAGTGCACAGGTTTCAATTGAGAGGTATTGGGCCGAATATGCTTGCACATTGGCTGCAATGGTCAACCCAAGTAGCAAGGGTACCAAGCTCTGCAGTGCGAGAAGTGTCCCAAAAAGCCCTGTGGCGTTTCCTATGCGCACCATTACTGCGTTCAATGAAACACTTACTAATGTGCCGCCAAAACCAATCACCAGCAGGATCGATATGAGCGACGCATAGGTCAGATGCTGGGTCCGTGCCATTATGATGTAACCGATGACCTCGATTACATAGCCAATAATGAAGTAGGATCGGCGCCGATAACCCATTATTGGAAACAGATCTGAACCAGCACCAAGAAACGGCTGAATATAAGCCGGTATACCAAGGATTATGGCCATGGTACCTACTGTATCTGCGGAAAGACGCAGCGGTCCTCGTTCAAACCGTTGTAATGTCTGGCCAATCACTGCGCCGCCTAGCGTGGAGATAAGAGCTAGGAGCATGACCAGGACGACTACGCGGGCGACATCAATTTGCGACGGGTCTGATTCGTTGTCAGTAAACGTTGTCAATGGTTGATCCTCGTGGGATATTATCTGATAGAAGTGCCAATGCGTGGTATTGCGGCAAGGAGTCTACGGGTGTAGGCCTCTGCAGGTCGATCGAATATGTCGTCCACGGGGCCTTGCTCTACAATTCGTCCTTTTTCCATGACGGCTACGTCATCAGCCAGATAACTGACGACTTCAAGATTGTGCGAAATGAACAGATAGGTTAGATTAAATTCCCGTTGCAGTTTGATGAGTAGATTAAGAACCTGGCTCTGCACGGAAACATCCAGTGCGCTGGTGGGTTCGTCCAGCAATATAAACCCTGGTTCCACGGAGAGAGCGCGTGCGATGGCAATTCGCTGCCGCTGGCCCCCGGAAAATTCGTGTGGATACCGATCCAGTGTTTCTGCCGGCAGCGATACGTGATCTAGCAACTCTAGTGCGCGCCGTTCACGATCTTGTGGTCCTGTACCGATTTGGTGAATTACCATCCCCTCGGTGAGTGCCTCTCGAACGGTCAGGCGGGCATTGAGCGAAGCATAGGGATCTTGAAAAACGACTTGCATCTCTCGTCGTAGTGCCCGTTTATTGCTACCACTCCTACTAGAGAATGGTTGGCCGCGGTATAGTATCTCACCTGACGTTGGCTTTAGCAGATCCAGCACCATGAGGCCAAGTGTTGTTTTACCAGAGCCGCTTTCGCCAACAACCGCCAGTGTTTTGCCCTGTTTAATGCTGAGATCCACGTGATCAACAGCGGTATGAAACTGTTTACGTCCCAAAATGCCAGTCCGTATAGGAAATTGCTTTGTAACACCACGCACTTCCAGAACGGGCTTGTCGAAGTCAGTGGGTCCAGATGGACTCATGCCTTTGTAACCAGAGGTCATCGGGTGGGCTCCTGACTGGTTACCGCCTCGGCGGACGGATACAAGTGACAGCGCACCGAGCGGTACTCACCTTGGCTCGTTGTCGATGGCATTTGTGTGTTGCAGATTTCCATTCTTTTGGAACAACGATCGTGAAACCGACAGCCTCCTGGCCACCTGGTAGGAGGAGGTACAACGCCCTCCAGCGTAAACAGTGCATTACCACGTCTGGAACGTGATGGCAGACTGGCGATCAGTCCTTGGGTATAAGGATGGTGGGGGTTGGAGAGAAGATCCCTGGTGGGCGCCTGTTCTACGATCTGGCCCGCGTACATCACCGCTACCTTGTCTGCTACCTGCGATACAATACCCAAATCATGAGTGATAAGTAGCATAGACATTCCCGTGTCTCTCTGTAGGTCCCTTAACAATGTTAATATCTGTGCCTGTATGGTAACATCTAGCGCCGTGGTGGGCTCGTCTGCCAACAGGAGTTGTGGTTCATTCGCTAAAGCTATGGCAATCATGACCCGTTGGCGCATGCCACCGCTTAGTTCGTGCGGGTATTGCCGCAGCACCTTATCGGGGCTATTCATTCCAACTCGTTCAAGGAGGGAGTGTGCTCGCGCCGTGGCGGCGTCACCGCGATACTTGCCGTGTGTTAGCATTGCCTCCCGTATCTGAAAACCTATTGTAAATACGGGGTTAAGGCTAGTCATCGGCTCCTGGAAAATCATGCTAATCTGTCGACCCCTTATACTGCGCATCTGTTCCCACGTTAGATCAAGGAGATCTTTACCGTTAAATTGTATAGTACCGCTCTCAATGAAACCGGCTGGTTCAGGCACTAACTGCATTATGGATAACGCCGTGATCGATTTTCCGGAGCCGCTCTCTCCCACAATCGCCATGGTCTCTCCAGGCAAGAGCGCAAATGAAACACCGTCTACTGCCCTGCTGAGACCAGCCGGTGTGTTGAAATACGTTCTTAAACTGTTAACCTCTAGAAGTGGAGGGTTCAAACTAGGAGCTCCTCAGTCTTGGGTCTACGGCATCGCGCAACGCATCGCTGAATACGTTAAGCGCCAGTACCAGGATAAAAAGCGCGGTAGACGCAGCGGTAAGGTTCCACCATATGATAGGATCCCTGGCTAATTCCAGACGGGCTGCGTCAATCATATTGCCCCAGCTTCCTGTTCCAGCAGGTACGCCAATACCAAGATAGCTGAGAATGGTCTCACTAAGAACGAGCGAACTGAAGTTAAGTGTAACCGTGATGATCACAACAGGAAGTATGTTGGGGAGGATGTGAGTGACGAGGATCCGTATGTCACGTACTCCCAGTGCTCGTGCAGCACGCACATATTCGCGGTCTCGGTGCTTTAGAGTTTCACCGCGCACGAGCCTGCAAAGGTCAACCCAACTAGTAATCCCCAGCGCAAAGCAGAGATTAACCAACCCCGGACCAAGTACCAGTAGAAAAGCAATATTCAACAGAATGCCTGGTACAGATCCCAGAGTAGTATAGAGATATTGAATTAGGTCGTCGACGCGATGTCCAAAATACCCTGCCAACATGCCCAGTAGAACAGCCACAGGAGTGATAAGCAGACTTGTGAAACCGCCAATTATAATGGATGTACGGCAGCCTCTTAAAGTCTCTAGCAATACGTCGTTACCGCTGCCATCAGTACCCAGTACGTGCCACCCTTTCAATGGGTGTGGGTGCGGTTCACCTGTGGTCATCTTTGCAAACGGCGCAGAGTATGTGCGCTCTGCTTCCACGTGCATAGCATTAAAAAGGTGGGTAATTACAGACTCTGGCTGTGCAAGCGCGTTGCTTTTCCATGTAATGCTGTCTAGGGTGGCGACGAAACAGTACACCCCAATAATGACAAGAGAAAATATGGCAGCTCTGTTGCGCCCCAATCGTCTATAGGCTTCTGCCCATAAAGGTTGTCGACCAGCACGCCGGATACCCGCCAGTACAACGACAATGGCGACTATTGGGACAAGATTGCTAATCGTAAACAGGGAAGTGAAAGCTTGCAATGGTTATTCCAGCCTTACTCTTTTGTCTACCAGGGCATAGCTAATATCCGTTAAAATGTAGCCAAATATTGTAACGAGTGCTCCTATAAACACCATTGCCCTCACAACTGCAAAGTCCTGGCTGTTGATTGCGTCTACGAGATAATTGCCAAGACCAGGAATGTTGAAAAAACTTTCAAGTAAAATGCTTCCCAGGAAAAGACCCGGAATGGCTTGAACGCTTGTAGTAAGTACAGGGATAGCTGCATTTTTCAGGACATGTTTGAACAGCACCTGAGCTTCGCTAACCCCCTTTGCCCTGGCAGTCCTAACGTAATCCTGGTTCATTTCATCAAGCATAAATGTTCTGAATTGCCGCACCGATGCCCCCATACCACTTATAACGGCTACTACTACAGGTAAAAACGCAAACCGCAGGCTTTCCCAACCTGGAAGGAATCCTGCAACCGGCGTCAGCTTCAACAAGCGGCCAAACACGAACTGCCCGCCAATGATGTAAACAAGGTACGTTACTGACATCATAAAAACACAGAGGGATGTGCCATAGATGTCAAGATAAGTTCCACGAAAGTAGGCAACTACCAGGGCTAAGGAGAGATTGATGGTTATTGCAGCAGTAAAACTCAGTAGGGCGATCTCGAATGAAGGGAACCAGCTCTCCTTGATGCGAGTCATAACTCTCTCACCCTTAACTGAGTCGGATCGACCTAGGCGAAGCAAAAACAGGCCCTCAGTTGTATCCACAAACTGCTGCCATTTCGGCTTGTCATAACCGTGCTGGTGTTCCCAGTCTTTAATCTGCTGTGCAGTTGGATTTTTGGCAGAAAGATTTCGCCGTGCAATCTCGGTGGGCGACGCAGTCATATAAAACAGGACGAACGTGAGAAAACAGACGCCTATTAGAATTGGAATGGAATACAGCAGGCGTCGTATCAGGTAGCCGATCATGAGCCCGCATTACCTCCTGGTTTAGACCGTCGAACATGGCGGTTAGCACGCTGTTTTACGACGTTTAGTGCCGGAACAGCGGATGCAATGAGCAGAGTTAATACAAGAACAAGTGGCCACACCTTGGGCTTATTCCATCTGTGTTGCAGTTTGGCTCGCAATGCGCCATCGATTCTGTAGTATTCGGGCGAATCCAGTGCAATCGGGTTTGGCTTGTAGTTTTTGAGCCATGGCTGAACCAGTGCATAGGCTTCAGAGTGACGCTGATAGACCAGCGGGCAATCCCGCACAGAGATGTCTCGCAGTTCAGCAATGAGGTGCGCACGAGCAGGTGTGTCGTTCATTGTCTGCATTTCGGCAAATATTCTGTTGTATTCAGGATTGTTGTAATCGGATTCATTGGGCCCAGGCCGCTTGTTTGGTCCATACAGAAGAAACGCGAAATTCTCAGGATCTGGATAGTCGGCTACCCAACCCCAGTTAGCGAACTGGAACTGTCCATTGTTCACATGATCCTGAAAGACGTTGTACCGGTAGGAACGTGCGACCACGTCTATGCCAAGCGCATCTAGTTCCCGGACATGTAGAGCCAGCGCCTGTCTACCCGCTGCGTCGGTGTAACTGTTGTCGTAATAGATTACCAGGCGTTTATGCGTGGTGGGATCAATGCCGTTGGGATAGCCAGCCTCGGCAAGAAGGGCTTTAGCACGCTGTAAATTGAATACCCGGTACGGATTTACGTAGTGCGGGTCGTACCCGAATAGGCCGGGAGGTACCAGCCATTGTGCAGGTGTACCGAGGCCCAAGGTTTCGAGGTCAATCTCTTCGCGTTCGTCAATTGCCATTGAGATTGCCTGTCTAAGGTGCCTTGCTCTGGCTGAGAAGCCTCCCACGACAGGATCATCCATATTGAAAATATAGTAGTCAACATCGATACCTACCGATTTTACAAGGCGAATACCGCGTGCTGCAAGATCTGGAGACAGGTAATCTGGGCGCGGCATTGCCTGCTGAAAGTTGTTTTGGGAAACACCTGTAGCATCTAGATAACCCTGTCGGAATTCGTTCCAGGCTGTAATTCCTTCGCGAATGATGTTGAATTGAACGGTGTTAACCAATGGGAGCTGTTTGCCGGCATCTACCAGAAGACCGGCCGCACGGTCACCAGGCATACCCGTATTCGGATAATACTCGACTGGCCGATTTGGATTCGTTTTGAGAACAATCTCACCCCTCGGCACATACTTGGCAAGCACATACTGACCACAGCCAACTGGATGAGTGGCAAGGTGAGCGCCGTACATCTCAACAGCTTCATGGGCCAGTGGAGCCGTGAAGGACATCGCCATAAGATATCGGAGCTGCGGATATGGG
Organism: bacterium; assembly: GCA_021777995.1. Lineage (GTDB taxonomy): Bacteria > Armatimonadota > Chthonomonadetes > Chthonomonadales > Chthonomonadaceae > JAJZFK01. The sequence continues at coordinate 45,133 of JAJYCW010000011.1, forward strand.
TGATTGAGCAGTATTCTAAAGATGTAAGGATTTCGTCTATCTAACTGGAGGCCTGCTATGGGATACGAATAGTCTGGTTTTTTGTGCTCGTTGATCAGTTTACGGTTGTGTGCCTCGTAGGCAGCCATGCCCTCAATTTTGGTGTCGAAGTATGCGACGATAGGGCACGGTACGGAAGGGTCCGCCATACGCTTAAAGCTGTAAATAAAATCCGCCGCGGTTATTTGCCTGCCCTGTCCGTGCGGGAAGCAGGGATCGTTTTGGAAGTGGAGGTCGGACCGTATCTGAAAGGTCCATAACTGACCATCGACCATCTTCTTGCTGCCATCCGGCATGGCCGCCAGATAACGGACTTTCTTTACGATTGGCATACGAGCCCCAAGACATAGATCCAGTTGAAGGGGATTGCGTTTGAGATAGTCGTACTTAAAATAGGACGAATATAAAAGATTGACAATCGATCCAGAATCGACGTCATACGCAATGGTTGGGTCTAGGGTTTTTACGTCATCTGTAAGGGCTAGGTAGAGTATGGACCGCGACGAATTAGCAGCAGGGTACGGACTGTTGCCGCAACCTGCACTAAATACTACAACGCACAGGCATATGAAAAATGTGCCTATGCTGCGGAACCTGTACGTGAGGTTTTTATAATTCATAAAGTCATGGCGTGAGACACGGCTCGTGCGTGGTAGAGTACAACCGGGCAACACTGCCGTACCGAACAATTGAATTAATATACCTGCATTTGAGCCAACTTTCGCATTCTTCAACGAGCAAATTAATGGCCTATCGTGGCTGGTGTGGTAAATTGGAATGACATTTTGAGATGTGTACGAAACTCGTCGTTTTATGTGACAGGCAATTCGTGAAAGGTAACCACCGCCAATGCTAGAGACCGGTGAGATATTGCAGTTGCAAGCCCTTGCCGACACCGTAATTCCTGCCGATAACTGGCCCGGTGCCGTTGAAGCAGGGGTATGCAGCTTCATTCTAAATCTGCTTGAGCACGAAGAGAACTGGCGGGTATCCGCATACCGTAACGGCCTATTGGCACTTGACCGTCTCGCCCACAGCGTTAATTCGTCTCCATTTCACACGCTAACTTTGCAGCAGAAGACTCAACTACTCGAAATGGTAGAAACTCGCTCTGCCGAAGCCCAACGCGCTGGAGTGGACCTCGATTGGTTACGTGTGGTGTTTCGACACTGTGCTGAAGGCTACTACGCAGATTCTGGCAATGGCGGCAATATTGACAACAAATCCTGGGAGATGGTTGGGTTCAAGGTGACAATATGAGTGACTATGATGCGATCGTGGTCGGTACGGGCGCCGGCGGCGGCATCTCAGCATGCGTCCTGGCAGAGAGCGGCTTTTCTGTACTCCTAGTGGAGCGCGGGGAGCTGCTTTCATATGGCGACGTAGGCCGAGATCACCTCCGCAATCAACGTCTGTCTGTTTATGGTCACAATGCGGGACCTGGCCCGGGAAACCCACGAACCACACGGAACTCCCAAGGAGAGCTTCTGACGTTTATGCCCTGGCAGGGAGGGTACCATGCCAATGCCGCCTGTGTAGGCAGTGGCACGCGTGTTTATGGGGCTCAGGCGTGGAGGTTTGTACCAGAAGATTTTCGTATGGCTTCAATTTATGGGGTGCCACAGGGTAGTTCACTAGCCGATTGGCCCATAGAGTATTTAGACCTTGAGCCTTACTACACTCAGGCAGAGTGGGAGGTGGGCGTATGTGGCGACGAATACGCCAACGCGCATGGTGCTTCCCGTTCGAAGGGTTATCCAATGCCACCTATGCGACAGACGGTGCAGTACAGTACTTTGAAATCTGGTGCCGATAAGCTTGGGTGGAATACAGCGCCTGTTCCCCTCCTAATCAACTCAAAGGAATATGGCGGGAGAGCTGCTTGCGCCGAGTGCCAGCATTGTGTTGGGTTTGCTTGCCCTGTGGACGCTAAGAACGGATCCGCCAATACAGTCATACCTCGTGCATTGGCCACTGGAAAATGTGAGTTGCGTTGCGCTACACTGGCAAAGAGGCTTGTGTGTGATGAGAATGGACAAGTTATTGGCGTGGAATTGGCGACGGAAACCAACGGGGAAATCACAACACAGGTGGTGTACGGCAGGAAGATCATAGTATCCTGCGGTGCCATTGAATCTGCCCGGTTGCTACTAAACTCACGATCTGCACGCAATCCTGCAGGGGTGGGCAATCATCATGATCTTGTTGGCCGAAACCTGCAGGGGCACTACTATCCTGGGGCTATGGGTGTGATGCCCTATGATGTGTACGATGGCATAGGGCCTGGTGTAGTGATCTCCACGTCTCGGTTTAACCATGGTAATAAGGGCATCATTGGAGGTGGAATGATTGCAAACGAGTTTATCATGACTCCTATTACCTTTTGGCACCGTGCACTTCCTCCTCATATTCCTCGGTGGGGCCAGGCGAACAAAGACTGGATGCGTGAAAACTATCGGCGGACTATTCACATTACGGGCCCTGTTCAGGAAATACCATCTCGTGATGCTCGCGTAACAGTTAACCCTAATGTCTGTGACAAGTATGGCGTGCCGGTAGCACATCTTTCGGGTAGCACTCATGAGGAGACCGTGCGGACTTCTGCGTTCATGTGGGAGCGGTGTGTTGAGTGGTTGAAAGCATCCGGTGCTGTGACGGTCTGGGGTGAGGCGCCAAGTGGGGCCTGGCTAAGTGGTGGACAGCATCAAGCTGGTACCTGCAGGATGGGGAACAGCCCTTCTCAGTCTGTAACTGACCGCTGGGGCAGAGTACACGATCAGGCGAATCTTTACATTTTAGACTCCTCACTGCATGTTACCAATGGCGGATATAACCCTGTTTTAACCATCATGGCGCTGGCATTCCGCGGCGCGGAAAAGGTAGTTTCTGAACTTAATGGTCACTAGCAAGCAAATCCCTGAGAATATATGCTGTAGTACGCTGCCAAGCGGCATTCGTGTAGTATCTGAATTTGTTGAAACCGTAGAGTCTGTCTCAATAGGCTTATGGATAGGCACTGGTTCGTGCGATGAGTCCACGGATGAAGCTGGCATCACGCATTTCATCGAGCACATGTTATTTAAAGGAACAGCTACCCGAACCGCTCGAAAAATTGCAGATGACATTGAATCTGGCGGCGGGCAGTTAAATGCCTACACAAGCAAGGACGTCACGTGCTATGAGACACGGGTGCTTGCATCCGAAACCGAAACAGCCATTGACGTGCTATGTGACATGTTGTGCAACTCCAGTTTTGACGACGAAGAGATAAACCGCGAAATTCAGGTAGTACTTGAGGAAATTAAGATGATTGAGGACACACCTGAGGAAGCTGTTCTCGATCTTTATGACTCCAATGCGTTTGGCTCCAATCCGTTGGCTCCGCCGGTTTTGGGTACCGCTGCGACAGTGTCCTCTATCACGCGGGAAAAGATACTACAGACGATGAGATTGCGGTATTGCCCAAACCGTATCGTTGTAGCGGCTGCCGGTAACGTGCACCATGACAGGCTCGTTCAGCTTGTTACCCGATATTTGGGCCACATGGAGGGTAAATCGGATGCTCGACCGTACATTGCGCTTCAAACATCACCTGGCCAAACCCGAGTGACGCGGCGTGATGCGGAACAAGTACATTTTGTACTTGGCGGGCCAGGAGTCTCTCGCCACGACCCTGGTAGATACGCCCTGAGCATACTTAGCAACTGCCTAGGTGGGAATATGAGCAGCCGGCTATTTCAGGAAATACGTGAAAAGCGGGGACTTGCATATAACATAGGCACCTACTCTAGAGTTTTTGATACAGGTGGAAGTCTCTGCGCCTTTGGGGGAACAAGCAATGAAAACTTTGACCTGGTTGTGGATCTTACCATTGCTGAATTTGAGCGTGTACGGCAGGATGGCCTCGAAAAGGATGAGCTACACAAGGCAGTTCGTCAGATGAGTGGTGTCATTCCCTTATCGCTAGAGGGTATGGCAGCGAGAATGGCACGACTTGGCGACACAATGATGTTCTACAACCGTGTCATACCCCTAACAGAGGTTCTGGAGGCATACCAGGCGGTGGATCATAACTCGGTACTCGAAGCAGCGAGGGCGTCATTAGATCCTGCATCAATAGCCCTTGCTGCAATAGGACCGTTTAAAAAGACTGGCAGGAGGAAAGCTACTTGATAACGGTAGGCGTATGTGGGGCGGCAGGAAGAATGGGCCGTGAGGTGGTTGCTACTATATGTTCGGCTGAAGATACGAAACTAGTGGCAGCAGTTGACAGGACAGCCGTTGGTGTCGATGCCGGGGACATTGCTGGTTGCGGGACATATGGCGTTCAAATTAGGTCGGACCTAGGTGAGGCGCTATTGGCAACGAAGCCCGAGGTTATGGTGGACTTCTCTGTACCCTCTGCTGTAAAAGCGAATGCACTAACCGCACTTAACGCGGGAGTAAGGCTGGTTATTGGGACAACCGGTCTAGCCGAAGCCGATCTGCGAGAACTCGATGGGGCCGCGCGCGCGAACAAAACAGCTGTTTTCGTTGCGCCTAACTTTGCAATTGGCGCTGTTCTAATGATGGAGTTTGCACAACGCGCGGCAAAGTATTTGCCCGACGTTGAGATCATTGAACTGCACCATGAGCAAAAAGTGGATTCACCCAGTGGCACGGCAATGTTGACGGCTCAACGAGTTGGTGCGGCCCGGCGTGCAGCGGGATTGGTAAGCACGCCAATGCCGAATGAACTAAAGTTTAATGCCGCAGGAGCCCGGGGCGCTTGTGAGCCAGGGACAGGTGACGTACCGGTTCATAGTGTGAGGCTTCCCGGGTTTGTAGCGCACCAAGAAGTGATTTTCGGCGCTCCTGGCCAGATACTTACTATACGCCACGACTCGCTTAACCGCACTTCGTTTATGCCCGGGGTACTGCTCGCGGTAAGGAAGGTTATTAACCTCCCTGTTGGACTAACCGTTGGCCTCGATGCAATCATGTAATGGAATCCGTAACATTACCCGACTATCTCTGTGAGGGACTTGACGTTGTTTTCGTTGGCGCCGCAGCCAGTCTGTGGTCTGCTGGCGCCGGTCACTATTATGCCGGCCCAAACAACCGGCTTTACGCCTTATTGCATCGTGCACACTTCACCAGTGATCAATTTGACAGTTCGGAGGATTACAAACTTTTAGCATTGGGTATTGGGCTAACCGGCCTGAAGAAGACCGTAGCCAGCAGCGCCAACCATTTACTCCCTCCCGCGACGGTAGCTGAAAAAGCAGAACTTCACAGAAAGCTACGATTAACCCGCCCACGGTGGATATGCTACAACGGACGCGACGTTTACCAAATGGTCCATGGTGAGCCTAGTTGCGGCTGGGCTGAACAGGCACCAACCGACTACGGAACGAGGGTGTTTGTAGCCATAAGCTCGAGTGCTCGCGCGGATCGCTGGGGAGAGGAGCGCCTACAGCAATATCGGGAGCTGTTTACCCTGATACACGATGAATAAGGCAGATGAGAAGCAACCAGGCAAATTGCGAAATTATTTGCGTGTTCGATTGTTTCTCGGTATAATATAATCGTTATGTCTACCTGGTTGTGGCTGTAATGGTTTGTGCCGCTAATTGCCTGTGATAGGTAAGGACCGGCCGTGGTCTTGTTGCCAACTAACATGATTCGCAGGTGCATCAGCCCGCCAACGTCTATATTTGACGAGTGTGGGTGCTGATCTAACCTACAACAACGGAAAGTTGGCATCAGCATGTCTCAGTCAGAACACGGGGATCAACAACGGATCCTCGATGGACGGTCCCGCTGGAAGCAGAATAAGGGCACCGAGCACCACAAGCACTCCGGTAGTAAAAGCTCCCACCAGTTGCGCGCATTGGGTTCTTTGGCGCACGATCTTACAGACCTAAAAGGCACGATAGTTTCGCTGGTTTCACAGTTTGTATTACCCTTGCTAAATTCAGATTGTGCCGCATTTATCGTTCCCAGTGACGAGTATCACACACCTAACATCCTCGCGCTGTACTCTAACTCCGGTATTTCAGCTGAGCTAAATTCGCACGCCGCCTTAGATCTTCTCAAATATGCGCGTGAATTACTGGATGAGAGTACCCTTTGGACCGGGGAGGGTGGTAATAGCTTTCCCAATGTACAGATAAAGAGCGGTGTGGATGGCAGCAGTATCCTAATGGCGGTGATAAACCACCGCGGTCGTTGCATTGGGATTTTCTCCGCATGTGTGACCTCAACCGAGGGATTTGATGACAATGACGAATCGTTTTTAGCAGCTTGTGCGGCTCTTGTATCCAGCACGCTGTCGACATATACTACACTCTGCAATAATTGGCCCTGTGTTAAGCTAACCGACACCAAGGAATGCGGGGTGCTAACCGACCTAATTGTCGAAACCGCAGTTGGATTATCTGTGGACCTGATCTGCGCCGTGGATACCAACATGGCTGTCACCTATTTTAATGGTGCGTACGACGACTGCTTTTACAAGCATCATGGTGTTCGTTTAGCTGTGGGGCAAAAGATTGGTGATATTCTTACAAATTCGCCGGATAGGGAGAGAATAGTCAGTTCGTGGCATCGCGTGTTAACGACCGGAATGACCGTGCACGAACGGCGGGACATTGTACATGATGGCGTTGAGGAAGTATATGCAACGTCTATTTCACCGCTGCGCGGCAAGAATCGCGAGGTATGCGGTGCCGTAATGCTGCTGCGCGACATCACTGATCATATTACTGTTGCAAGACAAGTGAAACGGTCGCAAGAATTGCTCCAGAAATCACAACAAATAGCCCGCCTTGGCAGTTGGGAGATGGATTTTACTTCCGGGAAGCTGAGTTGGTCCGATGAGATGTACGATCTGTTGTGCATTAGCAGAAGTACCGTCTCGCCGAGTTTTGATTACATACTGCAATCGTGCCATTACCATGACCGAGCTACCCTCGAGAACGCCGTAGCTTCGGCAAAATCAACCGGGCAGCCCTGGTCAATTGATTTCAGGTTAAAAACACCAGACGGCGTGCGATGGTTCTGCAGCATGGGCTCTCCCGTTGTTGGTAGTGAAGGGCATATCGCACGCTTTGAAGGCGTGTTAATGGATATAACAGCTCGCAAAACGGCGGAGCTTCATGCCGATAAGGTTCACAAGCAATTTGTGCAGTTCATGGACAACCCAAGTATTCTTGCATGGATCACCACTGTTGATACCGAGATTCACTACATCAATGAGCCCTATGCAAGGATGTTTGGACTTACCGCTAGCGAACTCGTCGGTAAGAATGGCTACGACATGTTCCCAGAACACCAGCTTAAGGCAATAATCGATCATAACAAAATGGTGGCTGCAACTGGCACAAGCCACGAGATGGAGGAGTCGCTTACAAGGCCGGACGGTACTCTTGGTACCTACCTGGTCCAAAAGTTTCCAATAACGAGTGACTCGGACGAGGTTCTGGTTGGCGGTATTGCAATTGATGTGACGTCGCAGAGGCAGTTACAGGCTGAGTTACTTCAGTCTCAAAAGATGGACGGAATCGGTCGACTTGCCGGTGGGATAGCACATGACTTCAATAACCTTCTGTCTGTTATTCTAGGATACGCAGAGTTAGTGCAGGAGAGCCTCGACCCGGTGGAAGTTCAAGCCGGAGTAGCCCAAATACAAAAAGCAGCACACCGCGCCGCAGCACTTACTAACCAATTACTCTCCTTTGCGCGTAAGCAAATTGTTTCCCCCACGTTAGTAGAGGTGGCAGATGTAATTGAGAATACGTTTTCAATGCTGAAGCCATTGATTGGTGACAACATTACATTTACTGTGGAAATCGTGCCCCACGAGGGACGGGTGCTCATAGATTCCAACCAGTTCGAACAGGTCGTCGTTAATCTGGTGGTGAACGCTAGAGATTCCATAGTTGGCCATGGAACCGTGAAAATCACTGCCAGACCCGATTACTATGATGAACCGTTTAGGCATCCGTCGTTCGAAATTGCTGCTGGTGATTACACGCGAGTAGAAGTAACCGATAGTGGAGGGGGTATGAGCCCCGAAACAATCTCCCACGCATTCGAGCCATTCTACACCACGAAGCCAAACGGCAAGGGGACTGGGCTTGGGTTGGCAACGGTATACGGCATAATTAAACAGAATCGCGGTTATGTATGGCTGGATTCAGTGCCTGGACTAGGTACCACAGCCACGATATTATTACCACTCACTTACAATGCCGATGTGCTTAATGCACTTCCTGCACCCGTCGCAAATCGGGCAGGGAATGAAGTTATTATGGTAGTGGAAGACGAACACGTACTGAGAGTTCTAACCGTAAATGCACTTACTGTTCGCGGTTATAAGGTTCTTGAAGCTTCTAATGGAAGAGAGGCACTGTCCATTGTTAGCGACCGCACGGTACGGATTGATTTGCTCATTACGGATTCGAACATGCCAGAAATGGGTGGCATTGAACTGGTGAGAAACTTGAGGAGCCTTAGGCCAGAATTACCGGTTATTATTTCAACGGGTTACTCACAAGAAATGACAGCCGCATCGGATGATGTGCCGGGGGATATTGAATTTCTTCTTAAGCCCTACACAATGGCGAAGCTTGCCGATAAGGTTTCAGAAGTCCTGCACCACCGCGCCAAATGATAGCAACCTTGCATCTACAAATTGCCTGCAGACTCGCTTCCTAGCATAGATTATAGGATGTTGTCAGGAGTCTTGTAATACTGCGGACAGATATGGTTCGAGCCGCGAACGCAAGTGGTTTAACTGCTCCTCAGTTAGAACCTTAATTGGGGGACGCACGGAATATACAGGCTTGCCCCTCATGGTAATCACAGATTTGTTGACTGCGAATGGGGGAAAATCTTGCAGTATTGCCATCACCTCATCCAAAATGCGTTGTGCATTCCTGCTTCCGTTTACGTCCCCCGTCAGATACAACCTGCGGACATTGGCAACTAGCTCAGGAAAGCTGTTGGCCGTACCCGAAATGGACCCCGCACCTCCAGCCGCAGTTATTAGATGCGTAAGGTGATCGTTTCCAGCGAATACCAATAGGTGCGGAAATGTGTTGACATATTGAACTGTGCCTTCCCAATTTCCTGTGCTGTCTTTTAACCCTGCAAGATTGGGGTGGTGCTGCAGTTGTTCAATAACCGTATTGGTGATTGGCACCATTGAAAACTGGGGAATGTGGTAGAGGAGCACAGGAATATTAGCTGCATCAAGGACTCGTTCGAAATAGTCTACAATTCCCGCCTCTGTGGTCTGCTTGAAGAAAAATGGCGGAAGTACTAATGCAGCATCTGCACCGGCCGCGGCTGCATGCTTTGTAAGGACCACAGCATCCTTAACAGAGGCTGCACCGGTACCGGCGATTATTTTCAAGCCGCTGTTAGCAGCTAAAGCTGCATCAACCAGCCGGTTACGCTCTTCAACTGACAGGCTTGTACCTTCGCCATTCGTCCCGGATACCACCACACCGTCAATGCCTGACTGCTTCTGCCAGTGCAGCAGCTCCGGTAAGCCAGAGTATGCCACCTCGCCGGTAGCCTCAAAAGGAGTGAGAATTGCTGTAAATAGACCGGCAAGTTGCGGGAATCTTGGAGTTAGGTCTGTCATAGGTTCGTACCCTTTTATTGTTTTGTCCCTGCGCTGGTTGACAAACTTGGCTTGACGGTCACAGGTGACGGTGGTGGCTGGGACAGGTCTTTGTCCTTAAGGAAATTGTGTCGGTAGATGCACAGCTTAATAATGTCTCGCTCATACGGAGCAGCTGCTGCAATGGTTGTTAGGTTATGTTCC
>JAJYCW010000113.1 GCA_021777995.1 bacterium
GTGTTCTCACTGAGAAGCGCCTCGGTGGCAGAGCCACGAATGACGGGAATGTCGTCGCCCGGGAAGTCGTACTTGCTCAGCAGCTCGCGCACTTCCAGCTCTACGAGATCCAACAGCTCAGGATCGTCGACCATATCACACTTGTTAAGGAACACAACTACATACGGAACACCAACCTGACGTGCGAGAAGGATGTGCTCACGGGTCTGGGGCATGGGGCCGTCGGCGGCCGATACTACCAGAATTGCGCCATCCATTTGTGCAGCGCCGGTGATCATGTTCTTAATGTAGTCGGCGTGGCCAGGGCAGTCAACGTGAGCGTAGTGGCGCTTGTCCGTCTCATACTCAGCATGGTATACGTTAATTGTGACTCCACGAGCGCGCTCTTCCGGGGCGCTGTCGATTTCGTCATACTTCAGGGCCTTGCTGCCGTTGTATTCGGCAAGCACGCGCGTAATCGCGGCTGTCAGCGATGTTTTACCATGGTCGACGTGACCGATGGTTCCAATGTTGACATGAGGCTTAGTTCTCTCAAACTTCTGCTTGCCCATGTAATTCCCTCTTACCTCGTTTATGGTTGATTACAGTTGCTAGTATCACTACGCAAACATAGCCCCCCGCCAACAATATAGGCGACGGGGGGCTGATAGAACCTACTTACCGGCTCTTGCAACAAGCTCTTCTGCGACGTTGCGTGGAACCTCTTCATAGTGGGACGGCTCCATTGTGAAGGAGGCTCGGCCCTGGGTGCTACCGCGCAGGTCGGTGGCATACCCAAACATCTCGTTAAGTGGAACCTGGGCACGAATGGATTGTACGCCACCCGGCAGAGGATCCATGCCTTCCATTCTGCCACGGCGCCGGTTAATATCACCAATAACGTCGCCCATGAAGTTCTCTGGGGTAACCACTTCAATGGCCATGATAGGCTCTTTAAGGTACGGCCTAGCTTTGCGCAGCGCTTCTCGCATTGTCTGCGTTGCTGCAACCTTGAATGCTATTTCGCTAGAGTCTACTTCGTGATATGAACCATCTACTACAGCTACCCGCACGTCTACCACGGGGTAACCAGCGACCACGCCAGATTCCAATGCCTCTTTTACACCCTTCTCAATTGCAGGAACGTATTCCTTGGGAATTGCGCCACCTGTGAGTTTGTTAACGAACTCAAAGCCTTGGCCCATTTCCAGTGGCTCTATCTCAAGCTCGCAGTCACCATACTGACCAGAACCTCCGGTTTGCCGCTTGAATGGAACGCGGGCAATGGCTTTCTGGTGTACGGACTCACGATATGCAACTTGAGGAGCACCATAGTTAGCCTCTATGTTGTATTCGCGTTTCAGGATGTCAATTTTAATGTCGAGCTGCAGTTCACCCATACCGCTCAGAATGGTTTGTCCGGTTTCGTGATCTGTGTTCACCCGGAACGTTGGGTCTTCATTCGCTAGTTTGGCGAGTGCAACTCCCAGCTTGTCCTGGTCACCCTTGGTTTTTGGCTCAATGGCGATAGAGATAACTGGCTCAGGGAAGGTGATAGATTCAAGGAGAATTGTCTTCTTCTCGTCGCACAGCGTGTCGCCGGTTTGCGTATCTTTTAGGCCCACAATAGCGGCGATGTCCCCTGCATAGACTGAATCTACATCCTCACGGGTATTGGCATGCATGCGTACAATGCGCCCTACACGTTCCTTGCGGCCCTTGGTAGCGTTCAGTACTGTTTGACCAGTGCTTAAGGTGCCAGAGTAAACACGGAAGAACGTCAGCAAGCCATACTTGTCAGTGGCCAACTTGAACGCCAACGCGCTAAAGGGTTCTTCGTCGCTTGGGTGTCGCAGGTCGTCCGCACCGGTGTCTGGATTCTTGCCGGGTATCGCCTCCACGTCGTCCGGGGCTGGTAAGTACTCAATTACGGCATCTAGTAGTGGTTGAACACCTTTGTTCTTGTAAGCGGATCCGCAAAGAACTGGAACGATTTTATTTTCGATAGTACCAATTCGAAGGGCATTTTTGATTTCGTCTGCGGAGATAGCCTCGCCTTCAAGGTACTTCTCAATAAGTGCTTCGTCTACCTCGGCAACCGCCTCTACAAGCTTAGCGTGGTATTCGGCAGCTTTCTCTTGCATGTCCGTCGGTATTTCAACTACCTCAAACTCCTGGCCTGCGTCATCAAGGTATCGAACAGCCTTCATTGAGACGAGATCAACAATACCAGTGAATTCGGCCTCAGCCCCGATGGGCAGCTGAACTGGTACGGCATTTGCTCCAAGCCGCTCGACAATCTTCTCTACGACGGCATAGAAGTTGGCGCCCATACGATCCATCTTGTTGACGAATGCGATGCGCGGAACTTTATACTTGTTCGCCTGACGCCACACTGTCTCGGACTGCGGCTGTACGCCACCCACAGCACAGAAGATTGCGACGGCACCGTCCAGTACGCGCAGTGAGCGCTCAACCTCAACGGTGAAGTCTACGTGGCCGGGCGTGTCGATAATGTTGATGCGGTGCGATCGCTCGCGGTGGCCGGTTTTGGGATCAACATTAAGGCCCCAGAAGCAGGTCGTAGCAGCCGAGGTAATGGTGATACCGCGCTCCTGTTCCTGAACCATCCAGTCCATAGTAGCGGCGCCCTCATGCACCTCACCGATTTTGTGGGTGCGTCCGGTATAAAACAGGATTCGCTCGGTGCAGGTGGTCTTGCCAGCATCAATGTGCGCTGCAATTCCAATATTTCGTGTTTTACTTAGGGCGTACTCTCGTGCCATTGTTTAATTTAATCCCTGAATTTGACTGATGAAATTGATTTAGAACCGATAATGTGCAAATGCTTTGTTCGCATCTGCCATTCTATGGATATCTTCACGCTTCTTCACAGATGCGCCGGCGCCATTCGCGGCGTCAAGTAATTCTCCTGCAAGCTTTTCTGCCATAGAGCGACCGGCCCGCTTTCGCGAATTAGTCACTAACCATCTAAGTGCAAGCGCGTATCGGCGTGCATCGCGTACATCGACTGGAACCTGATACGTGGAACCGCCAACACGGCGTGGTCGGACTTCAATAACAGGTGCGACGTTGCGAATTGCTTGCTCGAAAATTTCGATCGCTGGCCTGCGTCCCCTTGTCTCCATGTGTTCCATGGCAGCGTAAAATACGCGCTCTGCGACGCTCTTCTTACCGTCTACCATAAGGCGGTTAATGAACCTCTGAACTAAGACGCTATCGTAAACAGGATCGGGCGCGATGTGTCGGGGGCGGACGCCACCCTTCGGTGCATTTCTAGGCATACCTTAAATCTTCTCCTGGATCCGCCCGCGAGCGGATGTCTGTAGCATCAAACCTTCGGCTTTTTGGCGCCGTATTTCGATCGACTAGACTTGCGATCGCGAGTTCCGGACGAGTCTAGAGCTCCGCGAACGATATGGTATCGAACGCCTGGTAGATCCTTGACGCGACCACCGCGGATCATAACGACAGAGTGCTCCTGCAGGTTGTGGCCTATGCCGGGTATGTATGCAGTTACTTCCATCTTATTGGTGAGGCGTACGCGAGCAATTTTCCGCATAGCCGAGTTCGGCTTCTTTGGCGACTGCGTGCGGACGATCGTGCATACACCACGGAGCTGTGGGTTTCCCTTAAGTGCAGGCGCCTTGGTCTTCTTGATTACGCGCTTGCGGCCCTTACGTACTAGCTGGTTAATGGTAGGCATTCTATGCCACTTCCTCCGGTTCATATGAGGCTCGGCGTCAAAACAAGAGGCGCACAAAAAAGCCCTGTTGCTTACGCAATGGGCAGGGCGAACAAAAACCAGTCGGTTATGCAGTCATATACCGCAAATCATACCGGTGGCGAGGGATGAACCCCTCAATGGCGCCTCCTGCAGAATGTTTTTGCCCTATTGCGTGAAAACCTCTTGACGCTAACCTGACTAGTGTACTTTACCAAGGGGGGAATTGTCAACCTGGTTTCCGTAGTATTTTGACTGTGGAACGTGCCAATACCTGGCATTCGCGGAAGTTAACGGGCGGGCCTGGTACCACGCTAATGGCGGCCCTTCAGTGGTTGGTTACCCCAGCTTCTGCGCGCCACTGAGTCGGTCGCGTTGATCTGTTTCGTGCTAACGATTTGGTGGGGATGGGGCTGGATTAGCGGTCCGAACGAGGTGAGTGTCATCTGGAGGGGAGAAGCTAGGCAGTAAGAGATCGCGCCGCACAATACTGGGGTTCTGTTGATAGATTACATGTATGGCACGGCCAACAAGCCTGGCAAGCGGCCAATTGTCAACTGCAAGGATAGGTTCTAGTTCGTGCAGAACGGGAAGCGCCTGTGGATCGGCAAGCTGCTCAAGTGCCAACACCAGCGTGTTTACGGCTCGCGCATTCTTGCAGGACTGCAGGCCGTAGACAAGATGTGCAGTTCTATGGTCCCACAGAAGGGCGCGGACGCCATTTACCAGCGGAGTGGACTGGCCAACAGCCTCGGCGTCAAATTCCTGCCAGAACTCGCGCAACTCCGAGACACCTAAAAGCCTGATTGCTGTTGACAGGGTGTTCAATACGCTGCGCTTTTGCGCCAGGGACAAATTAACAACCCAATCCCCGCGCTCCAGTGCCTGGTAACCCGTAATGACACTGCGACACCAATCTTCGCAGGGAAAATCTGGCTGCAAAGCAAACGCGGCTGCGACGTCGCATTCCGCCTGGCGAGACGGCGCGCACGAAAAAAGATGTTTCGCGACCTGTGATCCTACGGCACCGAATGAAACCGGAACGAAACATTCGTGAGAGAGATGCTGGATGTGATGAACAAGTATCCGTGCGAGCCGGTCACGTACAACGGCTGATTGAGCCGATGATTGATAGAGGTGTTGCGCCAGCACCAATGCATTCTGGTTGTTGTTTGTCCAAAGCGCCGCTAAATCGAAGTCAGACATTGGCGTCCTCCGCCACCTGCTACAGTCCACTTGCAAGGAACTATCGATCTGCAGGAAGCTCGCCACATTGATGGGCAGGTAACGGTCTTAGCATATCCAGTGGCTCGTCGTTAGATCGAACAGCAGGCCGCAGTAAGTGTTGCGCTACACCACGGGTATGACGGAACTTGATACGTTGAATTGCTAGCCGGGCTGCAACACGTATCGGTCGGCATTGGTCTTTCGTAGCGAGCAAGAGATCTGTGATTTCGTCAGTGGTGCCAATCCTCCCCAATGCGTCTGCTGCGGCATAACGTACCTTTGGGTGGCTATGGCATCGAAGTAGTTTGGCTGCAAAAGGAGCGGCCCGCCTGTTCGACATGGCAATCAAAACTGATACTAAGCAAGCCTGCTGTGCAGGAGAGTACCACTGTGATGTGTCTGCCAACACGGCATTATTGGCACCCGACATACCAGCAAGTGCACTGGATGCAAGGGAGGTGAGGTGCCGGGCATCTTCTTTGTTTACACGGGCCGCAACGGCGGGCTCCATCAATGTGGTGATGAACGTAAACAGTTCCTGCTGAGCTTCATGCGCCTCCATTCTTGCTATAGAGTGGATAATGTCCCGACACGTGCTGAGAACATTAAGGTAAAGAGAGCCAGACAAAAACGAGTAGTTCATATTTGCCATGCCGCGTAGTTCAAGGCACTGATGCTTAAGCATGTCACGAAGACAGTTACGAACCACTAAGGTTGCAGACGAAATATCGTCCGGCATTTTAGGATGACCTTTGTGTAGATAACGAACAAACATGGGTCCAAAGGTACTGTAACGCGGTGATGTATCACCAGGCAGGTTACCGTACGCCAGGGATACCACCGAACGAGATCGTAGGGCGACGTCATCAGACCAGAGGGCAGCAATCACACTGGCCCATATATTGCAGGCACGTGGACCGGCCAGCGTTTTGTTAATGGTTGAACCAGAGTTGCACGCGGTAGAGGTTTCGTCTACCACAGGACTCGATTCCATGGTTGGGCGAGGAGCGGCACAGAGCCTGAACCACTCCCCGGTGTCCACACACACAGTTGTCCCTCCAGGATATTTCTACTGCAAAAACAGAACTAAACTATATACGATTGATGTCGGGATATTGCGTTGTTGCAATTGCGTCAACCGTTACAACGGCCTTGTGCGCAAGCGTGGGGTTAAACAGGCTGCTGTGGATCTTCGGCTTGTGGCGGTTTGCTGCTGAAATAGAGTTTGTCTGCCTCTGCTTTGAACTGAAAGGTGATGGATGAGTCCTCGCTGGATGAAGGCACAAGCGGCACCCAGGTCGTTTTGTCGGTACTCATTAACAAGTGGAAGTCATTCTTTAACCATTGGCGGTGCTGAATCTGCAATGAGATACTGCAGTCGCGTAACCAAAGCAACCCAAATGCTAAATCAGCTTGAGCGTGAGTTGCAGAAACACCGAGTTCCACGGTCATGTAGCGTCCGTTATTGTCACGGTTAGAGTTTAGGTTGACGATCTTAGCGCATGCACCACCAAATTCGGCAACTGTTTCTGGCTTAGCATAGGCCCAGCCGTATGGGCATGTGGAAACCCCCGTACGAACTGCCCATGCGGAGTCGCCATAGGAGTAGTGCCAATACTCGTCTCTGCAGTTGCTGAATCCAGCACCTAGCATGGCATCGACCATTATCATCCTGTTTTTTTTGGCTTCGGTCGATATCTTGTCGGACCACGTGTAAGCAGCTTCCCACCCCGAAGTCGGAGCTATCATATCGAGCGGCTGTCCGCTAGAGTCTAATAGCCCCACATCAATCGCACCACCGGTGCAGTGACCGGGTGGCGCAGGTTGATCATAAGGAGCAAAATACTTGTTGGTTGCACGCCGAAGGGCAGACAGCGGCCATTCAGGATGCTCCTCCTTCATACGCTTGAAGTAGTTATCCCAGCCCCCTTTTTGCATGTGAAGAGTGCGCAGTGCAGTACCTGCTCTCAGTTTGTAGCCTGAGGGAAGTGACGCTGCGGCAGCGTTAACCATCTCTGCTACGGTTTTGCGGAGGAAGGGGCACACATGTTCCTGCCATACAACCTCAGGACAGACAATGCGAACATCTACTAGAGGTTCCCGGCTTTCAAGCGGCTGACTGTATTCCAGTATCTTTACCTTGTTGAGAGCGGCAATGGGTTCTGGTGCACCCTTAATCACCTGCTTTGGCACTACAGATCTTCCTCCTCGGGGTTGTCCTCGTCTATGTCATCAATCGTACCAGAGCAGTCCGTATAGCGGCTGATCTCTTCGCCTCTAAAGACGTGCGCTACAAAATCCTCCCGTTCAAAGCGAGGTAGATAAGAGGAGACGATGTCATCGTCAATTTGAGCCATTATCTCCTCTTCATCGGTAATAGGGAGGTCAGTTTCGAAAATAACGGTGGCGTGAATGGTGTCGTTTGCAAAATGTACATCCACTTGCCCCACGCGTTGGTCCCCATTCCAGAGGAGATAAATCTCGGATGACTGAGTGCGTACTAGCCGTGTAATCTTATATTTAGAGTCCATGGGCGCCTCCTGTCCTGTATACCAACAAGATTTACGTCTGCGCTCTTAACCCTGCTGCGTTGGCTAGGCCGCCTCCTGCAAAGGCGAAGCAAGCACAGATTTGCCGCCAGCACTTCGCGTGAATACGCTGGCAGTAACTGGCGATTCAATTTGAGTTGCGGCACTGCCAATACGAAGCCACACTGCTGGATAAACTGTACCTTTAAAAACAAGGTTGACGTTGTTATTCGCTCTGCTTCCAATGGCTAGTAGGCGCTTCTCACTATGGATTGCACGAATTCTGTTCTCTTGAGCATGGATCTGCTCTTGAAGCCGTTGTACCAGCTGCTTTTTGTCCTCCGGTAAGCCTGCATGTGTCGTTACATTTCCGAAAGGTTTGAGTACAAGCTGAATGCGTTTAACGTTCTCTTCGGCAGATGATAAATCCTCCTCCAACTCGCGCAGCCGCACCGTTGAGAAGCCATCAATACCAACGTTGACCTCGGTGACTACAAAGTTCGAGCTACCTACCGTCCCTGCCTCGCATCCGTTAGAGGCAACGATGCTCCCACCCACAATCACAGAAGCGGGAGTGCCTATCAAGCGGTTAGGTGTATTAACCTCACAGTTCTCCATATGCGCCGTAAGGTAGACGTTACCGTCCGCAATAATAACGCAATCTTTCGCGTTATGAATGAATACATCCCCGCGGGCCCGGATGTGGCAACCGATGATATTTGTGCACGCGAAAACAAAACCGCTGGCTGAGATGGAAGCATTGGTGGTATCCGCCTTAAGGCACACACCTCCACTGAACCGTAGAGTGCCGCCCTGGACGGGTGCATCCACCAGGTCGAGTGGTTCCACGCTCAGTTTTTCCGCGTGATAGATAATAGCTCCGGCTTCGCGAGCGGTGAGCCGCGTTCTGTCGTCACTTACTGCCACGTTATCACCCACGGTAATGGGGGCGGCTTTCACGGGCTTAGGAGGAATTGGCTGAATGGGAAGGGTGAGAGTTTTGCCTGGTGTGCCGTTGTGGGGTAGTACGATATGGGCAAGCTCGGCGCCGGCTTTGGTCATACGAGCGGGACTAACGGCTGAATAATCTGGAAGGCCGCTCCAGTGGCGGGGTAGGGGTTGAGACACGACAGGGATGTCCACTAGAAACTTGACCGAGCCATCCGTACCATCTTGTGGCAATACCCCCTGAGCGGCAACTACTGTTGCTGCCGTAGCGGTCTCCACAACGGTGTGAACGGCATCACGAATAGCGCCATCTCTAATGCCGTAAGTAACGCCCATGCCTTTTAGCCGCTCTGCAACATCCGCTGCCGTGATATCTTTGCCACCACCCTTTGGAGGATGAATAGTAGCGAGGACTTGGGACCTGTCGGCGTTAAACTTTAATTCTAGCGTGCCGTTAACCTGAATATTCGCCATATAAGGTGGCTCCTAACGAAAAAAATGGACCTAAATTTAAGTGCTTATTCCACATCGATTCTATTGTACTAAACGGAATTGTTTGAAGAACTACAGTGCAACCTGATTGTTCAAACTTATTGTTATTGGTAGTTAAGGCACGGAGCGGAAGCATTCACGGGTAAAATAGTGCAAAAACCGCAAACGACACCCAGAGGAATTTATGAAAACAGGCATTATCGGCCTTCCCCAAAGTGGGAAGACCAGCCTTTATAACGCACTAACCAGAAGTCAGGTAAACCTCGCAACTTACGGCACCAACGAAGTCAACACCGGCGTAATTCCCGTACCAGATGAGAGATTTGAGTATGCCGTCAAGCAGTGCAGCCCCAAAAAGATCACGCCTGCAACCATTGAAGTAACGGAGGGTGGTGCCAGGATTGAACGCACGCCCGAGGGTGGTAGACGCGACAAGTTTGGAGCTGACTTCTTCGCCAACGTTCGGAACATGGATGCCCTGGTTCTAGTAGTCGCGGCGTTTGACAGTCCGCTGGCTACGGGCACCCAAGTGGATCCGTATCGAGACGCGAATCAGGTCCTCGAAGAGCTTCTGTTGGCGGACCTCACAGTGGTTGAAGGTCGGATAGAACGCCTGGACAAGGCGCGCCTTCAGAAGCGTCAAACGCCCGGTGAGGCGGCTGAGCAACAGGTCCTTCAACGAATACGTGAGCACCTTGAAAAGCTGCAACCTGTACGAACGCTTGAGCTAAGCGAAGAGGAGCAGCGCTCCATTAGAAGCTATGCGTTTGTGTCTGGTAAGCCTCTTATCATTGCCGTGAATGTGGCTGAGGACGCAGCACCTGAGGATGTTGCTGCGGTGACGAGCGAAATAAGTGCCTTTTGCCACGAACAGCACATTCAGATGATTACTTTGAGTGCGCGTGTTGAAATGGAAGTTGCCCAGATGGAACCCGACGATGAGCGTGAATTTCTCGCCGCAATGGGGATAACGGAGGCGGCAAGAGATCGGCTTATTCGGGCCTGCTATGCAGCGCTAGGCGTAATGAGCTTTTTTACCGTGGGTGAAGATGAGGTTCGAGCGTGGACCATTCCCAACAATGCCACTGCCCTAAAAGCTGCCGAAACTATTCATAGCGACCTTGCACGAGGCTTCATTCGCGCGGAAGTGATAGCCTTTGAGGACTTTCGGTCTGCCGGTGGATGCTGGGACGAAGCACGAAGCGCCGGTAAGATGCACCTAGAGGGCCGAGAATACCTCGTGAAGGATGGAGATATTCTTCATGTTCGATTTAAGGTTTAACCCGAGTGTAGAGCTGTGAAGCGTCCTTGCAAGATCCTGGTCACTGGTTTTGGTGCTTTTGGTGATGTTGTTAGTAACCCCACCCAACGAGTGGTGGATCACCTTGAAGCAAATCCTCCTGGTAACTTCATCACGTCACCGATTGCGCTCCCTGTGTCGTGGAAGCAGATGCCGTCAATCTTGCGGGCACAACTCCACCGTGACAAGTGGGATGCTGTACTGCTTATGGGCGTTGCGGCATCCAGGCCCTATTGGAGTGTGGAGACCATGGCGGTCAACCGCGCTGCAGAAATACGGGATTGCAACGGGCAGCTGCCCATTAGCACCGAACTAGTGGGCGGTGCGCCGGACCGCCTGCAGTCAACCTGGGCTGCTACAAAAGTTGCGTTAGCTATTGAAGCGTTGGGCGTACCTGTTATGCAGTCGGAAGATGCCGGTTCCTATCTGTGTAACGCCGCTCTCTTTCTTTCGCTCTACTGGTTGCAAGGCGCAGGTATCCCTGTTGGGTTTCTACACGTTCCTCCGGATACAGACACGATGTGTATTGGTGAGGGAATTGGGTCACCAACAAAATTTGGCTTTGATAGCCATGTTAAAGTAACTGAAGCTGTATTGTCAGCGCTTGCTTCATGAACCTGGGTTTGCGCAGGAAAATTGGGTGTGTAAGGCGAATTTAGACTATATTGGGTGCGGCGACGCTGCACGGGAGATTAGTTGTGGACTTTGATTTGAAGGCGTATCTCAATGTTCGCCGGTTGATGGTTGAGAATGCGCTCAACACCCTATTACCAGTGGAGAGCGAGCGCCCACAGAAGCTCAATGAGGCGATTAGGTACAGCGTGCTTGCCCCGGGTAAACGGTTGCGCCCCACTTTGGTAATTGCTGCGGCTGAAGCCTTAGGAGAAGATGCCGATTTAGTGATGCATGTGGCTTGTGCACTGGAGTGTATTCATGTTTTCAGCCTCATTCATGATGATCTGCCATGCATGGATAACGATGACTATCGCAGGGGGCGCCTCACCAGCCACAAAGTCTATGGGGAAGCCATGGCGCTGCTAGCGGGCGATGCCTTGCTCGCGTTAGCCTTCGAACTTGTAGCGGCAAATCCACGTTCGCTTCCGCTGGACCGTGTGGTGCAAACAATGCATATTATTGCGCGGGCATCGGGCACACGGGGAATGGTTGGCGGGCAGGTGGTGGACATGGAGAGCCAGGGTGTTGAGGTGTCCCAGGAGACTCTCTTCTACATTCACGAGCATAAGACAGGCGCACTTATATCAGGCTCTGTCGCAGCCGGTGCAGTGATGGCAGGTGCAACGCAATCCCAGCAGGAAGACTTGCAAGTTTATGGTCAACAGATAGGGCTTGCATTTCAGATAGCCGATGACATATTAGACGTCGTGGGTGATGAAGCTCGCATTGGAAAGCCGGTCGGAAGTGATCAAGAACGAGACAAGGCAACTTATCCCCGCTTGTTCGGCCTGGAGAAATCTCGTGAGATGGCTCACTTTCATGTGCAACGCGCCTTGGACGCACTAAGCACCTTTGGAGCTGGTGCTGACCCCCTGAGAGCGATTGCATCCTACATAGTAGAACGGGATTTGTAGCTGGTGCCCTCCAAAACAGGCTGGTTTGGGCCAATTCTATTTGCAAAAGTGCACTACCCGCAGGCGTTTTTCGCACATAGGAAACCATGGTGTTTTTAACTGGTAAAAGTTTCAATGCAACAGCCTTGATCTGCTCGTGTCTGGCCTTCTGCACGATGAATGCCCGTGCTGCGGAACGAAGCGTCAACGGCGCCGATCTTCCGCACCTGGAACAGTCGTGTATTCCGAACCTGAGCGCAGATACACTCCCTCCGCATCATGGCTTCCTTACAACCCATGCAGATGGACATTTCTATTGGCCTAACGGTACACGGCAGCGTTTCTGGGGGGTTAACGTAAGCAGTACGCGGGTTCTCATTCCCGCAAGTCAAATTGCAGAAACTGTAAAGCTATTTGCCAGAACGGGCATTAACCTGGTAAGGTTTGAGGCGATTGACAACCGCAATTGCCTGTTAGGCAGTACGGATGCACCCACTTCGCTGCATCTTGACCCTCGCTATCTGCGTGCCCTCGATCAGTGGATTGCCGACCTGCACAAGGTGCATATTGGTTACTATTTAGATCTACTGGATTTACGTACTTTCAAGGCTGGAGACGGTGTGAAAAACGCCGCGCTTCTACGCCGTGCAGCGCGGCCCTATGCCTTTTTTGATGATAAATTGATCGCATTGCAAATGAGGTATGCCAGGCAACTGCTTACCCATATTAATCCGTTTACCGGTCTAAGCCCTGCCAATGATCCAGACCTTGTGATGCTCGAGATTTGCAACGAAAATGGTCCCTTTTTATACATGAACAGGCTGGCTCACCTCGCCTCGCCCTATCGGCAAGAGCTTGCCGCAAAGTGGAATGACTGGCTGCTCAAGCGTTACCAAACTACAACTGCTCTGGAAAAAGCCTGGGCTGTTGCCGGGCAGGGAGACCCGCTTACCCCCGCAGAGCATCTGCTGCGCGGTACCGTAGCGATGCCCGAATTTTCAACCAATGTTTCGCCAATATTACATAATCCCAAAAGAATTCGCGATGGTGTACGATTTCTCGCGAGCGTTGAGCGCAGCTACTTCCTCCGGATGAAGGACTACGTTCGCAAGCTTGGCGTGCGCATACCCATCACAGGTGTGGTCTCCAGCACGATCGTACCGGATCTGGCATCCGTGGTGAAAACCTGTGACTTTACTGCCGAGAACTGGTACGGCGAAGCGGTTGACTACGATGCGCACGTGCCCGGACGTCGTTACTACGATAACACCGATCCGCTGGGAAGCGATGGATTGGGCGGGTTCGCCCCATTTACATCGTGCCTTCATTGGGCAGGTAAGCCTGCTGTTATACGGGAGTGGGACACTACGTGGCCAAACCAATGGCGGTCGTCCTCGGTTCCCGAAGTTCTCGCTTACGCCAGCTTGCAAGATTATGATGCGGTAATTCTATTTGGTTATCAAACGAATAGAGCGCTCAATGGCGCCGGGCCACAGGTGCTGAATGACTTTGCGGTGCAGGCAGATCCTACCATCTGGGGGTTGTATGGGCTTGCTGGCTGGGCATTCATGCACCACGATATAGCTCCCGCAGTCCACACCATCACGCTTACCTACCCAACGGGCAAGTTGAACCGTTGGCCGAACGACATTACGAACGTTGCGAAAGCAGCATGGAGCGTAAGGCTGGAGAGCGGCTTTACCGCACCCGCAGGGTCGTTAAGCGCAACTCCCAGTCGAAGCAACGGTGCAAGCCAATTACAAGGCATCATGACAGCTCTCTACAAACGCGGGGCCGACGTGGACGCAGGATCACCTGTAAGTGGCACGTGGTTAAGCGATACCGACGAGATTACCCTCAACACCAAAAAGCACCTCCTAATCGTGAACGCACCCACTTTGGCAATCATTGCCGGCCGATTTGTGCCAGGACACCTTTACCACGTAGGAAGTGTTAGCTTTACCACTGCTACGCCCTACGGGGCCGTTATGGTTATCGCGATGGATGGCCGTTTGATCCGGTATTCCCGGCACCTAGTTATCAAAATGGTGTCTACAGCGGTAAACTCTGGACAACAACTAAGCAAATCGCCTGCTGGTGCACCGGCCGCATGGATGCTAACTGAGGCAGGAG
>JAJYCW010000199.1 GCA_021777995.1 bacterium
ACGAGGTGCCGGCCGGCGTCTGCCAGTTGCGCATCACCCTACACCGCACTTCAAATGTACTTGCACCAATATTCTTATCTACCCCAAGACTCCCACTGGTGAGGTTCACCTTAACATCAATTAGCCCTTCACAATAGGTATTAGGAGGTAAGGTAAGCCGAAGGCCACCGGCGCTTATATCGTCAACCGTGCACGAGGTCCATGCATCCTTACCAAATGGCGAGAACGTGGCATCCAGGTGCGTTGGATACCGAGCATCCAGTCTACGCCTCATCTCTCTGCCGGGTGTATCCCACTTAAGGTGCAGATTGGCACCATCATAGGCATGCACACAGCAGGTGTACCGCACAGCATGCCCCACTTTCAGGGTCATCATATCCGCGGCCTCACCTAATTCAACCTTGTCCAGATTGGTTGAGGCAAGCACTTTCACTACAATATCATTCTCTGCACTGCCTACGTTAACCAACTCACCATAAACCCTGGCATCACAACCTGGTAATACAATGTCTGTAATGAACCGTTCAGGATCAACCGTGATAGTACCCAGCATAGTAGTCTCCATCATTCTGCAGAAGCACGCATACCACCCTGGGCACCGCCTTTTGCTTTTGATGGCTAACGTCGTGGTTAAACCAAACAAATACTTGCCATCAGCTCTGAAAAACTGTAGACCTCGCACTAATAATGGCGGCATTTGCGCCGATAATACCGCTACTTTAGCAGGTAAATTGACTTTGCACGCAGGGTGAATCGCTGATGAAAATGAATAGAAATGCGCTTTGGATGTTTGCCGTGGCAACTGTATTGGTTAGCTGCCTTTTGAACCACGAATCGGGTTTGGGCATTGGCGCCACGATCCTTGCATTGGTGTTTGTGATTTATGACAAACAGCAGATCAACGGTGAGTTGGGTAGGCGGAAGGCGGCCATCGAATCGATGTCCGTGGCGATCCACATGCAGCAGGGTGCCGAGGAGCCTGATGCCCACGACGTATTGGACCTACAGGAGCAGTTAAGAGCGGCACACGACCAGATCACAACTCTTACCGAGGAAAAGAGGATCATCATTGCGGACTTGCAGTTAGCATTTGATGAGGTGAGAGCGCTTGTTGAGGAGCTTAGCCTTCTCCGGAGTATTCGGGAAGATCGCAACGAGCAGAGGCAGGAGGCTGGATTCCAAAGGCATGAGCGCGAGGAACTTGCGGCGAGAGTTGCGCACATGGCAGATCACCTTAGCGGGCAGGTGATGGTATCACTAGAGGAGGCCGAAGATGCAATTTCGAAGGCGATCTCTGCTTTTTCACAGATGTCCACGGAAGCTCAAAACTCAATTAGCAGCCTGCACCAATTCCTAAATATTGATAATGAACACAGCATCATCGCCGTTTCCGACCGTGCCGCATCCCTCATGGGCAATTTTGTAACCAGTATGGTCGGCACCGGACACGAGATTTCGTCTGCAGCAAAAAAGTTGGAAGCATTTACAGCAGTGGTTGCCCAGCTACGTGGGCTACTGGATGAGATTGACCGCCTTGCGGATCAAACCACTATGCTGGCACTTAATGCATCCATAGAGGCAGCGCGAGCTGGAATTCACGGCCGAGGATTCTCCGTGGTAGCTCAGGAGGTGCGCAAGTTATCGGATCGAAGCCGGGTGGCCGCCGAAAACATGCGATCTCTTACTAAAAACCTCACCCGGGAGAACGCAGACCTGGTCGAGACGCTTGGAAGTGCAGCATCTCGCAGCCTGGAGGAGAGTTGTGAAGCGCAGGGCAAGCTCAACTCGTTGTTGGCCGGCATTCGCACTTCTGATATGGAGACACGACAACTTCTAGACAAAATGGTGGCGCAGAATCAGAGCGTAATTGACGATGTGCAGCGTATTGTAATAGCATTTCAGTTCCACGACCTGCTTCGTCAAAGGCTCAATCACGTTTATGACCCGTTGGTAGCTCTACGTGATGAACTACAGTCGGGTTCTGACGTCATAGAAATGCCGCAGGTGTTGGGCACCGGTACAGATGGTAGGCAGATATCGCTGCCGGAAGCGAGCAAGCGCATCTCTGTCGGCGCTGCACCAGAACTCTTTGTCGTGAATTACGATGACAACACTGAAGAGGACGATATCACTCTCTTCTAGGACTTTCCAATTAGCTCCTCCGTGATGCCAGGTGGGTTGGAGGGCACTTCTCCCGCGTTTTCCTTGGGAGATGGTTTTGCTCCCAGTTCAATAAGTCGCTCGGCCAACCGTCCTGCAGCGGTTGCAAGCCCAGCACTTCCCTTTTTACCGTCGCTCAGTTCAAGGTATGTTACCGGTTCTCCAAAGCGAACGACTACACCAGCCGCTACAAATTTCGGCACTATCTTGCCATAGGGCATAAGCTTATCGGTGCCAATTATCGCAGCCGGAACAATCGGTACACCGCTGCGCTGAGCTACCAAAAGCGCTCCAGGCAAGATTGGCAGCATGGTTCCACTCTCACTAAGTTCGCCCTCCGGAAAGATGACTACTGGCTCACCTTGCCCCAACAGTTCTTCGGCCCTTCGGATTGCAGATCGGTCTGCGCCACCACGTTTTACGGGGAAGCCCCTTAGGGCGGCAATCAACCAGCCAACCACCTTTATGTCAAACAGCTCGCTGGCTGCCATAACGTGGCAGTACCTGCGCGAGGCGTAGACTATAGTAGGCGGATCGGCGTTGCTTACATGATTGGGAGTAATGAGTACGCCACCGTTTACAGGAATTTTGCCTCGGCCCTCAACCCTAATACCTCCCGTAAGCCGATAGAGCACCCACAGAATCAGCCAGAAAATTCCCCTGAATGTAAGATATTTCATGCGG
>JAJYCW010000012.1 GCA_021777995.1 bacterium
ATGGTCGGCCGCAAGTGACTGTACAGTTGCAGTACCCTGCCACGCCCTAGCGGGTTACGAGCCGCCAGCGTAGCGCTTTTGGCAGAAGGGTTGCGCGTTAGTACCTCTTCTCCTAACCTCACATTTTGAATTGCTACTCGCTTACCATTCGACAGCCAAACCATCGTTCCAGCTACAAAGCAATTCCGGTTGTCAGCGCCACCTTCGTCACCACCGCCGCCCGCGGTATCTCCACCAGTTCCTCCTGGGTTTGTCTCACTGGCGCCGCCCCCGCCTGCCGCATCACCACCGCCTGCAGCGGCATCGCCGCCACCGTCTACCGCACCGATTATCGTCTTGTCAATCGCACCTGCGCCAACGTCAGCAGCCGGATCCTCCGGCCCGCCACCGACCACCTCGATGACCGCATCGGCGACTATACAGAGCCCGATTGCAATCCAGCTATGTCCCGTTGGGTCAACGCGCACCAGCGGGTTGTTGTCGCAATAGGCGTACCAGTTGCTGCCTGCCTGCGCCGGGTCGCTGCTCAGGAAGCGCCCCACGCTCGCGTCGTAGTACCTGTGGCCCAGCAGCATCAGCCCCGTGGCCGCATCCGCCTGGTAGCCGCTGGCGCCCGCAAACTGAACAGGCGTTGCCGTGCTGCCGCTGCGCGTTAATGTCTCGCCAAACGCATCGTAAACCAGCGAGTCGGTCGCTGCGCCGGTGCTGCCGGTTATGCCGCGCGTGCTGCCCAGGGCATCCGCTGCAAAGAAGGCGCTGCCGCCGCTGCCGTGCTGGCTGACGCCTGGCGTGTACGTGCCCTCGCCGTTTTGCAGCAACGGACTGCCTGCCGAAGCGCCTGCGTACAGCTCACCGGTTAGTGCGCCGCCGCTGCCTTGTCCCACGCGCTGGTCATCACCGTTGTACGCGTAGTTTACCACCGAACCGCCGGGTTGAACGATGGACGTTACCCGGTTTAACACGTCATAGGTGAGCGTGGTGGTTGCGCCGTTATCGCTTACAGCAGTGCAATCACCGTCTCGGTTATACGTGTAGCTCTTGGCCCCTGCCGTTAACAGGTGGTCATGGCTGTCATAGGTATAGGACGTGTTTACTACCGTACCGGTTACATTATTACTCTGAGTTAAACGGTTTTCGTTGTGGTCATAGGTGTAGTCTATTGTGTAACCGTCTGTTCCGCTGCCTGTCCCACGTATCTCCTGCGTGAGCTGTGACCGGCCGTCATAGCTGTAAGTGGTTACCGTACCGTCGGTATCTGTCTGTGTGGCGACGTTGCCGGCTCCATCGTACGTATAGCTGAATTTGCCCTGCAGCGCTCCATTCAGGCTCTGGTAGTCTGCTATGCTGCTTATGCGCCCATCGGCGTCGTACGTGGTATCCTGAACCGTTCCGTTGCTGTCGGTCTGCACCGTCTTCTGATTAGCAGCGTCGTATTGGTATGCAGTGGTTTCGCCAAACGGGTTCGTTTCGCCTGTTCTTCGGCCGTCGGCATCATACACATATGAATAGCTGCCTGTACCAACGAGTGTCATTCCAGTTTTAAGGCCCGCAGCATCGTACTGCTGCTGCACGGTGCCCTGCGGCGTGCTGCGCTGGGTCAGGCGGCCATCTGCATCGTACGTATAGGTGGTAAGGCCTGTAACGTCGCTCATCGAAGCCCGGCGCCCATCGGCGTCATAGGTCCAGGTTATCCCGCTGCCTGCACCGCTGTTGGCAGGAAACGTCTCGCCTGCAGCTCGCCCATCGGCATCATAGCTGTAGCTTATCGTCTGCCCCATCTGGTCAGTATGGCTGGCGATCTGCCCGTCGGCGGTGTATGTCCAGCTTTCCGATGTGCCGTCCGGATAGGTCACCAGCGTCTTCTCGTTGTCTGCGTTATACTGGTAGCTGGTGCTATGACCGTTCCCATCCGTCCATCCGCTCAACAGCCCCTTCTGCCCGGAGCCATTGTACGTGTAGGTGAGGGTATCGCCATTGCCCATCACCTTCTGCACCAGTTCACCATCGGCGTTGTAGGTGCAGCGGGTCACGTTACCGTTCCCATCCGTTACACTGGTTTTGTTTCCGTTGGCGTCATACGCAATGGCGGTGCTATTGCCGACGGCATCGGTCACTGTTACCGGACGCTCCCAACTGTCATACACCACGCTGCTGGTATCGCCTAGCGCATTGGTGGTGCTCAATACCTTGCCAAGTTGGTCATAGGTGGTGGTAGTGGTGCTGCCGGTAGGGTTGGTAATGGATGTGCAGTTGCCGTTACCATCATACGCATAGTGCGTCACGTGCCCATCCGGGTTGGTCGTGGTGAGCACATTGCCGTAGGCGTCGTACGTGTAACTGGTCACATTGCCAAGTGCATCGGTGACGCTCAACACGTTACCGTGGCTGTCGTAAACCATGGTGGTTACGGCGCCGAGTGCATCGGTGTTGGTCAGCTGATGGTTTTGGGCATCGTAAGTAGCCCTGGTGATATCCCCCAGGGGATCGGTGGCACTCGTTACATTCCCGTTGCTGTCATAGCCCCAGCTCCAGTGGTTGCCCAGCGCATCCACCTTGCTTGTGCGGTCGTTGCTGCTGTCGTAACCGTACGTAGTAACATAGCCCATTGCATCGGTTATGGATTGCAGGCGTCCGCTTGAGTCATAGGAATAGGTAGTCGCATGCCCGTTGCCATCCGTAACCGTTGTAACGCCTGTGCCATAGCTGTAGCTCGTGGTAATTCCAAGTGGGCTGGTACGGCTTATAAGGTCGTTATTGCTGTCGTAGGCAAAACCGGTACTGTTGCCGTCTCTGTCCGTCTCTGTGGTGATATCGTTTGAGGCGTTGTATGCGAAGCCTACACTGTAGACCTTGCCCGCCAGCGTGGGCCAATCCACCGAGGTGAGCTGATAAGTGGTGCTTGTTCCGCCACCGCCACCACCGCCAATAGGCGTGGACATGATGGTGCCGCCACCGCCAACTGGCGTATATACCATTGTCCACGTGCGACCGCTTGGATCGCCAATGCCGGACAGCAGCCCTTCGCTGTTGTAGGAGAGAGTAAGCGTTCTACCGCCTGGGCACCTAACGCTCGTCACCTGGTTACTGCTGTTGTGGCTTATGGCGGTAACGTTACCGTTTTCATCCGTGATCTGCGTGCAGACCCAGGCGGTGCCGTTAGGATTCGTGAAGGTGTAGCGTGTCTGCCCATGGGTAGTTAACACATAACTCCCAGAACCTGCCACCAGTGTTTCGTAGATGCCTGCAGGCGCCGAATAGCTGCCATCCACGTTGTGTGTAAACGTACAGCCAGCGCCGTCGCCCCAGGTTACCGTGGCGTTAGAGCTGCTGTCCAGGCTCATTGAGATGTCGTAGGTTTCGCTCCACTTTGCGCCCAGTTCACCGCTGGCGGTCGATTTGCTGTTATGGTAGAGCGTCACGCCTGCGCGCAGGCCGCCAAGGGCTCGCCAGTGCACCAGGGGGATGCTGGTTAACCGGTTGCCATTCGCGGTATTCACACCCGCAGACGTCTGCTGCCAGGGATAGCTTGCGCCCGTGTCCGCCACCGGTACAATGGTCGGCCCACCACCTATGCCCGTGCGGCCCCAGATGTGCTTCAGCTGGAACGGGTTGGGGGCGCGGTATTCGTGGTGAGGGGTACTGTGCTGCTGTGCTGTGCGGAGGTGGGCAAGCGCTGCCACTGGCGGCGCAAGCGTAAACGTCCAGAGGAACATCGCCGAGCTGGTGATCGCGGTTGCCCGCAATACAGCCCGCTTCCTGGTTCTCAACAGGCCCATAAGGTCTCTCTCCTTGTAGTAAGGGGATTGACACTCCCTGCGGTAGCAACGTATAATAGCCTACTGCCGCAAGGCGGTGTCACGGCCGTCTGCTCCCTTGTCTTGCCAAAGAAATGGGGGAGCAGGCGGCTTTGGGTTTATCAGGGGAAAATTAGTGCTGTTTTAGCAGCAGCATGATGCCCCCGGACATGCGCAGCAAACTCTGCTGCGACAGTGTTACAGGCGCCAGTGCATTAGGATCCCACACCGTCGCCGTGGCATGCGCTCCTTTGCCATGCATGCTGAACACCGCAATGTAGTGATCTCCATTTACCCACGCGATGGCGGGCATGGGAAGCTTGCTGAAACCCTGCCGGCTCGCCTGAACAGCAAGCGCATTGAACCCCGCAGCCTTTGCAGCCCGAACCATAGCTGTCATGTTGGTGCCGTGGGGTCCTGTGCCACCCGCAGACTCTAGCACATGAAGTGAGACGACAGGGCGATGAAGGTATTTGCAGACGAGGACCAGTGAGCGTGGGCCGCAGCTGTTGTAATCATCTACAACAAGCGGGTTTATGGGAGTGGTTGGCGCAACGGCAAGCGCTGCCACCGCAGGCGTCGCGCCGTTCACGCAAAGCCGCTCCTGCCCGGCTAACCAGGTAGACTGCACGGCAGTGAGCCCACCACTAGCGGCCCGACTGGCGGCTAGCTGTTTAAGCTCACCTAGCGCCTTGAAATACTCGTGCTTGTGGCAATAAACAGAGGCAGAATGAAAGGCTGCAGTATCCTGCAGTGCCTGAATTTGCTGAAGCGAGGAGGAAGATGCCGCAGTGGTGGACGGTGCGTTAACCGCAGCGAGCGAAACGTTGGCCGATACCTGGTGCCCGCACCCAGCTATTATAAGGGCTGCTAAACAGTTAACAGCAACAAAATAGGGGGGGGGTTATGGTCTTCGTAAATTGTTGACAGTTCGGCATTGGGCACGTCTCAGCAGGTTTCAACAACGCACGTGAGCATAACTTCATGGCGTATGCCCTTTACCGTATTACATTCATCTTAACAGATCAATGGCGATGTGTCAATACTATTTTTCACACCTGCCAGACATTTTTTGTAAATTATTTCTTGTCTACACGGCACCGCAACACCGAAAGTAAGTTTCATTCCTCGTTCAATTTACCATCAGAAAGATAGTAATGAGTCGCAAGTAACTAGCTGTACAATGAACCAGTTTTCGTTTGCTCATTGTAAGTGGGTTGCGCGATAAAATCCAAACCGAATGTGTCCTGATTTCGGCTCTAAGATTAGGCAGGCGTTTCCGAATGCTGGCACGTTCTCACTCATTAATGCGTCTAACTATTGATGGTTCGCAATAGCCTGTACCCAACGTGAGTGCAATACAGGGTGCAACGGTACAGCAACAAAAGCGCGAGCTGCCAGCCATGCACCGGTGGACGAAGTTGCGCACGGCAATGACTATGCGGTACACTCATTTTAGCGGTTGGCTAGTGGTACGGGTCAACTGCAATCCTCTGGAGAGCGGTAGAACAAGATCCCGTTTCCAGATAATGCGGGGAGATACAGGTTGAACAACCGCCTGCCAGTTTGGCTTTCCAAGAGAGTGCCAGATCCCGATACGGTAAACAATGTAGAAGCAATGATGCGCACCAGCAATCTACACACCGTGTGTGAGAGTGCGCGCTGCCCAAACATAGGAGAATGCTGGTCTAAACGCACCGCTACATTCATGATTTTGGGCGATATCTGTACGCGTAACTGTGGATTTTGTGCTATAAAGGTCGGAAAACCCCTTGAACTTGACACCGACGAACCACGTAGAGTCGCTCTTGCGGCGAAAGAGATGGGGCTTAAGCACGTTGTAGTAACTTCTGTGGCTCGTGATGAACTGCCCGATGAAGGTTCCGGCCAGTTTGCAGCAACCATCACAGCCTTGCGTGACGCAGTGCCGGGCATAATCGTGGAGGTACTTACCCCCGATTTTAAGGGCAAGAAGTGGTGTGTTCGCAGGGTAGTTGAGGCGCGTCCGGACATTTTTAATCACAATATAGAGACCGTGGAGAGACTTTCACCCATAGTACGGCCGCAGGCAAGATATGAGAGAACGCTTGACGTCCTTCGCTCTGTGACGCACATGAACAGCGGTATCTACACCAAATCTGGCATGATGCTCGGTTTGGGCGAGACCCACGACGAGGTTGTGAAGACATTACAAGACCTGCGCCAGGCGGGTGTAAGTGCAGTCACAATCGGCCAGTACCTTCGCCCCACAACCGACCGGCACCTGCCTGTGGTTGAATACATTCATCCAGAACGATTCGCTGAATACGAAAAGATCGGGCAAGATTTAGGCTTTCTGTTCGTGGCATCCGGCCCGTTTGTTCGGTCATCCTATAACGCCCAGGCATTTTCGGAGAAACTGCTGGCAGATCGACTTGAGCGTGTGGGTGTACCTGCGTAAGATGATATGAACGGCCACCCCACTGGTGCAGCGTGAATCGGGTTGCTGCCCGCTGGACGCGCATATTCGTAACTACCGTTCCTGCCGCTGTAGTACTAGCGGGGGGTGCGGTAGTCACATTCCGTGCGCTTAAGTATGTCACCAGCCCGCGGAATCTGGCCGAGATTGTAGAAGTTGAGGCAACCAAGGCACTAGGGCGAACCGTCCTTATTCACACTATCACATTCAAAATCCCTCCCTGGCGCCCTGGCCCAAATGTCGTGACCATACGTGGTCTTTGGGTGGGAGCAGACCACCTTAACAGACTCCCCGCACTGGGCTCCGTACGAAGAATAACAATCACCTACTCCACCGCAGATCTCTTCTCTTCAAGCCTGCAAGTACCGCGTTTAAGCAGAATTGCCGTGTACTCCCCCAAGATAACGCTCGTAAGGGGAACATCGGGCCTGTGGAACTTCAGTTCACTGATACATCCGTCTCATGGAACGGGGCGGCCTGCCATCGGTGCAATCTCGGTTCATAACGGCGTTCTAGACTACGTTGACCATACGCTTGGCCCGTACACTTCCACTCCTAAAAGGCCGCTTGCTACTAAAGCGGCTGCAGTAAATGCAACGATCACCTTCGTACCACAGGGACCGATAACCTTTCATGGTACCGCTGCAGTACAACAGGTTGCGCCCACGGTATTGGCAGATGGCGACGTAATGCTAAACCCGCTTCGCATCGTAATAAATGCCGATGCCAAACGGGTCTCGCTTCCTTACGTGGTGCACACCTTTATTTCCAGGCGTGTCGCTGATGTAACCTCAGGGCTTTCAAATACGAAAGCCCGTGTGCTTATTTCGGCCCCTCCGGTGAGTACCCCTGGTCCCCTTAAGGTTTCCATAACGGCGAATGCCCAACTGGAAGGCGGATCGCTGCGCGTTCCATCGCTTCCACAGAGCCTGCATAATATCAACGGTACGGTAGCGATTGCAGGGCCGCTAGCCTCTGTGCACCTTAATTCGCTATTTGGTGGTATGAGGTGTACGGTTTCCGGTACGGCAGCCGGCTTTGACCTTGGCAAACCGCTAGATCCCACCATTCAGATGAATGCGCTTTTTCAGGATGCCAGCTGGCGTAAACTGTATCACGCCCTGGGCCTCAACCGTATTACGCGCGGTCAGCCTGCCTATGTGGTATCCAATACCGCGACGGCAGGTGGTACCGGTACAATCCACCTCTATGCAACCGGTCGTGCAGCATCTCCAACAGCCTGGGCAAGCGCCGACTTGAGGGCGGTACACTGGGGCCGTTACGCTGTTCCTGCCGCCCGCCTTAAGGTTGCGTACTCACACAAGCGCATCCTGGCCCAGGCAAGAGGTATCTTCTCTGGCGGCACCGTAGATGCACGATGCTCCGTTGACGGTTCAAACCATGGGGCGTTTCTGGTAGAGGCGCACGGCACCTCACTCAACCTCGCTCGCCTGGATAACGCTATTGGCATGCCCGTGAGTGGAATTGCCAATGCAGATATTGCAATGCGTGGTCGACTTGGCAGAACCCCGGCTGCTACCATTCGCACGCAGGTATCGAACCTCGGCTACAAAGACGTTCACCTCAAAGAAGTGTATGCTCGAGCAGCGGAAGTGGGCAGGGAAGTCATTGTGCGGAAGCTTCAAGTCACCGATCCTCTGGGTACAGTCCAGGCATCGGGAGGCATCAACCTTAGCCGGCAGAAATATGACGTGGCCGTCACGGGAGACGAGCTACAACTCTCCCGGCTCATCTCCCTTGCCGGTGCATTTAGCCAGTCTAGTTTGTCTACAAAGCACCAAAAAATACCACCCGCCGTGCACAAACCGGGTAGCAAAACAACGTCGTCAACCAAACGAACGGTGTTAGCCAGTTCCATTGGGCAGGTAACCGGTATCGGTTACCTACGAGCACACCTGGGCGGAACTTTTAAAAAGCCTGTTCTCACCGGGCTGGCCACTGCCTTCAATCTTCATGACGGGGATGTGTCCTTAGACCGCGCGGCAGTTCGCTTTGCACTAGATCGCGAGCAACTTTCGGTTTCACGTGGAATCGTCGAAAGGTTTCCTGGCAACATACAGTTTTCGGGTAAGCTGTCCAATTACGCTAGTAGTGGTCTACAGTTTGACGTAACTGCCGCGTTGGCCCACCTGGACCTCTCGGACGCGCTCCATTTATCACACATTCCACTGCCCGCCGCTCTCGACGCACAGCAAGCTGGTTCCATTCTAGGTTCATTAAACACCGGCCCCATTCGCGTTGTCGGAACGCCGAACAACTGGAAGCTTGTACATCCTCTCACCGCCACCCTGACCGATGGCGTCATCAATGGTATTCCTATACAATCGGCTCAACTTACCGCCAGTGCAGCATCCGACGGAACGTTCAACGCGGTAGGTCTCCTGGCCGGCGCCGGCGGCACCGTTCAGGCCGACGCATCTTACAACTCTTCACACCAGCTAAATGCCACAATGGATGGAAGCGGCCTGCAGCTATTACAAATTCTTACAGCGGCCACAGGCTCCCCTTCGCAGGATTTCAGCGGGGTCTTAGGCTTTCACGCTACCGCCCGCGGCTCCCTTAATCAACTGCATACCACGTTGCGACTAAATGCCACCGGTGTAAATTACCGGCAATATGCGCTGGGCGACGTTGCATTACGGGCACACAGTAACGGGCAGGACATTCTGGTACAGAACGCGCAACTAAATGCCCCGGCAGCCCCGTTAACCAGCCCACCACTTATAAACGTTCAGAATTGCGCCGTCAACCTGCAAACAAAAGAGATCACTGGTACACTCGCCTGGAACAACGTTACCCTCGCGGCGCTACGCTCCCTCTATTTGCAAATGCCGTATGCTTCTCAGGAAAAGGGAAGCGCTGCCGCAGAATTTCTAAGCCGACCACAAACGGTCCTATCGGGCGGCATAAGCGGTTCTGCAATCATCTCGGGCACACTCTCACAGCCCGTTGCAGATACAGAGCTGCACAGTTCGGGATTACAGATCGGTAATATTGCCCTGGATGCTGTATCCGCAAGTGGCATTATATCTCGCAAGGGCGTTCAGATGCCTGCACCCGATTATGCCGGCCCTGCACTGAAAATCACCAGCCCACTGGGAATTGCTCTAGCGCGAACAATTTCGGTTACGTTTGGCGGTGCACTGGATGTAGATGCCGGTTTGTACAACCTTGCATTACCGTCAATCGCAGCTGCTGTTACCGGTAACCTGGCGCATCCTCCCGCCTTACCGGCGCTCGCTGGCACCGGGGACCTGCTGTTCACAGCAACTGGCACAACTACTAAACCCATTGTCACCGCCTCGGCCAGCCTGACAAACTTTGCTTACGGCAACATTAAATTCGATACAATCACCCTTAGCCGCGCCAAGGCACAAGGCGATACCCTCACGGCAGATGACCTGGCACTCACGCGTACATTTACGGCGCCAGATGGAACGCGCGGTGTATTTGACGCGATGATCCAGGGCAAATCGGCCTTTCAGTGGAAACCACCGTTCATAACCAAGGATTCGCCGCTAAGCATCACGGCCACCATCCCCGAACAGAATCTTCAGGACCTCTCTGCATTCGCGCCGGGCCTGGTGATAGACACCGATGGCAAACTAAGCGGCAGCGCTTCTATAACGCAGTCGCTGGCCAACCCCAGGGTAGCGGGAAACATCACGGTTACAGCCAATAAACTACTGTTTGGGCGACTGGCAGCTGTTGGCAAGCCCTCTTACCTTCATACTGCCGTGAGGAACCTTAAAGGAACCCTCAGTTTTGATGGTGACAGCCTGCACGTAAGAAATGGATTTACCGCCGAGACATATGTAACGTCGTCCAAAACGGAGTCGAAGCAGGCGTCTCCCATAACAGTAAGCGGCTCGCTTCCTATCATTCAGGCAGCAGGAAGCCCGCCAGATGCAGGCATTTCCATTCGTTCCAGCAGTACGGTTTTCAATGAAAGCCCACTCCCGGGGCTTCAGGGTGGTGCAGTGAGTGGAAAAGCCGATATTGCCCTAAACGTAAATGGCTCGCTCACCCGACCGCAGCTTAACGGCGCCATAGGGCTTAGCGATGCGTACCTGTCGCCCCCAGCAACTACCGGTTCAGGTACAGGGGGGGCTTTTCAGGTACCGCTCTTCTCAAAGGTAAATCTCACTCTGGCGCTGCGCAAAAACGTTACTGTGGCGGCCTCGGCATTTAACGGCAAGGTAACCGGGTCACTTTTGCTAACCGGCAGCCGGCAGCGTGTAACAACGGATCACGGCTTAAACAGTACCGTGCAAACTCCGCTGCACCTCTTTGGTGACCTATCCGTAACACAAGGCATACTTGCGCTTCCCACCGCTAGGTTTGTAGTAAAACCACCCGGTACGATCACCCTGAACTATCCCATCACAGATCCTAGCCAGCCCGGCCAGGCAATATTAGGAATCAACGTGGATCTTAAGGCCGAGACCGCTATGGTGCTGCCGAACCCCAACACGTTCTCTGGAAGAAAGCGGTACCAGGTCACGGTTACAGCACGGGGACCTTTAACCGGCAACACAATTGACGCCCGCACAGGCAACTCTCGCCTGGCATTAGACTTTCAGACAAACCCGCCAGATTTTGCTGGCGACCAGAAGCTTTTAACTGCTCAGTTGTTAAACGCGCTGGGCGCGAGTACAATTCAGGGGCTGGATAAAAACCCCGGCCAGGCAATCTCGCAGCAGGTTACAAGTATCGTTGCAAACTCGGTGCTACCCACACTGTTTGAACAACCTGCCAGAGAGCTAGGATTTCAGGAACTTGCCCTTACCTACGATCCTATAAGACAATTGAGCTTTACGCTGAGCCGCCAAATTGTTGGACCTCTCTACCTCACCTATGACCGCACACTAGGCGGCTCAAAGGTACTTTCGGATATCAAGGTGAGCCTTCGCCTAAATCAACGGTTGCAGCTCTCATTCGAGAAAAACGAGCAGAATGTGGATTCCCTTCAGCTAGAGGGAGTCTACAGGTTTTAGGTAAGAAGCCTCCGGCAAAGAGTTCGGCGTTCATAAGGCATATCCATGGGCATGTGTCATAATATTTCGCAGAAAGGTACCGAATTGGGTCCCCTATGGGAAATGAACGGTGGGAAGTTCATACCGTTGGGCTCCCTTATATTTGATCACCAATACACAATTCTGTAACATCTATGGTCGGTTCTCGTCCTATTGAAGCAGGCGAGCGAGCCTCTTGCAGCGTATTTGCTGTGGTGCGCCTATGTGCCTCATCGCCACCCAATGGAAGACGCGACCAGCACCATGACCATACCAATCCTGCTGAATTTCAGCATAGCCGCATATGCCACCGGTGAGTCCAGTGCCCTGCAGGGCCTGCAATCATGGTAAATTCCGACGGATCTGCCGCCGTTTCCGGATCCGGAGCTATGAGCGGTAAGTTCGGGCAGGCTGAACGCGTTTACAAGGCTACTGATCGCGCCATGAATGCTTTGCCTCCCGATGATGTTGATCGTAACCTGGACTTTGATGCACTGGTTGCGAAATACGAAAAGCGGATTTTTAACCTTATTTACCGGCTTCTGGGAGACTATGAAGAAGCAGCAGACCTCACGCAGGAAACGTTCATAAATGCCTATCGGCATTTCGATCAGTTTCGGGGTGAGTCGCGGGTATTCACATGGCTGTATCAGATAGCCCGTAATCATTGCATCAACCGAATTCGTCGGCGGGATCGTATGAAGGCGTTACGCCTTGAGTCACTGGATCAACCTCAGGACATGGATGACAACGATGCTGCCTCAAGAGAGATCCCCGATTGGGCGAATACGCCAGAACGCGTGCTGGAGGATCGGGAGCTGCAAGAACGCATTGTAGCGGCCGTAGCATCGCTATCTATTGAGTACCGAGAGATCATTTTGCTGCGCGAATACCAGCACCTGTCCTATAACGAGATTGTGGAGGCCACTGGTCTATCGCTTGAAAATGTGAAAACGCGTCTATCGCGTGCCAGGGGAATGTTAAGACGAAAGCTGGAACCCTACTATCACAGTGATTGATTTGGGTGATTACTTGCACATACAGAGGCGTTTTGGTGCAGAATGCATCACAGTGATCGCCGCGCATTTAAAGGAGACTCTACGGTTTATGAACTGTTTGAAAAACATTGTTATTAAACGTGCGCCTGTTTGCTTCTCCATGTGCACCCTCGCAGGAATCGGTCTTATACCCAGTATATCGTCCGCTCAAATACCAGTCTCCAGTCGAATGCTTATTCAAACACCAGCTCCAGTGGCGCCTTCAACCACACCACCCGCCACCACACCTTCCACTGCTGCACCCAGCGCAGATTCAGGCACCCCTGCTGCGCAACTGGCCGGTGGTGCAAAGATTACTGGCTTTATCGTTAGAGGCAACAAAACTCTTAATCAGACGTTTATCATTGACGCCTCCGGTGCCAAAATTGGAGACATCTTCACGAGCGATCTTCAGTTTAAGATGGTGCAAAACCTTACGCGTACAGGTCTGTTTAGAGCAGGATACGCCAACTCTGTCCCGGTGCAGGTACAAAGCGAAGAGCCTAACCCACCTAATGGAACATGCACCGTAGTGATAACCGTGGAGGAGAACCCAACGGTTAAAAACATTACGATCACAGGCTCTGGCCCCATTAAGCCTGACGTAATCATGAAGTACCTGGCTAACATAAAACCCGGAACGGTTTTTAATGCGGCTAATTTTGCCCAGGACGACCTGAATATCCAGGCTCTATACAACCAGGAGGGTTACCTGGCAGCGATCTCTCAGGACTTGACAATTACGAATGAAGGCGTCCTAGAGGTGCCACTTATTGTGGCTCGGGTAGCATCACTTAAAATTGTTGGGTTGCATAAAACGCACAAGTATGTCGTCACTCGGGAAATGCAGACTAAAGTGGGGGGATATTTTAACCAGAAATTCCTGCGTGACGATCAACGAGCGCTGCTAGATTTAGGGATATTCAAATCGGTTATACCGTCTGCTTACCAGATGGGACCGGGACAGATTGGTATAACGCTTACAATAGAGGAGCGCCGAACCGGCTCCATAACCGGCGGCCTTGGCTACAGTGCCACCGGCGGCATTGTTGGCTACGCGGAAGCTCTGGACAGTAATTTCCGGGGTACCGACGAAAAGCTCTCTCTTCGCGCCTCCACAGGAGGTATCGCCAACCGTGGCAGCGTGGAGCTCGGTTTCACTGAACCCTACCTGGATTCTCACCACACCAGCCTTAGTGTACAGCTGTACGACCGCACAGAATATCGCTTCTCTAATAGTCTTTCCAATTTCAACTCATCGGCATCAACCTACGGCGGAAGCTACTACTACAATGAGCAGCGAGCCGGTGGTACGATTACCCTGGGCCGCCCGTATGGCAGGCATGTAAACGCCTCGGTATTTCTACGGGCTGAAAACGTCACCACCGATCTACTTAACCTGCCCCTACAGGATCTGCAGATCATTCAGGATGGTCCCATTTATGCGGTGGGCGGCGCACTCCGTCATGATACGCGCGACTACTACCTTAACCCTGCCAGTGGCGGTTACCAGGAACTCGCTCTAGAACTTGGCCACGCAAACCTGAAAGCACCCATCAACATACCGGGTATATCGGTACCGGGCACTTACGGAAGCGCGAACTTCCTCAAACTTAGCCTGGAGGCACGCGAGTACTATAGCCTCTCTGGAAGGCGCCCCGTCAACGACCCAACCAAGGATGAAACCATCCTTGCTCTAAGGGCCGTAATTGGCGGCTCAACGGGGACACTCCCCTTTGCCGAACAGTTCTTTGTGGGTGGCGGCGACACACTGCGAGGGTATCGCGATTCCCGGTTCTGGGGAAAGTATGAATTCCTTTCGTCCATTGAACTGCGACAGCCGCTCGCACCAAAATTCACCGGAGTACTCTTCACCGACATAGGCGACGCTTGGGGAGGACCATACAGCTCGGTGAACATAAACCGCTTTCAACAGAGTGGATTTCACCTCCACGTTGCCGTTGGTTTAGGCGTACTGGTGGTTACTCCTATTGGTGCCCTTAGGCTCGATTATGGCGTTGGCGACGAGGGTGGCCGGGCAGATTTTAGCATTGGACAGGCATTTTAATCTCGCAGTGAACAAAAACTCTGGTACAATCTGTACTAATAATCGTACTTTGGTATTGTATTTCTCGTATAACACATGTGAAGTATTAGCTTAATTGGCAGCTTCACAGAACATTTGTGGTGATGGAGGTTTTTGCATATGAACAGAACTCTACTTGCATTGTGTGCTGCACTCACGGTAATTGGCGGTAGCACCGCCATCGCATCTCCTGCCAAGCATCATGTCGTAAAGCATGTCGCATCCAAGGCAACGAAAGCGCAGAAGATTATTGATGTGTGGACCTGCCCAATCAACATGGACCATGTAACGGCCAAGGATCAGGCCGGCAAGCCCCAGGTTATTGGCCACTTCCGAGTACACTTCTGCTGTGGCTCGTGCCCGCCAGTGTGGGCAAAGCTTTCGCCCAAACAGAAGCTTGCCAAAGCTGAGGCTGCCTACAAGATGGATCTTAAGAGCAAGAAGGCCGCAAGCAGCAAAAAGAAGTAGTGTTCTCCTTGTTCGGTTCGCTACGCGGGAGCGGTAATATGCTTAGTCATGCTCCGCTCCCGCGGTACATTTTTAACCATGAACGGATAGTATTGCGGACATAATGCCGAAAATCTTGCTGCAGTTTGAAAAGGGTGAATCTGTACGCTGGCTTGGTCACCTGGATATCCTCAGAACGTTTGAACGTGCAATTAGACGAGCTCGGCTTCCCATTGCGTTCACCGCTGGTTTTAATCCCCGCGAACGGCTAACTTTCGTATCTGCGCTTGGCACTGGTATTACGGGAGAAAGCGAACCTCTAATTATTGATTTGATTGAAGAGGTTACCTGTAGTGATGTTGCCGAACGGCTAAATTCAGCCTTACCGCCGGGCTTTCGCATTAGAGGCTGCGGTACCATTACAGATGACGAAGCAAAAGCACTGCTTAAGGACAGTACACAGGCACTGTATGCCACAATATGTAGCTGCCCCACCGGTACCAATTCCGAAATGCTCAATGCTGCAATCAACAAATTGGTGGCACTTCCCAGTCTACCGCTTGAACGGCAGCGTGAGGGCCGAACAAAACAGCTGGATGCCCGCCCGTATCTGTACAGCCTCTCATTAGAAGAGTTTAATGCGGATACCAACCGCGCGGTGATTAAAATGACTGTTGGACAAGGAGAAAGTGGTAACCTTAAACCAACAGAAGTTATATCGCTGCTTTCACAATTTTTGCCGGGAATAAAGCCTCGCCGTACAGTGCGAAGGATGATGCTTGACAGTAACAGTCAGCCAATTTCCCTTCGAATGGAATTTGTAAATTAGGAGAAGCCGGGTATGTCAAATCCCCCGCTGGTTAAAGAGATTCTGGTCAACGTTGGTGAACGCGAAACAAGAATTGCGGTACTGGAAGACAGCCGCCTTGTTGAACTCTATATAGAGCGCGCCGAGCGCGTAGTGGGAAGCATCTACAAATGCAGGGTAGTTAACGTTCTGCCAGGAATGGACGCTGCCTTTGTAGACATTGGGCTTGAGCGCAATGCGTTTCTCTACGTAGGAGA
Organism: bacterium; assembly: GCA_021777995.1. Classification (GTDB taxonomy): domain Bacteria; phylum Armatimonadota; class Chthonomonadetes; order Chthonomonadales; family Chthonomonadaceae; genus JAJZFK01. Next base: position 15,924 of record JAJYCW010000012.1, read on the forward strand.
CGTGATGCCATCAAGCGAAGACGTTTCTGGGGCGGATACGGGTGAACGTATTAGTTTAGGAAGGGCACGGCGTGATGCCAATGCCATTGCTAGCACCACGGGGCCAGTAGAGCGAGCCTCCCTTCCGGTAGATATGGAACTGCAGAAAGAAGCGGCTGATGCCATTGCTGAAATGGTAGAAGAACCCGCGGAACTTCTGGAGGAAGGCGATGAAGAGGCCGAAGAGGTGGCAGCAACGGGAACCACGCCGGTTGGCCCGCATCCTCGCAGCAGATTCAAACGCTCTACCCTCAGGCAGCAGCGCATAAAGGACGTATTGCATGTTGGGCAAGAGCTTATCGTGCAAGTCATTAAGGGGCCCCGCGGCACCAAGGGCGCCCGTGTCTCTACCCGTGTCTCACTCCCTGGCAGGTACCTGGTACTTATGCCGGAAACCGATCAGTTGGGCGTTTCTCGCAAAATTGAGGATGCGAAAGAACGCGATCGCCTTAAAAAAATTGGCGACGCAATTCGGCAGCCTGGTTTTGGGCTGATCATACGCACAGAAGCTGAGGACAAAACCGAGCAAGAACTTGCAGCCGACATGGAGTTTCTTATACAAACCTGGCGGCAAACTCTTCAACAGGCACGCCTATCTCGCCCTCCTGCACTCATCTTACAGGACCTCACGCTGCTCTATAAAACAATCCGCGATGTCTTTGGCTCCGATGTTCAAAAGCTGATGATTGATGATCCCGCAGAATACTTTAAGGCTAATCAACTCCTTGAGCGAATCTCTCCCAAATTAATCGGCAGGATTCAGCTGTACGATGAACCGCAGCCTATCTTTGATTACTACAAAATTGAGGACGAGATAGAGCGGCTAATGCGGCGCAAGGTGTTTCTAAAATCTGGCGGTTCACTGGTCATCGATGAGACCGAAGCCCTCACCGTCATTGACGTAAATACCAGCAAGAGTGTAGGCGGTAACAGCCTGGCCGAGACAATCGTGCGCACCAACCTTGAAGCGGCTGTTGAGGTTGCTCGTCAAATGAGGCTGCGCGACATAGGCGGCATCATCGTCATAGACTTTATCGACATGAACAACCAGCGCGATAAACAGGCCGTCATAAAGGCCCTTGAGACTGCGCTGAAGCGTGACAGGTCACGAACAAAGATCTCCAGCATCAGTGCGTTAGGCCTGGTAGAAATGACCCGTAAACGAACTGGTGAGACTCTGAATGCCTTTCTTACGGAAGAGTGCCCTTATTGTAAGGGCAGAGGGCACTTGTCCTCTCCAGAAAGCGTGTCCCTATTCATTGAGCGTGATCTACGCCGAATTGTTCTTGATAATCGCAGCGGTCGTCGTGAGGCGTTTTCAATCTGCTGTCATCCCGATGTGGCTGAGCTGCTCATTGGGCCAGAGGGTTGCAACATTGAGGAGCTGGAACGTTTACTGCAGCGCGCCCTGTTTGTGAGGGCAGACGAATCGATGCACCTTGAAAAATATGTGATCGACCCGTGCGAAATTCAGGAAATGGAGCGATTGCGTCAGGCGGTTAAACGGTTACAGGTGGTAGAATGCCGCGTTACCCGTTCGCTTCTAAAAGACTCGGGGCAGTGTGTAGGCTGGGTAGATGGCTTCCTGGTAGACGTTGAGGCTAGCCCAAGGCATGTGGGACAAAAACTACGAGCTAGAATTATGTCTAGCAGAAGGTCATATACGACGGCTCAAATCCTTTCCGAACCCGGAAAAGGCAAACAGTGAACCGGCCGCGAATAGCCGTTATTGGTGCCGGCATTTCTGGCTTGGCAGCCGCAAACACGCTGCAAGAAGCTGGTGCTTATGTTACGGTTATTGAGAAGAGCCGGGGCTTGGGGGGCAGAGTTGCTACGCGTCGTATCGGCGATCTCGCCGTAGATCACGGGGCGCAAAACATAAAGCCAGGAAAATCCCCCCTTAGCGTGGTAATGACTAATCAACTTTCGGCTAAAGATCTGGTTGAAATTAAAAAGCCCGTATGCCTTTGGAGCGAGGACGGTGGCGTACACGAACCGGACGATGCCCACAACCAATCTCCAAAATATAGCTACTACAACGGTATAAACACGCTCGCGCGGTTGCTTGCTTCGCAACTTCAGGGGCTAGGAGGCAGCGTTGTACTAAATGCAACCATCCACCATTTCACGGTTAACAACGCAACCGTAGAGATCTTTGATATAAACGACCTTTCATTAGGGGAATACCAGGGTGTTGTTGTAAGCGCTCCGCTGCCGCAGGCAGCAGATATAATTGCTAACAGTGCACCCTTTACTCCGTATCCACTACAGATGCTGGACAGGGTGCGGTCGCTGCGCCAGATAGAGTACCGCTCCTGCATATCCGTGATGTTAGGCTACTATAATGCGCCAATGTCACCAGACTATTATGCGTTGCTCGCGCAGGATAAGGCAGCGGATCTGCAGTGGCTTGCATTTGAATCTAGCAAAGGATCTGGCCACTGTAAGGGTACCCACGATGTGTTGATCGCACAGATGGGTACCAGATTCAGCAAGTACTGCTACCTTGAAGAGGATGCAATAACAGCATCCAGAGTGGTAACTGAGTTGCAGTCTATGGTTGGGCCTAGCTTCCAGTCACCAGATTGGTATCAAGTAAAACGATGGCGGTACAGCCAACCCATTGGCATGGTTCATTTTGAAGAGGCTAATCCGGCAGGTAACGAGGGTAACCTACTTGTTTGTGGAGACGGCCTGCGCCCAAACGGCGGTAAAATTCACGAGGCCTACCTGAGTGGTGTTGATGCCGGTGACCGAGGCGCCGCTCTGTGGCTCTGAATTGTAACTAATAAGCGCGTCTTAGCATTACATGTGAAATAGTTCACATGTAATGTATGGACTATTTCACTTCTATTTCTCCCCCGCGTGTTATATACTACTGGTGTAAGAACGAAACCTTTTATTGAACAACTGGACATTCTCGTTGGTCTAATATCCAGTGTTCAAGTCATTTCCAGCACGTTAAGCAAACCCGGTATGTTAGCTCGCCTACGAGAATAACCAATACGCCGGACCCATTAACGGAAGGCACACTGATGAATTTTACGCGCAGGCTTTTATTGTCCACTACGTGCGGCCTATTTGCGGGCCTAGCAGGATGCGGCAGCGGCTCATCCAGTTCAACGGGTATCTCTTCCCTCTCAATAAGCCCTACCACGTCTTCGCTGGTACCGGGTGGATCGCGTGCGTTCACGTACTTCATTCAAGGTACTTCTACAGACCTGGGCGTAGTTTGGAGTGTTGTGGAGCCAGGTGGCGGAACGGTAGATCAAACAGGCCTGTACACTGCGCCCAGTGCTCCCGGTACATACCATGTGAAGGTAGCAAGTCACTTTAACCCTGCCACGTACTCACTCGCTGCAGTGACTGTAGCACCTAGCGCAGTTAACCTTCAGCTAAGCACGCATACCCTCTCTACGGCAGCAGGTTCAACCGTGAACCTTGCACAGTACGTTACGGTTACCGGCACATTCAATGTGGGCGTAATCTGGACAGTGCAATCAACAAATGGGGGCACGGTGACTTCTGCCGGCGTCTACACCGCGCCGCCCCAAGCCGGAACATACATTATTAAGGCGACTAGCGCTGCCGACTCAACACAGTCGGATCTACTCTTTATCACCGTTGTAACGGCAACAATATCGATTTCTCCCACAACCATCACACTTAGCCCAGGCGGCACAGGAACCTTTGGCTACTCTCTAAAAGTTGTGGGATCAACCGACAATTCAATTTCGTGGTTTGCGTCGGACGCAAGCGGAAACAAATTGCCAGGCGCTATAGCAGGAAGCATTGCCCAACCCGACGGCTCGAGTATTACGTCATCGGGTGCCTATACTGCCCCGTCAAAAGCGGGCACATATTTTGTTACGGTCGCCAGCAATGCACTTCCGTCCGTTCACGCCACAGCCACAGTTACTGTTAACTGAACAACTCGTTCAGAGGAGAAGACGTTGAAAACATTGAGTAATACTTCGCGCAAAATCAAGAGGTACTGCGCAACGCTGACTGCAGTGGGCCTATCCGCAGCTGCTGCTACTGGCGCTCAGGCAGATAGACCTGTACCACATGGTGCATTTCTGCTCACCAGGGTACATTCGGTGCGCGAACTGGTCAACGAAGTTCGCTCCCATCCTCTGGTATTGCATCGTTATGAGATGGTGTTCTCAATGACCAGAGCCCAGCTTTTCAACATGTTTGAACACCTGACTTTGTCCCGACTGCCTGCGGATGAAACTCTTGAGGTGTGGTTCATCCATCAGAGTAGTCGTGGAGAATATTCTGGCTATCACCTTGTACGGCTCAAAAAGGGTGACCTGGTATTTATGAAACCGGGCAGGAGGCCCATGCTTCTACAGATATGTGGAAACATGTTGACCATGGTTCCTCGCAGCGCTACGGTGAGCCTTGCGCCTACAGGACTACCTGGCAATGTTGACGTAAATGCCACATCCGCCTTTGGAACGCAACTCGCCATGGTTACACCCGGCACTACTCCAGCCGACGTGGTGAACGCAGCGATGATGGGAGCGCCAGGCGTGACGGATACCATTCCGGGATTGTTAAGTAGTGCAAACCACTGGGTAGCAGGGCTGCTGTGGCTTCTTCCACCGGCTGCTGGCGCAACAGCAATGGCCTCAGGCGGCGGGTCCCGAACAACTACTCCGCTGCAACTGCCGTCAGTTCCGCTGGTATCCAGCAGTAGTGCTGGGCAACCGCCCCTGTTTCCTCCCAGCGTACCCGAGGCGAGCACTGCTCTGGGCCTTCTCTCCACAATTCTCACTGGAGCCGCCCTTAGAACGCGATCGTCTCGACGAAAGCGCTGAGCCGTAACCGCTACACAGCAAATTTGCATAACTACGCAGCGATGGGTGGCTACCCCCACACCATTACCTGCTCTCCTTTTGAACTGGCTCCCGAGCCGGAGGCGAACCGTGTCTACATCTTACATTAGTAAATCAGGTCGCTTGCTGCAAACGCTGGGATTGTCCGCTTTGCTAGCAGCAGCTGTAAGTCCGGCAATGGCATCCAGTGTGTCAGCTAATTTCAATACTGCCCACAAACTGTATCTGAAGTGGACTAAAGATCAAAAGCCAGAGTACCTTTTTGAGGCGCTGACTCACCTGCGCAACGCCGAGGGACAGGACCCTAAGAACACTGTCGTGCTGCAGTGGATCGGGTACATCCATATCTTACAGCACAACTACGCCCTGGCTGTCGATCCACTCACAAGAGTAGCGGGGCAAAGCCAACAAATAGCTCAGCCATTGATTAACCTGGGATACTGTTACTACAAATTAGCGCGCTATAGCGATGCAGTAAATGCTTTTACCAAAGCAGAGCGCGCCAACGCCTACCAGCTAGGTAAAACACCTAAGAGTGAGCTGTTTCGTATTAACAGCTACCAAATCTACTCAAATCTTGGAAGTTCTCTATTTCACACTAAAGACTACACAGGGGCAGTGGCAGCATTTCAACGCGCAATCACAGCAAATAGTGCGATTGCTCCTGGAGCCTCTACGAACAGGGAGTACCGCGCTCTTAATATTGCAGCACGACCATTACGAGAAGCGCATATCCAGGATGGCCTTGGAGCTGCCTTGGCAGCACAGGGAAATATAACGGCGGCAATCACTTCGTTTCAACGAGCATCACAACTGCAGCCAGGCAATGGCAAATATGAGGAAGATTTAGGGCGCGCCTATGCTAACGCCGCAATTACTGAACCAGCAGGCAGCCCCTCGGCATTCTCCCTTTGGACAAAGGCTTCGGTTACCGACGCCAAAGCGCTCCAGCTAGATCCGAACAACTATCAAATCCAGGAAGCGAACGGAATCGCACTTGTAGAACTGCACAAGTACCATCAAGCAGAACAACAATTCGCGTTGGCAGAGCACAATCGTTCGTCGTCTGCGGGTGCTGGGTCCCCAGGTTTTGATGTCCTGTTTCATCATGGGGAGGCGTGCCTGAATACTGGTCAGCTTGCGAAGGCGCAGGCACTCTTTGTGGCGGCAGCAGATCTTAAGCCACAGGAACCGGTGGCATGGCAGTGGGCTGGCTACACCGCGCTCAAACAGGGTGACAATTCCACAGCAATCAAATACCTATCAAAAGCACAGCGCATAGACGCTACGTCACCCAAGATCCTGCTCAACCTTGGCGAGGCACAGTTTCAAAGTGGTGACTTTTCAGGGGCCAGGACAACCTATTCCAAGCTAGTGCAGGTTGCACCTGATAGCGCCGATGCGTTTTATGGGTTAGGCAACAGCTGCGTAAAAACCGGATCAATGAACTCGGCAGCCAAAGCATACGCGCAAGCTGTGAAGCTTGACCCCGACAGTAAAGCGATTCCCAATGGCCTGGCCTATGTGGGACTGGGTTACTCATTGCTCCATAGCAACCGCCCTGTAGATGCTCAAGCCGCCTATTCCCGCGCACTTAATATTGCTCCCGACAATATTGACGCTTCCACAGGCTATGCCCTCGCTTCTACCGAGATCGCGCGAAGCTCTGGCTCTCCTTCTGCGTGGGCATTGGCTGCTACTTCACTCCAGCGTGCGGTGTCCTTATCTCCTGCAGATAATGACCTGCGTATAGCATACGGCGAAGCGCTGTTAAGAAGCCACCAGAACCCACAGGCACAAGTCGCGCTCATGAAGGCAGTAACCGCATCTCCTACCAACGAGGTCGCATTGAAACTTCTTGCCCGCTCCCAACAGAATCTGGGTGATATAACAGGCGAGACACAAACATTAGGCAAACTGGTAGCCGCGGCCCCTAACAATGTGAGTTACCAACAGCTGCTTGCAAATGCTCAAATGGTACAACTCGACTACAGTGGCGCAGTGCCGACCCTTACAAAAATTGTGGCCGCCGAGCCGCAGAACCTTGTTGCTGCCTTTCAGCTCTATACAGCGCTAAACCATACCGGGCACAAAAGCCAGGCATTTAAGGTGCTCGAAAATGCTGCGGCACAGCCGGGCCCGTCAACTCAAAAGGCAATCATATACAACGCACTTGGTGATGAAACCTTCAACCGCGCGCATAGCAACAACAAAGCCAAGATCAAAGCCGCACAGCGCTATTTCTACGATGCGCTTGCCGCTGATCACAACAGCAATGATGCTATGAGGGGACTAGGGATTACCGCCTTGAAACTTGGCGCATATAAACACGCCATAGAATTTCTGACGCGAGCTCTCAAAATCAATCCGGATGATGCGCCAACTTACGTAGCTCGGGGTTATGCCTATGAGCAGCTGCAGAATATCAAGATGGCTATTACGAACTACAGAATAGCCTTGAAAATCGATCCGCAAAACGCGGAGGCACGAGCTAATTTGCAGCGGTTTGCCATTGTTCCTAAAGCCTAGTAAAGAGCCGGTGTCAGCTTTATGCAGCCGCATACGAAGTACGTATGCGGCTGTTATTTTTTGCGCTGTTCACAATGACGAGACCACAGGTGGTTGATTTATCGAGTGGATAACCACGTTGTTTTGGGCGCATAATGGACGCTTAAGATGGGCACACGACGAGAGTTTAGAGAAGCAGCAGCTGGGTTGCGACATGCAGATTTCTCCCAAATTACCCGATAAAAAGGATGCCGCACAAGATATTATCGAGGAAATAATGGCAGCAACACCATCTGCAGTGCCCACGAGTAACCCTGGAAACCACGACCCAAATACAAGAGATAACTGCGTAGCATTTAATGGCACCACGCTAAATATAGACCATGCGGCCTATATATCGCAACATGACGTGGTTTATGGAGCTCCACCTGCATCCAAAGACGCGATGGGGCTGGGTGATGGGGACCTAGGCGCGGCGCTATGGTGCCCAGGTAGATTATACTGGCAACTGCAAAAAACAGACCTTTGGGAAGACCCACCTCCTGGTCGAAACGGTGTTCCTATCAAAAATCCCGATGCCTGGTCGATGCTCGCTGCCGGAGGCATTTCTATCGGCTCTCAGCCCGCACTGCTTGAGGCTCCCACAAAGTACGAACAGCGGTTGTCACTCTATTCTGCAGTCGCAACCATAGAAAGTGAATCACCAAGCGGATCTTGCCAGGTCACGTCCTTTGTTTCGGAGGATACCGGCGTTCTTGTGATCGACTACCATGACCAGACACTGAAAAATACCGCACGATGGATTGAGGTTGATATCTGGAGAACTGCCAGCGTGTTCGCTCTTGGCGACAGCATTGGTGTGATGCAAGGACTGCGAGACAGGCGTTATGCCATGGTGGCCCGTGTGCAGGGACGTAATGGTACGAGCCGTATGGTGAGTGGAAGAACGGCCAGGATAGACATTGAGCCGTCGCGATCGTGTAACTTCACCATATATGTCGCCGTTGCAACCACACCAAAAGATGGCGATCCCGTAATGCAGGCAAAGTCGCAGATTAATCGCGCGATGGAGATGGGCTATGACGCACTGTTAAAAGAGCATCGCAAACACTGGGCAGGTTTCTGGCAGCGGTCATTTGTCTGTTTAACAAGTGCCACAGATCCTCTTGCGGCATTCGCCGAGAATCTATGGTACCTACACCTATACAATTCAGCCTGCTGTGCCACAGGGTCCGACGCGGCATTAGTAAATGGCGCCAACATGCTAACAGCGGGTGATCGGCGGGACGGCAGCGCTACCTACGCTCTCTCTGATATCCAACACCTCATTGCACCGATGCTAGCAACGAACCACGTGGAACTCACAGTACCTGCTGTGGATACCCTCAATCGTGTACTGCCACAGGTTGCCGCAACCACCAGCCAGGAGGATGGTGTACCCGGCGCAATGTTTCCTCCACGGTTCAACCGGTTTGGGCACCCATTTAAAACCATTAACAGTAGCGAGGTAACAGCGGCACCTGAATGCGACGCAACGCGAATAGCCGATGGATTGCGCATATGTCTACTATTATGGGAAGCCTACCGTTATGCGCCCGACCCAGAGTTCCTTAGTGAACGCGTCTACTGTATTTTAAGAGCCACAGCAGAGGCTGCGATTGAAAAGGCAACGGAAGAGGATTGGATGAGTATTGGTGTGGGCCAATCCATGGCTAATTTACCCATTGAGCACCTGGTGTTGTGTCTGTTGCATTCCTCTATTCAAGCGCTCTTATGGGCCTCCAAGGAGCTGCAAATTGATGAGGACAGGCGACTTGAATGGCATTCGCTGTGCGCACAACTTCACGAACGAGGTTTTGTCGAGAGTGAGCGTCGATCTAGTGCAGAAATCGACGATAGGGTTGCGGCTCTCCGAAAGCTCCTGCGTTCCAAAAGTATTAATGCTCAAGGCTGGTTTACGACATCTGGTAATGGTCCTAACCTGCGACAAGGAGCCCAATTCGTTACGAGCTTAACGAAGTTGCTTCTTAAGGAAACACCCCCAGTATGGGACCTTTGGGATCTGGAGTCATCACACGACCATCTCGTTACGGGCATTCTAGATTTGGGAAGCGAAATACCGGCGACGTGGAATGCCGCCTATGCACTCGCCGCGCCAGGCGGCTTTAGAGTCTGTGCTGAGGCGCGAAGAGGGGTATTAGTCTACGCGGCCGTACGCAGCCTGTTAGGCAGTACCTGCCGAATGTACAACCCGTGGGGAGCCGGTAAGAAGTTGCGGATTACCTTCGGCCGCACCCTAATCTTGGAGAGCGCTGAGGCACTGGTTGAGTGGCCAACAGAACGACACGGGGTGTACCTCATTGAACAGTGCCAGCACTTGCTCGCCAGAACGGTCCGAATTAAGCTAACGGGCCGCAAAAACGCGAAAGCTAAACAGTTCGGTGAAAACGAGCTGGGTATAGCCGTTCCTCAAAGGCAGTTTTTAGATGCAGCCGAAGCGAACACAAAAGCGGTATCCCAGCTCTCTCGCCTTCGCAGGCAATAATAGGCTTAGCTATTTTCCTCGTCATCGGCAGATTCTGCACTGGCAGAGGTTGATTTGCTTTGCAAAAGCTGCCGTGCCGCGGTCCCGCGAATTTCTTCAAACAGGTTCACGAATACCTCTTGCAGACCTGCTGTCTTGAATGGTTCGGTCAAGCAGACGTCACAGAGTAGTGACGGTATTGCTTCTGGAAAGTCCTCTGGTGCGCGGTCGCAATCTTCAACTAGACCAACTATTTTCAAACCAGATCGGCGCAAGTTCTGCACTGCGCGAAAGATTGCCAGTGTCTTTTGACGACCGAAGTCATCCGAGATTACGAGGATATCCGGTGGCCGCGGGCCACGTTGACACGCACCAACCGCATCGTCCTTATTTAACAGTATCGTTACATCCCAGTTCTCAAACTGAACTGCACGCTCTGCTCGCCTTCTAAAGCGCGGCCGGTGAACGGCAATCACCACTCGAAATGGGTTCTTGGCTGGTGATTCCTCAACTGTCTGCCGTCGTCTCGGGGCCCGATGGACGGAGGAGGGTCGTTGCTTCATGTGATTTATCGGTTGCCTCAATAAGTTTAATTATTCTTACCGCTGCCACTGGAATGACGAGTTGCTCGCCATTATCCTTCAGCAGCTCAAGCCAATGGTTGTCAAGATAGGTTATCTTTCCTGTATCCGTATAGCTAGAGTAGTTAGAATAATAGATTGTGGCACGGCTGTGGACAAACCGCAAGGCAAATTTCTCGTCAAACTTTGCTGCCGGATTACTATCTATTTGCTGCTGGTCGTTCATAGGCACTTCTCCACCACACGTTTTGCATATCTCGGTCGTTCAACATTGAGCTGAGTGCGCGAACGTCTTACTGATAATGCCTATACTACCTGATACTTCCATTGAATCACGATTCCACAGCGACCAAAGCGCACGTTGAAGGCTGCAGAACACTATTTTGACCGGGCGGGCGGAACAAGCGTTGTGGCTAACAAGCGTGGGTTACCACTATTTCCCATGCCCGGAGAAGTTGCCGTTACAGGCCCCAAAGGACATCCTGCTAGGTGGTACGAATTCAGGACTTGCTGCCGCAATTCGCGGCGGCTAATAAATGTTTACCGACGAAGGTGTAGTGTTAAATCATTACCAACGACTGGTGCAATTGGAACCGTTACAAAAAGCGCCGGCGAGGTTGTAAATGGGTATCCCCGGTAGTAGCCATTTGCTGAATACTACCGGGTGCACTTTCCTACTGTTTTTGGGCCTGTAGGAACAGCGGCCACTCTGGTGCAGCCTGCGATAAGGCGAGTGAGGAATACACAGGGTCATAACCTACGCTGGTATCAACGGAACTGGGCTCTTGTGGCCCCGGGAGGTAGATCGACAGTCCCGAGGAGTACGTCTGCCCGGAAGCCCCATGCACAAACGCCATAATTGCGCCGTTGGTGCCCAGCAAAGAATTCTCCACTCCAGCTGCGGCCGTTTGCAGGTCGTTAGGAACACCCGTCGACGTTCTTACGATATCGGCGAAATCGTAGAGGTCCTTATACTCGGGAAACTCGAAGTACTGAGAGTTGAATCTTGCATTGTATTCCAGGTTAGTTTGATCGGAAACATGGTTTAACAATGCGGATCCAAAAGTATTGATGGCACTTGCAACGTTAGTCATCTGCGAAAGGTCAATCATGGACTGGGTAATGTCGGTATAACCTGGATAAGCTGCCAGCATGTCATTTAGCAGACTCTGACCTGCAGTACAAGGATTTGAACTCCCAGATTTAAGATCGTTGAGCCACACATTGTAAGGATATCCCGCACCGGGCGGGCTCTCCTCGCTAGCCACAAGCACCTTAGCAGAATTTCTCAGTTCGTAGGCGACTTCGGCAGTACACTGCAGCGAGCAGTCAAGTACGAGGTCATCGATGGGTTGCGGCGGATTTGCCAGGGCCTCGGCGAGCTGCGGCGTGGTTATCTGATTGCCTGTATTACTATCCTGCGACACTGCGCGGGTTACTAACCTTTTACCGGCTGAGCGGTTGAGCACTGGTAATGCGCCGCTTCCGTGATCCCATACGACAACTGCAAGGTTATCAGCGGGATAGTGCGCGGCACCCCACTGTATAAAATTCTGGAGGGTTTTCCAGTCACCCATATCTGACGTACCATTGATGTTGGTAGATGGATCGGGTAACCGCTCCTGCGGGTCTTCTAGCGAGCTGGTGTTGCCATTTTGAATAGCCGTGATATCTGCCTGGGAGTGTTTGAGAATATAGTACCTATGCGTTCCAATAAAAGACGGATTGCCACAGTTGTTGACAGAACTGAAATACGGGCAAACGTCGGCCTGTTTCCACTGCACGACGATGTTCAAATTCGTTCCATCCGAGCCGACAGAGGCCATTTGTGCCACATTTAGAAGGCTGTCTGGCTGAAGATTATTAGCCGCATTAATGTAAACCAGAACAGTCCATTTAGCACGACCACTCTGAGTGGGATTAGCCTGGCACACGGCTCTTGAAGAGCTAACAGAATTGACAAATGGCGTGGTACCAGGTGAAACAAACCTACCTTGTACTGGACCAACAGTACCGCCGGACCCGCCTCCACATCCTGAAATCACCAGCCCAAACAATCCAAAGGCCGCGCCTAACAGTGTAGTACGCTTCACCCGCTGATTAAAAGCCATCCAACAAGGACCCCTTCCAAATAGATTGCCGTAAACGCGGCACCCTGGGGGGATTCTGCCGACGTTCTATTCTACCCGATTGCACTTATCTGAGTTAACTTGCTAGTCACCTAGCTCACCAAACGACGCGGCATCATTCACTATTAAGTGCACCGTTGGATTAACGATGGCGCCTGGTAAATGAAACGAGCCGTTGATGCCCTGTTGAGTGTGCCATTTGCACGCCAATCGAACTAACAGAGACTGTTTAAACGATTAACACCATGCACCTGTTCGTCTAAATCCGTTATTTCAGACTCACCCGATAATATCTGTACGAACGACCCGATCGCCCATTTACGCGGTACGATTGAGGGACTTACCTGTCCATCAGCTTGAACCCTTGGTGATTCGTATCGGAAGTACTTCAAAACGTAATGGCTGCCTTTAGGTATATGAAAAGCAACCTTGCAGATAACCAGATCCATTCTGTACGACCGGAACGACGGTATGGGTTTGGGTTGCAGCACCCGGTTCATGACCGCACGACTTTGATCGTTCGTCAAGCACGAACCTCGATGATCTGTGCCGGACAATCCCACTACTGCCCACAAAACAGTGCCATGGATTAAAGTGAGATCTCACTGACGTCCACCGACGGGAACTAGACATAATGACGTAATCTTAGACTGTTTCTGCATCATAACAGTGACATTGCACCGATTCAACAATCAGTCGAGCCCCTCTTCGGCACGTCTAATCGATGCAATTAGAGCGCCAGCCTTATTCATGCACTCCTGATACTCTTTGGCCGGCACCGAGTCGGCAACCAAACCACCGCCAGATTGAAGATATGCTACGTGCCCATCCACTAGCATGGTGCGAATGGTGATGGCCATGTCCATGTCGCCGTTAAATCCGAAGTAGCCAACTGCTCCCGCATAGAAGCCCCTGCGGTATTTCTCTTGCTCCTCAATGATCTCCATAGCCCTTACCTTAGGAGCACCAGAAACCGTGCCTGCGGGAAAGCTGGCGCGTAATACGTCGTACATATCCCGACCTTTCGCCAGGCACCCCGTTACATCGCTGACAATATGCATGATATGGGAATACTTCTCAATAACCATTAACTCATTTACTTTTACTGAACCAAATTCTGATACACGCCCAACATCGTTCCGTCCCAAATCCACCAGCATAATGTGTTCCGCTCGCTCCTTTTCATTTGCAAGCAGTTCGCGCATGTTTCGTTCGTCTTCCTCCAGGGTTTCACCACGCGGGGCGGAGCCTGCTATTGGACGTAATCTGACCGTATCACCTGTTACGGTAACGAGTATCTCTGGCGACGAGCCTATCAGTTTTCGAGTTCCCAAATCCAAATAAAACATGTAGGGTGAAGGATTGACCGACCGCAATGCACGGTATATGTCAAATGGAGGGGCTGTAAACGACACCTTAAACCGCTGAGAAAGCACTATCTGAAAGGCATCACCAGCCGCTATGTACTCTTTACACCTTTCGACGGAAGCTTCATAATCCTCGCGGCGTGAGAGGTGCTCCACAACCAGTTCGCCACCATCGCGATTTTGGCGAGGTTGGAATTCAGCGCGATTTGGACTGGTTTTCAGGCTGGCCTCTAGGGATTCTAGTTTGCGAACAGCCTCATTGTATGCGCTATCTGGATCACCCTCTACCAACGCATTACACAGGAGGATCATCTTGTGGCGCACGTGATCGAATATCACGAGTGTATCTGTAAAAAAGAAACATGCGTCGTCCGTCTGAAGTGGGTCTTCGTTATTATCCGGAAGGGTCTCAAAAAACCGGACAATGTCATAGCTGAAAAACCCCACAGCACCACCACAGAACCTCGGAAGCCCCGGTCGTGAGACATATCGATACTGGCTCATAATGTTCTTTATGAGTTGCAAAGGATCCTCACCCGGAGATAACACCATCCTTTCAACGACTCCGTGGCAATCAATAGTGGCTTCTAGGCCGCGCGTTCGCAACACACGTGATGGGTTACGCCCTAAAATGGAGTACCTGCCAACGCGTTCACCACCTTCAACACTCTCAAGCAAAAATGAATAGCGAACATCATTTGAGGCAGTTAACCGCTCATAGGCAGATACCGGTGTAAGCTTATCCGCGAGAATTTCACGGGTTACTGGAATAAGGTTTCCGGACGCGCAGAGGGTGCGAAACGTGTTAATATCAGGACTGTACATAGTGTAAAGATTCTTGCACAAACAACGGGATTTCGGGTGTTTTATAAAATATCGGAGCCGGCGTGAATATTCACGTCGGCTCCGACAATCCGCTTTAGCAATCCTAGGAACAACCTAGAATTTAACGGAGACCTGAGAGGTCAGTACGTTTGCATTGCTGCTGGTTGTACCGAAGCCACCCGTGGAGCTGTTGGCAATCATCTGATATGCCAGTCCAAGCGATGTGTTGCCACCCAGCAGGTAGCTCGCACCGATGGTGATGTACTGCTCAACTGGATGAGATCGAACACCGGTGGCAGAAACGCCACTTGACAGGTTGTAGAATGCACCCTCGTAGTCAGCCATCAACGAGAATTTGCGGTTGAAGGCATAGCTTAGAGATGCATTCGCGTCGGCAACAGAGCTGCCTATGGTGAAGCCTTCGCCAAGACCGTAAACGCGGTTACGGGCACCGCCGTAGTATGCGCCGCCAAGTTTGATACCAAGCTTGTGGAACAGCTTGAAGGATACATTGGCGTACGGACCCTGGATGTTGGTTGGGTTGTACCAGTTGCCAATGTGACCCCACGAACCAGCAGAGTAGAAGCGAGGATCAATGTACTTGTAGCCTACATTAGCATGTACGCTGCCAAACTTGCCAGCAGCATTCACGATGTATGCGTTGTTGTCATCGTTAGACAGGCCAGGTGCACCGTTGCTGATCGACTTCTGGGTTACTGCCTTCGCAACTTCCGCTGTGATTGCAAGTGGCCCAATGTGTCGAGCGCCAACGTTTACGGCGTATTCCACAACATTGTTGAATGCTGCAGCGCTAGAGACATTGCTACCAAGGTCCATAGCGGTTAGGCCAATGTTGTAGTTATGGCCAAACGGAACATTGATGTGGGTACCGAGTGCCTGAGTAGCGGCAATCTGGCCCTGACCATAAATTCCGGCAGGCTTGATGGGCGAAGCGCTACGAGGACCAGCAAGCGCACCCACTAGAGGCTGGTTAAGCAGTAGGCCTGAAGAAGTGGTCCCGAGAGTCTGGTAGCTAACACCCAACACATCCATGGTAGCGCTGCCAAACTTGTGGGAGTAATTGAAACCATCACCGATCCACTTACCGTTGTTGTACCACGGCACATTGAAATAAGCATCCACGTTGGGTCGCGAGTAGGTCAGGGACGTGAAAGCTTGAGCAAAGCGGCCAAGGGTAAGCGTACCACCCGCCACTTTGGCCTTGAGGCCCACAGTATAGAGACTGCCAACTTCCTTTTCGGCGGACGGCGCGTTGGCACCAACACTCCCGCCAAGCGCAGTTGCACCGTTGGATGCATAGCTCAGGTAGTTGCTGATAACAGGCTCGGCCCACACCTTGATCCCACCCTTGAGGGTGTCAGAGATGGTGAGGTGGAAGTCATGCACAACGTTAACGCTGTTGGTGAACGAAGAGGCGCCGGGTCGCATAGAACCACTAGCATCTACGAACGCACCGCGAGAGTTGTCTGCACGCATACCGATGAAAATGTCACCGGAGATCTTCGGCAGCCCTTTAACATAGTGCTCGAGCCGATCGACCTTGGCTGCTATGTTGTCAAGTCGATTCTGGATCTCTTTAACGTTCGCGCCAAGATTTGCCAGATCAGACTTAAACTCTTTGGTAAGACCCTGGAGTTCACTAACCTCTTCAGGTGTCATACCTGCAGGACCCTGTGGGCCAGCAGGACCTTCAGGACCCGCGGGTCCTTCGGGACCGGCGGTGCCGGCAGGCAAGTCCTTCAACATACGATCAAGAGCTACTGCAAACTCGTAACGGGTAAGGGTGCGCTTGCCCAGGAAGTACCCATCGGGGTAACCCTGTAGAATACCCTTCTGCTGCAGGTCAGTAACAGCCTGGTATGCCCAGTGATCTGTTGGAACGTCCTTGAAGGGATTGTCCTGTGCCCTTGAAGGAGTTGCCCATGCTACAGCGAGAAGAGATAGTGCTGCCCCAAGATAGGGCATAAACTTCTTCATGTTTCTCTTTCTCCATTTTGTTGTGGTCACCCGCGCAGATATCTGTTTGGGTGCCATCTGTGAACGGGCACTCGCCGCCTGAAGGCAGATAGTTAATGCAGCCTTTCGATAAACGAAGCGAGGAGATCGAGAAGAGTATTCCTTGTATCCATCTTCCCAAAGCTTCCGCCACTTCGCAGAATCGCCAGACCGATCAACCTTCTTTCCGCAAGCAATCCGTGCCATATCGCACAGCTACCGAACGGTCAAACACAACACATCGGTTATATAACGAGTTACCATTGTGATTAGTTCCACACCATAACTCGAAAAATATCCTGATGGTTGTAACAGGATAGCACAACGAAATGGAATGCGTCAATAAATTAGTGCAAAAGTCAATTTAATCAAGCGCAAAGAGGAAGCGAGGAGTTCAAATCCGTTAATCTAAACATTCTTTAAGGCAGTACACAATTCCCAATGAAATGCGTACTGCCTCGGTCATAAACTAAGCAGCAATACCTGCAGAAGCACAACATTTGCGGAACATCTGAGTTTTACCCGATGGAGTAAGTACTCGGACGACCTCAGGCTTTCGCCCACAAAAGCGGCAGGTTGACTGCTCGAGTTTCGCTGCAGCACGAGCGGTAACGTTCGTTTTAGATGTATCTTTTTTGGCCATGTGAACATCTCCTTAGCATGCAATCACTATGAATGCATTGCGATGGTTATATTATACCACGACCACAATATTCCGTAAAATCATGTGCCATCATAGGTTTTACATGCGTTCTATTAATACGCCATGATCACAGGGCTTAACAACATAATTGGTAAACAAGTTGAATAACGAACTTTGGGTGGTTGACGCCGGTGTCACAGACTACGAGGAAGCCCGCGCACTTCAAGAGACTATTGCAACGCGGAGGCGGACTACTTTAAACAACGACGTGATGATTCTGAACGAACACCCGCCTACGATTACGCTTGGTCGAATGGCGGTTCCCAATCATCTTCTTGCCACGGGCGACGAACTTGCTGAGCGCGGAGTTAAGGTGTTAAATACCGACCGTGGTGGCGACATAACCTTTCACGGCCCGGGGCAAGTAGTGGGTTACCCCATAATTGACCTTCGCAACAGTCTCAATGGAGGCGACGTTCATCAGTATCTTCGCAACCTTGAGGAAGCAATTATACGTGCACTCGAATCATTCGGGCTTAGTAGTGGTCGCCTAGCTGGTTTCACTGGGGTTTGGGTTGAACCAGACAGCGCATCTGCGAGAAAGATTGCTGCAATGGGAATCAAGGTGAGCCATTGGATAACACAGCACGGATTTGCCCTGAATGCCAATACGGACCTTGATTTCTTCAACCTTATCGTGCCCTGTGGTATTGCTAATCACGGCGTGACGTCCATAGCCCGTGAACTGGGGTGTGCCGTTAACATCCAAGATGTTCACGCTGCACTATGTAACACCATGCAGAACACCTTTGGATATTCGCTCGTACGGTGGATGAAACGCGAGGACCTTCAAGAACTCTCGTGATTACGCGGTACATCACCTCTAAATGACAGATGATGCTAATATGTCTGCGATCAGATCCGCTGCAACACCGGTACCATACGGATTTTCTGCGTGCGCCATCGAAGCATGCGCATCGGCGTCGGTAAGCAGGCGGACCGTCTCACGAACTATATCCTCGGGGTTGGTTCCGATTAATTTCGCGGTGCCTGCATCCACGCCTTCCTGTCGTTCAGTAGTGTTTCGCAGGACAAGTACTGGTACTCCCAAAGTAGGTGCCTCTTCCTGCACCCCACCACTGTCCGTCAATATCAGAACAGACGCTTTCATCAGCAACACGAACGGAGCATAATCCGGCGGTTCAATTAGGTGAACATTGTCAATATTGTTAAGCACTGGGCATAGGGTATCTCGGACGATAGGATTTCGGTGAAGCGCCACAACGAACGACGTACCCGGGAACATCTCTGCTAAGCGGGCGATCGATACTGCAATATTGCGCATGGGTTCACCCCAGTTTTCCCGCCGATGGGCCGTAATTAGCACAAGGGGACGGTCGGATACGAGCAATTGTTCGATCTCCGAGTCAGCTACCTTGTACCCACTGTTAGCGACCCACTTGAGAGCATCAATGGACGTATTTCCTGTGACATGCACACTGGACTTTTCAACTCCCTCTTTTAAAAGGTTCTGTTGCGCCACAGGTGTTGGAGCAAAATGCCACGAGGCAAGTGGGGCGGCGAGCATACGGTTCATCTCCTCGGGAAATGGGTCGTACTTGTTCCCCGTACGCAGCCCCGCCTCAACGTGACCAAATCGGATCTTGTGGTAAAACGCAGCCAGACCGGCAACAAAGGTCGTGGTGGTATCGCCTTGTGCGAGGCATATATCGGCCCCATTCTCCTGAAAGTCCTCATCGAGACCCTGTAGGGCACGTACCGTTATGTCGGTAAGTGACTGACCATGTTGCATGATGTTCAAATTGAGGTCGGGAACAATGTTGAACACCTTTAATACCTGCTCAAGCTGCTCCCGATGCTGCCCCGTAACCACAACTCGCGTATTGAAGACATTGGAGCGTCTGCGAAGTGCGTGTACGACGGGTGCCATTTTCACGGCATCTGGCCGAGTACCGAAAACACAGACGATTCTAGCCGGGCGCTGGTATTTGGTCATCTTCGAAGCATCCTTAGACTAAGTGAGAGCATCTAGCGTTGTCTACAAGTAGATTGAATTAAGCCACGAGCCATGGTTACCGATAATTCTACTGTATAATTGATTAAGAGTGGGAGGTGACGAGATAATGAGCCTGACTGAAAAGCAAAAACACGAAATTGAAGCCCGGATAAAAAAGGATCGTCTAAATCAATACGGGGACCCACTGGATACTGTTTATGCAGGTGGCAACCCGCTTTTTGACATGGTTTCTGGCAAGGTGCTTGACAGGTTTGAGTATATTCTGCGGCGTCATCCGGATTGGTTGAGCAAGTAAGCTTTTTAAAGGAATGACCACAATGAGTCGACAAGGCCGGTTGTTTGAGATCAGGTGGTGGCTAGTCACCGCAATAGCCATATCGTCCTTCCCGCTTTTGGCGGGCTGGTTTAACGACAACAGCCGCACTGCCTTTACCCATTTCCGAGCCAGTACGGTCGCCAAGTGGACAATTCCCCACAGAATAGAAGTCGAGCTAGACCCTGGCGCCACAGACGCGAACCTGAAATCGCTCAATGTTAAGTATGGGATTTTATTACGGTGGCGTAGCCCATTGCATCACGAAACAGATATCGCTGTCGCTACCGTTCCATCGGGTATTCCCACGCAGTTGCTGTTGCTTAAACTTCGCAAGGCTCCGGAGGTCATGGACGCCGATGTTGAGCACCGGTACAGTGTGCCCACAAGTAGTTTACTGCCATCTGAATTTGCTGGCAGTGAATTCGCACCGCAATCGGATACCAAAATTACCGCAAAGCCGTTTCAACCGAATGACCCAAGGTACCAGGAACAGTGGAACTTCCACATGATTCACGCTGGAGATGCGTGGTCGATAGCAACGGGCAAAGGCGTGACTGTAGCAGTAATTGACACTGGGGTTGCCTACGCTAACACAGAGCGTGGGTTTAGGTGCCAGGATTTTAACACTACCCACTTTGCGCCGGGGTATGATTTCATTCACCGCGACGATCTGCCCAGCGATGATAACGGGCACGGCACACACGTCGCCGGCACCATTGCCGAATCCACCAATAACGGCTTGGGTGCAACAGGTTTAGCTTTTAATTCCACAGTAATGCCAATCAAAGCACTTTCCGCTTTCGGTGGCGGCTCTTCTGCCGGCATCGCAGAGGCTATACGTTTCGCGGCAGACCACCATGCAACCGTAATTAATATGAGCCTTGGTTCCCCACTGCCTGACAGGCTGATTAAGGATGCATGTACCTACGCTTACAACAAGGGCGTCACGATAGTGTGTGCCGCTGGCAACAACGGTAGCGACAGGCTTAGTTATCCGGCGGCTTATAAGCCGTGTGTAGCAGTCTCTGCAGTAGGACCTTCTGGCGACCTGAGCTTTTATTCAAATTATGGCAACGGGCTTTGCATCGCCGCACCCGGAGGAGATACTCACGCAGGCGGGGCGGAAGGCGGGATACTTCAGAACAGTATGGGAGACGGGACTGGCCTGGTCAAAGACGACTACTATAGGTTCCAAGGAACGTCAATGGCCGCACCACACGTAGCGGCTACGGCGGCTCTCATCGAATCAACGGGAATAAGGCGCCCACAAGACGTACGTTCGATTTTGGAACAATCAGCAACAACCCGCCTGCCACGGGCAAAATACGGAGCTGGCCTGCTGAACGCAGGTCAGGCGGTATCCCTGGCTGCCAGGATTCATGAGGACGGTATATTTCGATTCTGGCTAATTAGTGGGTTGTTACTACTGGCCTTCACCTGGACATCGCTAACACGCCATGGCGGATCCCGCGTATCACCTCAATTCTGGTTTGTCGCCGCATTCGCGCTAGGGCTGGTGCTACCGGATTGGTTTATTGGCTACTTCGGTCTGTCGTCACATTGGCTGCTGTTGGCCCACAGCACTATTATCCCTGCAGTAATCTTAGCAGCTGGCGCTCGTCGTTCCGATGATCAGAGATTAACCGGCTACCTGGCAATGGGACTAACGTTACATATTGCCTGGGAGACTATTAGAGGCACTGTTCCGCACGCCCTCGGACCTGAGTCGATATTAACAGCGCCGTGGCTGGCAATTAACTGCGTTATAGGCCTAGTCATATTTGCAAATGGTATGCTCGCCCGCGATTAGATCCTTCTCAGTTCTATGCCTTCTACAGTAGTGTCGCGAGGATCACTCTCGGAGTTGGTCGCGACCGGTTTGTCGTGATCAGTGTAGTACATTATGGGCGATAGGAGTGCAGTGTGTCCTCCAACCAGTTGGACTATTTGTGGGGCGCGCGGAGCCTCTAAAATCCCTATCGATGGGAACACAAGTGACGCCCAGTTAAAGCCCTTCACCGGGATTAAATCACCGGACAGAATCAGGTAGTCTCGGGCACGTGTCATCGCAACATAGAGTAATCGAATGTATTCTGCTCGTTCCCTCGCTTCCCTGCCTCTAACAAGCAGCTGGTATAGTATATCAGGCTTCCCATCGATACTGACGCCGACTAATTGGGTAGGACCATCACACACGAACGGCCGATTTTCGCGACGCATCAATGGCCGACTTAAATCCGCTACTGCAACAACAGGGAACTCAAGTCCCTTTGCACTGTGAATAGTCAGAATGCGCACGACATTCGCATCCTCTTCTTCAGTTGGCGCATCACCCTCTCGATCCGACAGTTCATTTAGGTTTCGTAGCTTGTGAATAAAACTCCGCACGCCATAGCCTTCCTCGGAGGCGGCCAGCGCTTGAAGCTTTCTCAAATTGGCAAGTTTTCGTCGGCCATCTACCCGTGCTAACAGGCGTGTGTCGTAACCCGTTGCATCAATTATATTCTGCAGTAGTTCCGATGGACTCATAGTGACATGAAGCTCGCGAAGGCCATCCAGCAACCTGGTGATCTCGCGAATTCGGCGGGTATGTTCATCGCCTAGAATACTGGTCACTCTTGTATCATCCACGGCACTATAAAGGCAAGGAGTGACCTGCCTGTCGGATTCTGCCAGCAGTACAAGTTTAGTTAGGTGATCCATGCTTAGGCCCACGAACGGACTTCGTAGCAGAGCGGAGAACGAAAGGTCGTCGTCAGGGTCAATTACAAGCGTGAGGACATTAATAACGTCACGGATCTCCGTTCTACTGTAATATCCACGAACGCCACCAATGACAAAAAACGGGATATTGGCCCTTAAAAATGCTTGCTCAATGTGACGAACATCCTTAAGACTTCGCATGACAATAGCAATATCACCATATTGCACTGGTCTAGGCTCATGTCCACTATCACAAACTACAGTAGAACCAGTATTGACCAATTCAATAATTCTATTTGCGAGCGCAGTGCCTTCGTCCCGTCGATAATAATCTCCTCGTAACCCTTGTGAAGCAAGTATCTCAAACCGCAATAAACCGTCCTTAGCCGGCCTCTTAGCTACTTGCGGTTGCAGCGGCTGTTCTGAATTTGCCCAAAGATTACTAAAGAGTCCGTTGATGGTTCTTAGGAGATTTGGGTGAGTTCTGTAGTTGTCTTCTAAGGTAAGATGAGCACCCAACGGAGTTGAGTTGAATTCGCGACATAACGAGGTAAAGAGTCTAGGATCTGCATTACGAAACGAGTAAATGGACTGCTGCCGATCACCAACGACAAAGAACTGGTTTCCAGACGCTTTCAGTGGTTGGCGCAGGCAATTCAGAAGCCTCATTTGAATGCGGCTTGTATCCTGAAATTCATCTACAATTACATGCATAAACCTTGCACGGTAGCGGTCTGCTACTTTTGGATTGCCTTCTAACAACCTAACCGCCAATTCTTGCAAGTCGTCGGTATCCACAGCGTTCATTGTGGACTTAGATTCTGTGTAATTGTTCCATACACAAACGATGAGGGACATTAGTGATGAAGCAAGAGTACTGGCCTGTTCTTGGAGATGTTCGTCTACTGGTTTTAGGTATTTTGCAAATTCCACGGACGATTGGAGGGCAAATAGTGCCGTCTTTAAGCCTTCCGAGAGGCCTTCCTGCCCCATTAAACTTGAGACAGACTTCTCTATCTCTCTGGCAAGATTTATGCATTCTAATAACTGTGGCTCCTCAACAAATCTATGCATGAGATTGATGACGGATTCAATTTGTCTAATCAATCTTACAGGGATCGAATTACGCAATGTTTCGAGAACCTTCAACGTGGCTCGTGTCGAAGCCAAGCCGTCCACAACAACAGACCTCATACTTTCCTGAAGCGAATGCTTGTACTCCTCTCCATGTACACCAATTCGCCTCGATAAGTCCTCAACAAAGCAACCGGCACCTCTTAATTCCCATAGTACATTCGTTACCGTCGTGATCAGAAATTCTTCAGGGCTCACGCTACTAGACCATTGGTTTATACTGCTGATAAGGTAGGAGTAGTATTGATGTCCTGTTTCTCCGGGTTGAACGCAATGATGAAACGCTCTGTTGATGAGTTCATTTGTCGCATCGCCCGTCAGCACGTCAAAACCTGGATTAAGGCCAACTTCAAACGGATTCTCTTGCAACAACCGAGCGCAAAGGGCGTGTATCGTGCAGATAAACGCCGTCTCAATTTGCCGGCGCTCTTCCACCATCCCGCTCTCGGAAAGGCGCTGTACAAGCCGTTCCTTCAATTCTCGAGCGGCTTTATCGGTGAAGGTGACAGCGAGAATGTTATTGATCGTGCAGGGAGGTGACACCCCACCATTAGAAATTATGCGTACGATCCGCTCTACAATTACGGACGTTTTGCCGGACCCTGCACCAGCACTTAGTGCAATATTCGGTCGTTGAATTACGGTTGCAAGCTGCTGCAACTCTGACAAATCGTTCATCTTGCCACCTGCCTCAAACAGTACCGAAGTGTTTCGTAGTGGATGATGGTTCCGTTTAGGAGTATACTCTAGCCACAAATGAAGTGGAGGCTCCTATTGGCAGTTGTTTACGCAGTTGTGAATCAAAAAGGCGGCGTCGGCAAGACGACTACGGCTGTAAACATAAGTGCCTACCTTGCGTTATCGGGTGCTAGTGTGCTCGTTGTGGATACTGACCCCCAAGGGAATTGCACCAGCGGGCTGGGGGTTCGACGCACTAATATTGAGCGCTCAATATATGACGTACTTGTCAATGGCAGTTCCATCGAAAACTGCGTGCAAAGTACATCGGTAAAAAACCTAGACGTTCTACCGGCTACATTAGAGCTAGCTGCCGCAGAGGTAGAATTGATGCCGAGGATTTCACGTGAAACAGTGTTGCGCAATGCAATCGAACATGTACAACTTAACTACGAATTCATTGTGATTGACGCGCCCCCGTCGCTGGGCCTTTTAACACTTAACGCGTTGTGTGCGGCAAACGCACTGATTCTGCCCATCCAAACCGAGTATTACGCATTGGAAGGGATCAGCCATCTGGTACGAACAATTGAAATGGTGAGACAGCACATCAATCGTACGTTAGAAGTTGCAATGGTAATCCTCACTATGGCCGACACTAGAACAAAACTAGCTCAACAGGTAGCGGAAGAGGTACACCGCCACTTTGAAGATTGCGTTTCATCAACGCAGGTACCGCGAAATATTCGACTGTCGGAAGCGCCAAGTCACGGGCTACCCATTGCCTTGTATGACCCCAGGTCTAGAGGCGCAATAGCATATAAAAAGCTGGCACAGGAGTTATTGATAGATGGCGAAAAGAGGGCTGGGAAGAGGGCTGGAGGCTCTTCTATCGGAAACCGCACTTCCTCCGGGCAACGTCATTAGGGAAATTCCTCTCGAGCAAATTGTCCCCAATCCCTACCAACCGCGGTCCCAATTCGACGTGCAATCTATTGCGGACCTTGAGTTGTCGATCCGTGAGCACGGCATCCTTCAGCCAATTTTGCTTAACCAAGTTGAAATTGACAAGTACCAGATCCTAGCTGGAGAACGGCGGTTTCGGGCCGCAGAGCGTCTGGGTCTCGCCACCGTACCCTGTATAATCAAGACCTTTACTAATCGCGATATGCTCGAAAAGGCTATAGTTGAGAACATACAGCGCGCCGACATTTCTGCAATTGAGGCAGCACGCGCATATCAGCGTATGGTTTCTGAATTTGGTATCTCGCAGGATCAAATCGCAATTCGTGTTGGAAAAAGCCGACCGGCGATTTCCAATGTACTTCGGTTACTACAACTACCAGTAGAAATACAGAAAAGTGTTGAACAAGGCGAGATATCAGAGGGCCATGGCCGTGCATTGCTAATGGCGGATAATGCAGAGGCAATGCTCATGGTTTGGGAGGTTGTAAAACGACGTGGACTGTCCGTAAGAGAAACGGAGCGCCTTGCACGCGAGTCAAAAGCACACAACGGCACACGCAAACCAGACCTTCCACCGGACGTTTATTCCCGACCGCAAAATGAAACGGCAACGCATGGGCTGTCGACAGGAACAAGTGGAACTGAGCCATTCAACGCCAGGTTAGTAGATGACCTGCAGCAAATTCTGCAGACGCGCGTGAATTTGAAATGGGCGAACAACGGAATAGGAAAGTTAGAAATTGAGTTTTATAGCGAGGATGACCTATCGCGACTGTTTGACCTACTTACAACGATAACGGCAACTGGATAAGCAACGACCAAACTTCAATCGTTCAAACAAGCAGTAAACTAAAAGTGGCTCGGCTCTCTTAAGGAGACCCGAGCCACTAACTTCATTAGGAAGCGGTATTATCAGCCAAGCATCGCCTTATAATGAGATCTGCAATATCTTCAGACGAAACGTTGTACTCACCACGTTCAATCTGCTGTTTAAGCGCTGCAACACGGTCTTCTCTAGTATCTGGAAGGCGATCCAGCTCCATCAAGACCATATCAATCTCGCGTTCGTCGGTTACGGATGGAGCTCCAACTTGCTTAACAACCGCTTCGTTAACCACAATTTGATCGTTATTAGCTAGATGCCCATCCCGAACTGCACCAACTTGTGCGAGCAGGCGATTTACTTCGCCCATAGAGATCTGCATAGTTTTGCCTCCAGACTTTGCGTAGGTGGGTTAGACTTTACCACCGATTTGTCTAGGACGGCAACCTGGCTACCATACATTTGTTGACCCTGTTAAGCCAACGAAATGCTTAGGTCCATGGCTTTGCGTCTTCGTATTTCTACGAATTTGCCTTTTCATCACCCTTCATTAGCTATTATTGGTTATCTATAGTACACTCTTCAGGGCATATTTTCAATTTTTTTGAGGATTTCAATAACTCCATGAGAAAGATTGTTATACATTCGTTTGGCGAGCCGACTGTAATGCAGGTTGAAACAGTAGCTACTCCTTCACCTGGTGCGGACGAAATTCTCGTAAAGATGAGCGCTATAGGCATTAACCCTGTTGACACCTATATACGCTCGGGTAAATACGGCAACCTACCGCAACTTCCATATACCCCTGGGTTTGACGGCGCTGGAACGATTGTTGCGATGGGCAAAAACATAACCAGGTATGCTCTTGGCGAGAGAGTTTACCTCTCAGGTTCAATTAGTGGTACATATGCCGATCATGCGCTTTGTACCGTGGATCAGGTTCACTTACTCCCCGCAGGTCTAACTTTCGCTCAAGGAGCTGCATTAGGTATACCTTATGCAACAGCATGGCGCGCGTTGTTTCAGATTGCACAGGTGCGTCCCGGTCAGACGCTCCTTATTCGCGGAGCGTCCGGTGGTGTAGGAATTGCGACGACGCAACTAGCTCAATCTGCCGGGCTGCACGTAGTGGGAACTGCTGGCTCAGACAGCGGAAAACGACTAGTAGCCTCAAATGGTGCAGATTTAGTTGTAAACCATGACGCTATAAGTGAGATCATGCACTTTACTAATGGCGTTGGCCCAAACGTAATCATTGAGATGCTTGCAAATGTTAACCTACAGAGTGACATTGAAATCGCGGCGCGATGGGGAACGGTTGTAATTGTTGGTAATCGGGGGACAGTATCGATTGATCCCCGCTTGATAATGAGTAAGGAATTAACTTTACGCGGCGTGCTTTTGCTTGCGGCCGCATCCAAAGACTTACGCGAAATTCACGACGGTCTTGCACCTCGCTTGCGGGATGGTACGGTAAAGCCAGTTATTTCTAAGGAGTTCATGCTAGATGAAGCGGCAGCAGCCCACGATTTTATGATGAACACTCCAGGTGGTGGAAAGTGTATACTACTTCCCTAACAGTTGCATCCTCAACTCAATAAAGTACATGCAATTTCCTGCCTTTAATGCTAATCACCGTTTATTGCAGGAGATAATAGCACGGCTGTTGAATTGGTCAGTAACGCTAACCTTAGGATGCTTCATATGTTGGCTCACGTGCGCTCGAGCGCGGTACTGGGAATTGATGCCTATGAGGTTCACGTCGAAGTCGACGTCGGCAATGGGCTTCCGTCTATGTCAATTGTTGGACTTCCCGACGCTGCTGTAAACGAGAGTAAAGAACGCGTAAGAACTGCCGTTAAAAACTCAGGCTATCAGTTCCCATACGATAAGAAGATCACCATTAATCTGGCCCCAGCCGACGTTAGAAAAGCGGGTCCAAGTTTCGATCTTCCAATCGCAATTGGTCTACTCCTCGCGACTAACCAGTTAGACCCTGCATCGCTCGACAATGTTGTGCTCGCCGGCGAGCTATCACTAGATGGCTCCGTTCGTTCGATTAACGGCGTACTACCCATAGCTATTGGTGCACGTGAAAGGCGAACACCGCGCATATTTGTACCCGCCGCCAACGCTCGTGAGGCTGCTATCGTTGAGGACATAGAAGTCTATAGCGCCGAAACGTTACGTCAGGTAGCAAGAGCCCTGGAAATGCCCGGCAGCGTTACACCCCTTAAGGGTGACAGTACTATGCTGCGTGAGGAAATGACCACCTCACCCTGGGATTTTGCTGATGTCAAGGGCCATGCCAGTGTAAAGCGTGCCCTGGAAGTTGCTGCCGCCGGTGGGCACAATGTGCTACTCATCGGCCCGCCTGGTAGCGGGAAAACCATGCTTGCGAGACGTGTACCCTCCATCTTGCCACCTATGCAAGTTAATGAGGCATTGGAGGCTACTAAACTGTACTCCGTAGCCGGCTTGCTAACAGCTGAAAAGTCACTCATAAATGTCCGACCATTCAGATCACCGCATCATACGGTTAGCACCGCGGCCCTCGTTGGTGGAGGCACAATACCTCGGCCTGGAGAGGTGAGCCTTGCACACCATGGGGTGCTGTTTCTAGACGAGCTTCCGGAATTTGCCAGAGATGCGCTGGAAGTTCTTCGACAACCACTTGAGGATGGGATTGTTCACGTAGCTCGCGTTTCGGCTACTTTTGAGTTTCCTGCACAGTTCACATTAGTCGCTGCTATGAATCCATGCCCGTGTGGTTACTTTGGTGACACATTTAGACAATGTACTTGCGTTCCCACTGCGGTACAAAAATATCAAAAGAAAATATCAGGGCCGCTGCTCGACAGGATAGATATTCATGTCGAGGTTCCTCGCTTGTCGGAAAATGAGTTGCTTCAGGTACAACAAGGCGAGCCATCTTCATCGATACGAGACAGAGTTTGCCAGGCAAGGCGTATTCAGACGGCTCGATTTGCATGTCCACTCACAACACAACCGGCGGTTTATACAGAAGACGCGCCTCCACACCCGGCGGACGAAATTACAGGGAGCGATGTCAAAAAGGATGCTCTGTCACGGCCTGTGTTCTGCAACGCGCAAATGGGTCCTGCCGAGATACGCGAGTTTTGTGCTCCATCATCTGACGTGAAAAACGTCTTAAAGACGGCCATACAGCAGCTCGGATTGTCTGCGAGAGCATACGATCGTTTACTTAAAGTCGCACGAACCGTAGCAGATCTTGCAGGTAGCACCAATATCGAAGTTGAACACATTGTAGAGGCAACGACATATCGAAGCCTCGACCGTAAATTTTGGGGCGGGTAAATTGCAGATTAACGTATAACAGTTTCTTGGAAATTGTGTTCTCAATGCTTGGTCCCTCCTGTTTAGTTGGAGGTGTACACCCTTGGTTTTAACTGTTGTGCCATTAAAACCATCCTCGCAATAGCGACAGCACCCTAATTTCCGTCTATTAGCGGATATCAAGTCCTAGATAACCCCATATAATAGTTTCATCTAATCAAAGCTTAGTTTAGGGGTGAAGGAATGTCGTCAACCGTTTCACCATTACCAGAAGAGGATTTCACAGACCCGCTCGCAAGGCTTCAGGATTCCCACCGCAGAATAGAGCGATTTCTGGAGCTTACACGCGATCTGGCGTTAAGAACTAATCAGCCTCCAACTGCCGCAGATAGAGAACACCTAAGGCTCGCGCTTCGCTATCTTCGAAAGGGCCCTCGATCTCATTCAGAAGATGAGGAGGCATCTCTTTTCCCACGGTTGAGGCAAGCAAGAGCCAGTAATCAAGCAGATGCTCTTATGACGATTGATGATCTGGAGAAGGAACATAACGCCGCGGCTCATTCACATCGATTGGTTGAGGAATTATTTGAACGGTGGATGCAGAGTGGGCCATTGAACCGAGATCAATACACGCGCATCGTGAATACAACAAGTTCTCTGCGAGAAGCCTATAGGGTCCATATTGAATTTGAGGACACCGTACTATTTCCACTAGCCACTCAACTTCTGACTCAAGAACAATTGCATGCAATTGGCGAAGAGATGCTGACACGGCGCGTGCGTGCGTCAGCGAGCATGTCCGATACATCCAAATGCGCGGCACGACGAAGACAACACTTCAATGCCCAAGTACACGAACTAAACCCAAACTACGAGAAATCAGGTGGTCCAAGACCGTGACAACCACAAATCCATCACCAGCAATGTCTGGAAAAATACCCTATACGACATCAGATTTTGCGACAAGTCCATTTGTTGCATTCTACGAGGTCACACGGGCCTGTGATCTGGTGTGCAAACATTGCCGAGCTTGTGCTCAGCCCTTATCGCACCCGCACGAGCTTACCAACTCGCAATCCCGTACATTGATTGATCAGTTTGCATCATTTCCCAAACCTCCGACGCTTGTCTTTACGGGGGGTGACCCCATGAAGCGTCCAGATATTTTTGACCTAGTATGGCATGCGACGTCACAGGGTCTTACAACCGCGATGACACCGTCTGCAACACCACTCGTTAATAAGGAGGCGATTAAACGGCTTAAGGACGCCGGCATTAGCCGGCTCGCCGTAAGCCTTGATGGTTCAGACGCACTTACGCATGACATGTTCCGAGGCGTATCTGGTAGCTTTGACCGCACAATGGACATTCTTTCGCACGCGGAGGATGTGGGATTAACCACACAGATCAACACGACGATTACTCGACGGAACTTCAACCAAATTAATGACATTGCCGAACTAATTGCGAAAAAACACATCGTATTATGGTCGGTTTTCTTCCTTGTGCCCGTTGGCCGTGGGCTAGCTGAACAGCGGATTAGGCCACACCAATACGAGGAAGCATTTGAAATGTTGTGGAATCAGTCGCAGAAGCAGCAATATGCTATTAAAACCACGGAGGCCCACCATTACCGCAGATTTGCACTACAGCGCCTAGGTATAGATCCAGGTACTAATGGATCGGATTTGGCTTCACATGGTTCACGTGTTGCCAACCAGCCAATTAAGGACAGAATCCAGAGGGCACCGCTAGGTGTAAACGATGGCAAGGGCTGCATGTTTGTAAGTCATACCGGGGCAGTATATCCAAGCGGTTTCATGCCGATTTCTGCGGGTAAATATCCTCGCCAATCTATTGTTGATGTATACCAGAACAGCGAGATCTTCAAGGCTCTCCGCAATCCTGACCAGCTTGAAGGAAAGTGCGGTCATTGTGAGTACAGGAGCATCTGCGGAGGCAGTCGTGCCCGAGCATTTTGTGTCACTAGAAATCCGCTGGCTGCTGAACCAGATTGTGTGTATATTCCTGCTGCGCTAAGGACGGAATCATTATGTTAAGTGTAAGTAATCTGCTTTGCGACCACAAGGCCGGCAATGAGAAGCTCCGCTACGGCCATAAGGCGGCAGACCGCAACGGGACACCTAGACCCGTGGTAGTGTGGGGTGTAACTAGAGCGTGTAATCTGCGATGCGTTCATTGCTATGCATCTGCGACCCCAGGTCCCGCGCCTGGTGAATTGACTCACGCCGAAGGCATTGCACTTCTTGATGATTTAAAGGGCTTTGACGTTCCCGCTGTGCTATTTAGCGGAGGTGAACCCTTGGCACGTAAAGATACGCCTGAGCTTATTGGACACGCGTCTTCCATAGGGTTAACCAGCACATTGTCAACCAATGGCCTCCTGATTGATGACGCAATGGCTGACAGGCTTGCAAGTCTAGGCCTCAAATATGCCGGAATAAGCATCGACGGAGTACCAGAGCGGCACGACAAACTTCGCGGTAAGCCTGGTGCATTTCTGCAGACTATGGCTGCGATAGATCGATGCCGCCACCGGGGGATAAAGGTAGGGATGCGGTTTACAGTCCACGGACTAAATCGCTATGACCTAGATGAGATTTTTGACCTATGTTTGGAACACGACGTCCAGCGCCTATGTGTTTACCATCTTGCCTACTCTGGTCGGGGTGGGAGCATGCAAAAGGTCGATTTAACGGCCACCCAAACAAGAGATGTCGTCGATAGAATATTTGAA
Source organism: bacterium (assembly GCA_021777995.1). Classification (GTDB taxonomy): domain Bacteria; phylum Armatimonadota; class Chthonomonadetes; order Chthonomonadales; family Chthonomonadaceae; genus JAJZFK01. The sequence goes on from JAJYCW010000012.1 coordinate 48,134, forward strand.
CGCACCCGTGAGTGTCAACGCAATGGTCACAATCTAGAGGTACTGACAGTCGACAACCATTCAGATGCCGCTTACGTGCTGTTGGCACTTGAACAGACTGATCCGCAACGAGCTCAACTGGTCAGAGAGCGACTGGCCGGCACAGGCGGTAACAGATCGGGGTGCAACATCGCGGCAATAGATCCTATGGGCAACGTTCACTATGATCAATTCACCTGGTATTACAACTGTGGTAACGTGCGCGAAACTCCGTTCAGCCAGTTATGGGCAGAGGCTAGTGATGAACGGCTATCAATCCTTCGCGATCGCAAGCCGCACCTTCCAGAACGTTGCCAGTCATGCAGGTTCCTAGACGTATGCAATGGTAATTTACGTACCCGTGCCGAGGCAGCAACCGGCGATTGGCTAGGAATGGACCCTAGCTGCTATCTTACGGATGAAGAAATTGGTCGAGTTCCCGTTGCTGCGGTCACCTCAGCATAGTAGTACGGAACACGAAAAGTCGCCGAGGGGTATTGCACTCACATTATCCCTCGCCGGACTAACGTTCCACGTGAAACGCCAATAGAAAGCTCGGTGATGTTACGAGACAACACACGCCTTGATAATATCGAGTTCTCCATCTGCCAATTCACGTAGAATTCTAGGCACCTCATCCAGTGAGATATGTGTGCTAATAAGGGACGGAGCCTTCACTTCACTGTTGCTAATGAGTTGCAGCGCTCGTCGAAACGAAGTTGGAGTATGATGAAAGGACGCCCGAAGCGTGACCTCATCGTAATGCAACCTTGCAGTATCCAGCGTTATCGTACTGCCGGCGGAACACCCACCAAATAGATTAACCGTTCCTGCTTTACGCACCATAGCGATTGCTGATGACCAGGCTTCTGGCGTACCAATTGCCTCAATGACGACATCAGCACCAAATGTACCAGGTGTACAATCTCGGACCTTCGATACTACGTCATCCTGTTCATCGATGTTTAGGGTTTCTGTAGCACCAAACTTTGAAGCTAACCGTAATCTTGCCTCCCTGCGGCCTACTGCGATAACAGAGCAACCAGCTAAAACACACAATCGAACAAACATAAGGCCAATAGGTCCCAATCCAAGAACTACAACAGTCGAACCTGGTTCAACCGGTGCCAGTTCCAGGCTACGCACGACACACGCGAGCGGTTCGCACATTGCGGCGCACTCCAAGGGTGTATTAGATGAAACACGCAACATGTTTTTGGCTGCTATCCTACCTGGGATGATGGCCCGTTCCGCGAACGCACCGTTGAAAAAGAGCAAATCCTCACACAACTCTTGGCGCCCGTGTAAACAGTAAAAGCAATTGTCGCATGGTGCCGAATTTGCCGCTACAACCCGATCACCTACATTCCATTCGTCGACGTCGGATCCTACCGCCTCAATAACTCCCGCAAACTCATGGCCGAACAGCGCGGGAGGTTGTATCATGCGAGCATGATGTCCACGGCGGAATACCTTAACGTCCGTACCACATGTCAACGCGCGCTCAACCTTGATACGTACCTCGCCCACGCCAGGTGATAACACCGGAACCTCTTCAATAGCGACGTTTTCTTTACCGTGGAGTACGACCGCCCGCATTGTATTGATGGTCACGATACAGTCACCACAACTTTTAGTACTCCATCTGTTGGACTTGATGCGATTTGAAGCGCCTCGTTAATATCCTGAAGCGGGTACCGATGACTAATCAATTTTTCTACATCGTAATCACCCCGCCATATCATTTCTGCTACCTCGTCTTGAATGGAAATATCACTACTGTAAGAGCCGATGACCGATTTCTCGTTTACACAAACCTCGCCTGCATCGACGTTAATTATATCATTCATGCGCGTTTGAGCAAACAACAATACGCGTCCACCTCTTCGAACAGATTGTAGCGCACTAGTTAAGATGGCAGTATCTGGCACAGCTACCACGGCGATATCGGCGCCTTCCGATGCACCAACCTGCCGGAGTGCATCACTCATGCCAGAAGGATATACGGAAGCTTCTGCCCCAAATTCCAGCGAGCAATTCCTGCGATGAGGTTGAGGGTCAACACCAACGACACGTGCACCCATCAATGAGGCCGTCCTTGTGATCAATAATCCAATCGGACCCTGACCGTAAACTATTACAACATCGGATCGGCTGACACCAATACGCCTCATGCCTTTAACCACCGTGTTCACTGGTTCGACAAGAGTAGCGGCATCAAATGATTTACCATCTGGAATACGCACCATACCGAATTCTGTGCAGTGAGGGAGCACTCGTACGTACTCAGCGTACCCTCCACCAGCCGGCTCAAATCCTGCTGTAACTCCCGTGGCCTTGTACGTTGGACATTGTGCATAATCACCATGATTGCAGTATCTGCATGAGGTGCGACAGCACGGAATATGGTGCATTACTGCCACTCTATCCCCTACGCTCCAGGCTTTAACATGCTGGCCAACTTTCACGATTGTTCCAGCGGTCTCATGCCCGAACACTCGAGGACCAGGTACCAATCCAAAGTTTATCTTTTTGAGATCTGTACCGCAAACACCGCAGACTGCCACCTTGACGAGGACCTCATTTGACGTAATCGTTGGTATTGCTATCTTCTCAACTCGCACGTCACCCTTACCGTGATAAACTCCCGCCCACATCGTCTCTGTCATTTGGCCAGATCCGTTGGGAATGTCTCAGGCTCGTTAAGTGCCCTGGTTAAGTACTTAACAGGTAGGCTACTACCCCAGCCAGATATTGGAATAGCCTTAAATCCTAATGCCACCGCGGGAGAACCAGTACGTAGCCTGAAATCATACGCGTTGGCGTTTACGAAATCCGGCTGTGCTATCAATGAATGTTGGTCCTGCCCGCGCGCCTGCCATTGCGCCAACGTCAAGCCTGAGAATGTAATTGGCATCCTAGATGAATTCCAGTAGAGGTTATAGTCCATTTTAAAATCATTCCCGGTCCAGTTTCCACCTAGAAGCACCCCTTGATTGAAATACACGATGTTATGTTCAAATTTGAACGACAAATGATTTTCCGCTAGCGTGCGACGAATTTGCATGGTGTGTGCAAACGCAAAGATGTTATTGATTACTAGATTATCAGCTCCGTAATGCTGATGCAATCCTCCCGATTTCGTGTTGTACACAACATTGTTTTTAGCAAGCACATTAGAGGTTCCTTCATCAAAATAAATACCCCAACCGCCGTAGGTGGCCGACCAGATATTGCGTAGAAGGTTGTGCTTCAGCACGGTACCAGGTGCTACACCTAACAGGTAAATTCCCCCCATATCGGATAACACCCCTTGCCCGACCTGTTCGATTACATTATTGGATATAAGGTTGTGATTTGCCTGGGTAGGAGCATAACCCCACGTCCAGCCCACCGAAATGCCAGTGTAGTAAAGATCCGAGATCGTATTGTGATCCACAACATTGTGAGACGATCGGCCAATCCAAACCCCGGTCGCAGCAGGATGAATGCGACCACATGCTGCTATTATGCAGTTCCTAATCGTGTCGTGGCCGGCATTTAACTTGCCGACGCGTTCTACCGTTTCGCCTACCTTCACGCCGCCGCTGCCCAGGTCATATGCCACACAGTTTTGTATGGTGTCATGCCTGCAACCTTCTCCCATCTGAATAGCCCAAGTCCCTGTGTGCGTCACCCTGCAGTCCTGCAAAACCACATGCCTTGCAGCGGTCATCTCAATTGCTGCACCTAGGTCGGCGTCGGCTTGTGGAAAATCATGTCCCTGCAGTGGCGTTTGATAACTGGTGTAAGAAAAAGTGAGGCCCTGTAATGCGACATTCCTAACGTAGCTGTTCTCTTCTCCATTGCCTATCAACTTCATCAAACTTGCGAGCCTCGGCACAACTACTTGGGTGTTACCTGGCTCTTCACCGTGTACTGGTATGTAGGTCAAGGTATTCGTCGGCCTGTCTAGGTACCACTGCCCCGGAATATGAAGCGCCTCTTTCACATTTGAAAACAGGTATCGATTTCCAGGATTGTAATCTGCCCATTGAGCTAAACTGCACGTTGGCCCGGTGAACGTGATAGTGTGTGATGAAGGGTCGATATGAGCTATCTTATTACGAGCCATTGCCCATATATGCACGCAGAGCACATCCACATCCTGTTGGTTCGCAAATGAGTGCGGTACTTGACCAACCTTGTACTCAAATCTATCATATCCAAGCTTAGTATTAGCCTTGGTAGGGCTCAATGCGCGTTGTACAGTAAACCAGCCCTTTTCCGGTAGTCGCGGCCTTTGGCGTCGAACACCATTAGCCCAAAGCTCCTGAAATGTGGACCCAGTGGGAGTTTTGCTGCACCACCAGCCGTTTGACCTCTTACGCCACCGGGTGACCACAACACCGCCCGAAAGAACGGGCCGAGCACCCGCCTCCGCCTTTATGATAAGCGGCGAACTAGAATTCCCACAAACGTCGGGAGTGATGATAATAGGATGAGCTAAAGTATATGTGCCGCTTTCCACGATAATTGCTACAGGATGGTGATATTGAGGATTTACCTTCCGAAACGCTCGCACCTCCGCAAGCGCTCGGTCAATAGACGCGAATGGACC
>JAJYCW010000114.1 GCA_021777995.1 bacterium
AACGGTGAGCGAGGTTGGGGTATTGTGCCCCTCTCCCGGAGGAGCGCTAGCGACTGGGAGGGAGAGGGGAATGACCGCAGGTCATGGGGTGAGGTTCTGCAAGCGAGGGGTAGCAGAGGGGTTTGTCGTGGGCGAACAGTAAGCGACGTTGCGGCATTGTGCCCCTCTCCCGAAGGACCGCTAGCGATTGGGAGGGAGAGGGGAATGACCGCAGGTCATGGGGTGAGGTTCTGCAAGCGAGGAAGAACAGAGTGGCTAAGATATTATTGGTTATTGACAAATTTATAGGTTTTTATCAAGAAGTGTCTGGGAGTGCTTGACATCAATGAAGTACCCTGTTATAATCGCCTTGTCAGTGCTCTGCTGCACTTGTAGATGTTAGTTAATAAGCGTGTTTGAATAGTCTGTCGGTCCTTTTTTGCAGGTACTGTTACCTGCCTGTAACACTCCCTTTCAACTCTGTTCGCTGCCGTCTCTGCAAGGCGACAACCCTAAAACTGGTGACTGCCCGGCTTTCGGTGCATTACCAATACGCATACGGTGCAAATGGCAACCCCGCTGGGCTAAGGACAGCGCCAACAACAAGTGGACCTGGTACCCCTGCGGCGTCGCGTGCGGCGCTGGCGACCTGGTGGAGCAGGGCAGTGACCTGACTGGCGGCACGTGGACGACGAACGCGCAGTACCTGCGGGCAGGGGGCGGCTGCAGCAGCAGGCTGATAAGGCGCAAGTGCAGCACGGATGACGAGTACCATCATGAGGACGTGCTGGGAGTGTTCGGCGTGATTACGGGAGCGAGCGGGGCTGTGTTGAGCAGTAATGTGTATGATGCGTTCATGGCGCAGCAGTACGTCCCGGTACCAAGACAACCCAACCGGCGAAATGCTACATTGCGATGAGCGACCCAGGTATACACACCGGCAGCGGTGGGCGTGGGGTGATGGTACCCAGCCGCGGCTTCCAGGTGATGGGCAAGAAGCCAGGACCTGCGAAGAAACAGGCATGTAAGTCAAGCGATACTACGTTTAAGACATGTAAGATAATTGGTGGAATATGGGGAAAAATATTCAGGTCGTTTTTATGTGACGGCTGCCAGACGAAGTGTTACAGTTGGTGCCAGAAACACTACGACATAGTTGGTATGAAGTACGAGAAGTGTCTTCGCAATTGCGATACAAGGTACAAGAAGTGTCTCGCAACAGGAACATACTCAAATGCGAATTAAATCACGTTTAAACATAAACGTTAATACTATTGAAATTAGCGCCACACTGGTGATCTATGGGCTAATACTACTTCCATTGGTAAGCGCCGATGGTTTGTCAGGCGCAAATTCAAACGGTTCGACAAGGCTTTGTCTGGTAGATCCACCGGTTTATATGTGGCTCTCTAAGAATGAGGTCGTACACCTTAAGTTGACACAAAAGGAAACACCCGCGCTTTTCCTGTACGATCTGGCCACACACTCGGACAATCCTGTCGCAAAGGACTACGCCAACACGAAACAATTTCGAACACTGCTTGCCTCCAATCGAGCTATCGGTGCACAATCACAGAGGTGGATGGAATGGAGCGCACGTAGTCTATTGGACGCAAGAAAGGAACCTCCCGCGAAATTGAGGGTACCCATCCCAAAGTCCTTTCTAGTCTACGAAGAGGCTACCTCCATCAGCAACCGTATGAGATTGTGGGTTCTGTCGGCACCGAACGTAGGTGGCACAACTGGCAAAGCTGGTCGCGTCTTTCGTCTAGCGGTAACGAAAATGGATGGAAGCGACATGCGATTCTTGGCAATTAAGATGGAGACGTCACGAGATCAAATTCCGTTCATCCCTGCGCGTTGGCGTCCATCATCTGCAGATGTGAGCTTTGTCATCAACCACCAGTTATTTGTATTGTCAGCGAAAAGTCACTAGAACTCAACACCCAAGACCTTCGAGCTGGTGGCGGCTGCAGCAGCATGCTGATACGCCGCAAGAGCAGTACGGATGACGAGTACCACCACGAGGACATGCTAGGCGTGTTTGGCGTGATAACGGGGGCGAGCGGGGCTGTGTTGAGCAGTAACGTGTACGATTCGTTTATGGGGATGCAGTATGTGCAGGGGGTAAGCAAGACAACCCAACCGGCAACCTGCTACATCGCGATGAGCGAACCAGGCATACTCACAGGCACCGGTAGGCGTGGGGTGGTGGTACCCAGCCGCGGCTTCCAGGTGATGGGCAAGAAGCCAACGCCGGTTAAGAAGCAACCTTGTAAGAAGAAGGCACCAGGTAGCGGGAACAATGGGAACGGTCACGTTCCTTGGTGGATGTACTGCTTTACGAAGGCAGGCATCCCCGGGGGCGTTGGAATGGAGGTCGGAGGCGGCTCACTGGATGCTGCGTGCCTAATATGTTTAGCTGGTACGGCTGCCGCCTGCGTTATAGCACCGGAATTCTGTGCTCCGCTTCTTTACGAATGCACGGAATCGTGCGGCGCCAATTTTATTGGTGCACTGTTGGGTTGGCTAGGCGGGTACCTGCTCGGTTGGCTAGATTGTCTGGCTTCCCATTACCGTTGGAAGTGGGCGTAAGAAGGCTGCGTAGGTGTGTTTGATTGCTATTAGCAACTCGCTGCCGTCGTCCATAGTCCAGCCGCCAGGTCATCGCACTGCGGTGGCCTGGTAGATTGCCCTCCGATTTTGGTGCCCGTACCCAAAAACGGCCTTTGGCAAACAACGGAGTGCCGAAACAGGCAAGGTGTTAATATACTGCTGCGATTTCGACGTTCGCCCATTTGCTGAAGATTTGTTTCTCGAACCATTCGTATGTTGGTTCACAACAGACAAATTACCCGAAGGTTCGCCACAGCATGATCATTTGTTTCTGTTTATCATATACGGAACTTTATTTATAACAACGTACTGTTTAATTCGAATACTGGTGCGGTTACGATTAGGGCTGGCACCAACTCGGTTTATTGGTCGCTGGAGGAACAGGTGAAGAAAGGTAACAGGCTAAACTTGGATGAATCGGATGAAGCAGGCGAGCATGAGGATGGATACATCGACCTTCTGACGTTAAGGTTGCCATATGATGGTGTGCTAGTTGTGGCGGAACTATCGTGCATTATCTGGTTTGCACATTTTATAGCTCATTGGAACGGCTTAAAGTCGACGTTGGTTCATTCGTGTTTGCCAATGCTATTAAATATCGGGCTACTGTTCATTCTCTTTGTTCGTCGTACAAGTTCAGCAGGCGTGGTTCTACCAACCAGCGGCGGCTCATTACGAAGTCAAATGACTTCGAAATGGCGGGTCAAGATTGTACTTGCAATTTGGGCAACCTGTAACTTCATTGCGCTGCAGAACCACAGCATTAACTTATGGATTTCTTCTTCGCTGATAGCCACACCGCTGGTTGTGGCTACTTCTTTAGGACTGTTATTTCTAGCGAAACTTGCGTTGAGATTGTAGAGCACTTATGCAGTTCACGAACCCCTTATTTTACCCTGTTCCAAAATCCTACGCAGCCGGCGAACCTAATATGCGATCACCAGGAAGTTGTGAACCCCTAATAGTGCGTACGGCTACTTCGCCGCTAAAATCGGCACGGCACCTTCGTGTAGATATAACCTGATACTAATTACCGCGACAAAATATTAGATTCCCAGGGCGAATAGACTTCCCAACCTGTCATACTAGCGACCCTCACCGATGGCGTGTAAACTTGGCGGCGGTAAACGCATTGTAGAAAAGCCCATCCGGAGAGGTGTAATTAGGCTGCGTTACTATTCTAGTGCGTGACAGGGTGAAGAAGCAGCGTGAGCGATAGTGAAACACCGATGACCACCACAAGCCGACGGACGACTACTTGCCCCACCCTACGGGCAAATCGCGACCCCATATAACCGCCTGCAATGGAACCACACGCCATTAACCCTGCAACTGGCCAATCAATCATCAGATTTCTGCCCGGCCCAACACCGGTTCCAGCGGGGAGTCTGGCAGTAATAAACACAACGAGTGCCATGACATTCACCAATGCGCCAAAAATGTTCTTTAATCCATTCATTTTGTGCATATGGTGGAAGCCTAGTAATCCTAGGTTCGTAAGAATCAATATACCAATTCCGGCTCCAAAGTACCCACCGTACAGACCTATGATGAACTGAAAGGGCACCGCAACATACCAGTAGGGCGTCCAAGGTGGGTTATCGGCTTCCTCTTCGAGGGGTTGGTGGCTTTCTGTGCGACGATTTCGGATAAAATTTGCCACAATCCCCTGGGAGGCAAACAGACCGGTTGCCATAAGTATTAGCCATGGCAGAATTCGTGCAAAAGTATTGTCCGTGGTATGCGACAGCAGCAGCGCGCCTGCGGTACCTCCAACGAGGCTAGGAAGGCCCAACAGAAGGATCGCTTTGCCGTTGTTTCGTACAAAACGCCGGTATCCCCACAGACTGCTGATAAGCCCTGGCCAAAGCGCCATGGTATTTGTAGCATTCGCAACCCGGGCTGGCAGACCCACAGCAAGTAGGCTCGGAAACGTGATGAGCGTACCCCCGCCAGCTAATGAGTTTACCGTACCTGCCAGAACGGCAGCCACCACAAGAAGCAGGAGGTGTGACGGAGGCTGGACGTCGATCAATGCTCACCAATTTCCAGGTAGGACTCTCCCTTGGCTACGTAACCAAGCTTGCGAGCTGCCAATTGTATGCCCGCCGGTTTGTGTGCCATCTCTATGTCAACACTGTCCTGCTGATTCTCTATCTTAAGCTTTTCCACACGCGACTCAAGTCTATCGTCACTTAACTTCATGGCGCGTGCAGCTTTGTAGGGTCTCGCAGCCACCACCCCTAGCCACAAACAGAATACTCCTACCCCAGCCAGTAACACCAGCCGGGTTGAGCCGATTGATAGACGGTTACTCGAATTCTGGGTTTTTCTCATCTGTCGGCAAGCCTTCCTTTGGGTCGTCGTTCCTGGGTTTTGCCATGTCGTGTAATACCACTACGGTGAAGTACTACAAGCATCACACAAATAATGGTGACAATAAGTTTACAACGGGTTCCCTACAGTGTGCACTCTAATAAGGTTAGTCGTGCCTGGCCGGTTAACAGGAACACCGGCGGTAAGCACCACACGGTCACCATGCTTCACCAGTTTATGCAACTGCGCAGCCTCTAGAGTGGCCTCCATCATGGCGTCTGTGTTGTGCACGGTATTAACCAGGCAAGGCTCAACTCCCCACGTTAGGGCGAGTGCATGGTAAGTAGTTGCCTCGTTCGTTACCGCCAGTATGGGGACATCTGGACGGCGACTGGCAACCTGCCGCGCAGTACCGCCCGTGGTGGTCGCGCAGATTATCGCTGAGGCCTTAACCGCACCGGCTATATTCGCGGACGCACGGCTAACTGCAGCGGTAACGTCATCGGGTTCGGCTAATCGCTGTTGATACAGGTGCTCATGAAAGAACGCTTCTTCGGCACGGCGCGCGATTTGCGCCATCGTCTTGACCGCCTCCACAGGGTATTCACCCGACGCGGTTTCACCCGACAACATAACCGCATCGGTTCCGTCAAGTATGGCGTTCGCAACATCGGTTGCTTCTGCACGCGTCGGCCGTGGACATGACAACATGGACTCTAGCATCTGAGTAGCGGTGATTACTGGTTTCGCCGCCTGGTTACACTGTTTTATAAGGTGTTTCTGTACGATGGGAACCTCATCGAACGCCATCTCAACACCCAGATCACCGCGTGCTACCATGATGCCATCCACCACTTTGAGAATAGACGCAAAGTTGTGCACCGCTTCCGATTTCTCTATCTTGGCAAGTACTGGCCGCCTTATACCTACATCCTCCATTACAGCAAAGATCGGCTTAAGGTCCTCACAACTCCTCACGAACGAAACGGCAACCATGTCAACACCATGATGAAGCCCAAACCGTAGGTCGTCCAGGTCTTTTGAAGTTGCAGATGGCACATCTATGCGTACTCCCGGGGCAGCAATCCCTTTGCGTGATGTGAGTGGACCACCTGTAAGGCAGCGCGCATAAACCACGGTAGAACCGTGATTACAGTCACGCAAGGCTTCTGTAACCCGCAACGTGATCTTGCCATCATCCAAAAGCAGTGTTCTACCGGGCGTTAACGCACTAAGCAGCTCCGGCAACGGCACGGGTATCATCACAGTGGAATCCTGCGGCGCGCTTATTTCGCCAGCCACCAACCCAACAATCTGATTTCGCTTCAAAAGAATGCCGGCCCCTAAATCGCCAATGCGCATTTTGGGGCCGGATAGGTCTTGCAGGATAGCCAATGGGCGTCCCATTTCTGCCGCTATACTCCTCAAGTCCGTGATAACATGACCGTGAGTTTCGTGGCTACCATGGGAGAAATTCAACCTTGCGACATCCATGCCGGCGTGCATCAGTTTTGTTAGCATGGCTTTCGATTGACTACTGGGGCCAATTGTACAAACAATTTTAGTTCTTCGAGCCTTCAATCGAGCCTCGGCTTTCTTATTGCATCTGGTTAAGCCCAATTAACAGGGCCTGAACAAACGGGTCTTTTTGAAATTTGGTCTGCATTTCAGCGCGGCGCGAGGTGGAGAGTTCCTGAAGTTTACCGCCCGTTTCAGCCTGTTTCAGGCTCTCGGCATGAAGCTCAAACTCAGCCCACCGACGCGAGAACTCCGTTCGGTCTATGGGTTCAGTTCCCATCCGCTGGCAGCCTATCAGGTAGGCCTGATAGGCATGCTCATACGGATACTCGTTATCGGAGGTTGTAAAATGCGGATTTTCCGGCGTAAACGGAGGCGTCATCCAGCACCCCTTCAATGCGAAGCAGTTGGTTGTACTTGGCTACACGATCGGTGCGGTTAGGAGCACCCGTCTTGATTTGGCCCGCATTTGTAGCCACCACGATGTCGGCGATGGTTGAATCTTCTGTTTCACCAGATCGGTGCGACACGACGGCGGTGTAACCGGCGCGCTTCGCCATCTCAATGGTGTCAAGAGTTTCGGTGAGCGAACCAATCTGGTTCACTTTAATTAGGATGGAGTTAGCAGATCCTTCTTGAATACCCCGGGAGAGCCGTTTTGTGTTGGTGACAAACAGGTCATCGCCCACTACCTGCACGTGGCCGCCAATCTTGTCATTCAACAGCTTCCAGCCATCCCAGTCATCTTCTGCAAGTCCGTCTTCTATGGAGATGATGGGATACTTGTCTACGAGGCGCGCGTAAAAGTCCACCATTTCGGCACTAGACAGCACCTTGCCTTCACCCTTCAGATGGTATTTGCCGTCGCTGTAGAGTTCAGTTGAGGCAGGATCCAGGCCAAGATAAATGTCGCCGCCGGGTTGATATCCCGCCTCGGTAATCGCCTTGATAATTACCTCAACCGCTTGCTCGTTACTATTGAGGTTGGGCGCGAACCCGCCTTCGTCGCCATATCCTGTACCAAGTCCCAATCCCTTTAGCACCTTGCGCAATGCGTGGAAAACTTCGGCGCCCATTCGCAATGCTTCAGCAAAGCTGGAAGCACCGACAGGCAACACCATAAATTCCTGCAGGTCGACATTGCTGTCAGCGTGCTTGCCGCCGTTCAGGATGTTCATCATGGGCACGGGTAGCGTACAGGCATTCACTCCACCCAGATATTGGTAGAGTGGAAGGCCAAGCCCAGCCGCTGCAGCTTTAGCTACCGCTAGTGAAACCCCCAGAATGGCATTCGCGCCCAAATTACTCTTATTGGGCGTACCATCCATCTCAATCATACGCAGGTCTATGCTTCGCTGGTTAAGAGCGTCCATGTCGATGATCTCGGGCCCAATGCGGTCATTTACGTTGTCCACCGCATTCAAAACACCCTTGCCAAGGTATCGCGCCTTGTCATCATCGCGCAGTTCCACTGCCTCGTGGGCACCGGTTGAGGCGCCAGAGGGTACAGCGGCTCTACCCATAGAGCCATCTTCCAGGTAAACATCGACCTCTACAGTAGGATTTCCTCTTGAATCAAGAATTTCGCGTGCAACAACATCGTCAATTATGAGGCCCATTCAAATCTCCTTCTCGTCACAACCAGCAGCCGCATTTAATGGCAGCTTACGCCTGATTATAGCACATGGCGCTATGTAAGGTTGTCCGTTCTTTGGCCTATCTAACCCTGCCATTGCTCTGCTATAATATGGGTGCTAATTGTTATCAGGGGGCGTAGCCCAAGGGCAGAGGCAGCAGACTTAAAATCTGCACAGTGTGGGTTCGAATCCCACCGCCCCCACTCTCCATAACCACTAATCGGTCAGGATATTTACTTTGGAAAAAGACCTGTCCGCCATTAAAGAAGAAATCCGTGCACGTAGTGACATTGTCGAGGTAATAGGCGGCTACCTTCACCTCCAAAAGGCCGGCAAGGACTTCAAAGGCATCTGCCCGTTCCACCCAGATACCCGCCCATCGCTCTCGGTTAGCCCAACGCTCCAGATATACAAGTGTTACAGTTGCGGGGAAGGCGGAGACGTCTTCAAATTCGTCCAGAAGATAGACAGCCTGGAATTCATTGAGGCGCTCGAGCAACTCGCGCGACGTGCTGGCATTGCATTCGACCGCAGGTCACTAAGCCCCGAGCTTCAGAGCAAACGCGACCAGATGCGCACAGTGGTTACCGTTGCGCAGGACTTCTTCAGAGAGCGCATGAGGCAGCATCCGGACGCCCAAGGTTATCTGGAAAAACGTGGAATTACGAGCGACTCGATTTCTCAGTGGGACCTGGGATTTGCACCGGCTCAGTGGGATGCGCTCACGAACTACCTGGATCGACGGAATGCTCCGCTAAAGATTGCAGCCGAACTTGGCCTCGTAAAGGAACGGCCAACGGGCGGCTTTTACGACGCATACCGCAACCGCATCATCTTCCCCATTCATGACCTAAACGGCAACGTTGCAGGGTTTGGCGGAAGGGCCCTAAATGCAGAGGATCCCGCAAAGTATATCAATTCTGACAGTTCCATACTCTTTGACAAGTCTAGCACACTGTACGGGCTCTATTTTTCACGTAAAGCCTTCTCGCAGTCACGCGTACCTGTATTTGTTGAGGGGTACATGGACGTAATTGCCGCCCACCAGGGAGGATTTCAGCAGTGTGTTGCCACTCTTGGGACCTCCCTTACAGATCACCACGCCAGACTTCTCTCCCGGTTCAGCCACCGCGTAATCTTGTGTTATGATGCCGACGCTGCGGGAATAAAAGCCGCAGTTAGGGGTGCGCAGATATGGGAGGATCTAGCGCTTGAGGACGGTGAAGCTCTTATAGCATCGCTTCCAGAAGGCGAGGATCCTGACTCACTCATTGCGGGCGGCAATTCAGCAACATTCCAAAAATGCCTGGACGGCGCAGTTTCGCGGATCGAATTTCAACTGGATCAGGTCCTAAAAGGGCACGATCTACAGTCGGAGGACGGTCGAGAAAAGGCGCTTTCAGCAGCCATTTCGCTTCTGGCTACAGTACCGCGGCAGTCGGTACGGGCCCGCTTTGCCGACAAAATTGCCTACATTCATCCGCTCTACGGTAGGTCTGGTTTACAACGGGCATTGGATCAGATACTTACAGATGCTGAAACCATTAGCCGAAAATCGACAAACCGCTGGGGTCGCGCGCGCGGTTATCCGTTGACCGAGACTCAAAATGGTCGACTGCTTCAAGCCAGAGTAGTTCTACCTGAGGATCCTCCTGCGCTTGCCCAGGACCAATCGTCGCACGCCACCAAAGACAGTACCAAGCGCCTTTCTGGTGCCGAAAAGGCAGAGCAACAACTGTTACGAGCCTTGTTCAGCGCTAAATGGCGCACAACACTGCTCTCGGTGTTGAGCGCAGAGATCATTCCGTCACCCGAGGGCAAATTCGTCTATCAGTGGGCAAATGAAACGCCGGCAAAGGACGACGGCAGCCTCAGTCCTTCAGACCTATTGGCGCAACTGGACCAACCTGATACGCAATTAACAGCTAGAATAAGCATCCTTAAAACGGACGAATATAAAATTTCTAAGCTAGTGCGGGAACTTCTGCAGGAATCGGCGTTCTACGTGTCTAATGAAGCATTGAGCAGAGATGCCGTCGATGACTGTATTGCCCGGTTACGTAAGTACCGGGATGACAGTGAGCTGCGTACGCTTAGCGAGAGACTGCGCACTGCAAGCGAAAACGACAGGCGGGACCTGCTTCAGCAATATTCGCAAAAAATGCGCGAACTGCGGGGAACGGACAAGCCAGTTTCTCCGCACAACGGTGAACCTGCCTGATAATTCAGGCTCGATAGCTACAAGCTACAAAATGGCAATTAACCAGACAGCGCAACCTTAGGAGAGTGGCCATGACCAGCACGCCTACTAGTGCAGTCAGCAAACAATCTCTGCTGTATCCGCTGCTACAAACCGGTGGTGACGGCAGTTTGCCGCTTGCAGAACCTCTCGGTAGCGAACCATTCGCGCTTGAGCTGGCTTCGGAGACATCGCTGGAAGGCATCGCAAACGACCCCAGTGATGTGCTGTGTGACACAGCCCTATTTGACGAGACGACGTTCACCATTGCTCCCGACGAATTTGCTGCCGAGTTTTTGACGCCTGACTCCAATGCGCAGGACGACTCTCATTCCTCGTTTGACGATATTTCCATGGACGATTCGGTTCGGGCATGGTTACGAGAAATTGGCAAAACTCCGCTTTTATCGCTAGACGACGAGATTCAGCTTGCCCGAAGAATTGAGCGAGCCTGCACAGATCCGCTAGAGGCACAGCGCGCTCGAGATACGCTGACGCGAGCTAACCTTCGCCTCGTAGTGTCAATCGCCAAACGTTACAGCGGGCGCGGCATGTCATTTCCAGACCTCATTCAAGAGGGCAACATCGGCCTCATTCGCGCTGTGGAAAAATTTGACCATCGTAAGGGTTACAAATTCAGCACCTATGCCACGTGGTGGATTAGGCAGGCAATAACGCGTGCAATTGCCGATCAGGGCCGCACGATTCGTATCCCGGTACACATGGTGGAAACCATGAACAAACTTATAAAAACCTCAGGCAAACTGCGCCAGATGATAGGACGCGAACCCTCGCTTGAAGAGTTGGCAAACGCGATGGAGATCTCCGTTGAACGGGTAATGGAAGTCATCAACGTAGCTCCTGAGCCGATCTCACTCGAATCTCCCATCGGACAGGATGAGGACACGCGGCTCTTCGATTTTGTAGCCGATCATAATGCCATTATGCCGTTGGATGCCGCCAGCCAGTCGCTGCTTCGTGAACGCATTGATGATGCGCTTAACCACCTTACCACTAGAGAGCGGGAGGTGTTGATGATGCGGTTTGGACTGGAGGATGGATGCCAAAAAACCCTGGAGGAAGTTGGAAGGCACTTCCGGGTAACACGCGAGCGCATTCGACAAATAGAGGCTAAAGCGCTTCAAAAGTTGCGAACACCACGCTGCAGCCGTAACCTTCGGGCGTGCATCGAATGGCAGTAATCTGCTGCATACGGCGCAGATAAATGTTACGAGCAGTGCCGGGATGCACCGCTCGCCATGTACTTCAACCTTAAAATGTGTTGTTCAAGGCATTCGAGTTACTGTTCAAAAGCTCTCTCGCCTGGTTAGAGAATTTCTACCTCATGCACTCCTCTTACAACATCGCCTATAATGTAGGCAGACTGCCCCGATTCGTTTAATCTGTGTGCTAAAGAAGGTGCCTGCTCGGCGGGAAGAATAACCACCATACCAATGCCCATGTTAAACGTGCGGAACATCTCCGGATCTGCTACATTACCGCGTTCCTGCATAATGCTAAAGATAGGAGGAACCGGCCAGGTTCGCCTCTCAATTTTCACGCACGTATCGGCGGGTACAACACGAGGAATATTGTCGTAGAATCCACCGCCTGTAATGTGCGCCATCGCATGGATATCAAACTCCTGCAGTAGCGGCAACATCACTGTTCCGTAGCAGCGATGCGGTGCCAGTAGCTCTTCGCCAAGTGTGCGCCCTAGCCCGGGTAAACTCTCAAAGAGCGATAGCGGATTTGGGCCGTCCAGCAGAAGCCGGCGTGCCAGAGAAAAGCCATTCGTATGCAATCCGCTGGAGGCCAATCCAACGACCGTATCACCAGGAGCCACCTTACTGCCATCAATAATCTTTGCTCGCTCCACTACGCCTACAATGGTGCCAGCTATATCATACTCGTTATCGGGATACACTCCGGGTAGTTCCGCGGTTTCTCCGCCTATGAGCGCACAGCCTACGCTGGAACATGCCTCTGCCAGTCCCTTTACGACTTCCTCGAGGACAGAAGGCTGCAACTTACCAGTACCGAAATAATCCAGGAAGAAAAGAGGGCGCGCTCCCTGCACCAGAATGTCATTTACACAATGGTTCACGAGGTCCTGGCCAATAGACTCGTGTTTGCCAACGGCGCACGCGATCTTCACCTTCGTTCCCACGCCATCAATACTCGATACCAGCACGGGATCCTGTAGGCCCGCAAGGCCCGCAAGGGAAAACATACCTCCAAAGCTTCCAATGTCCGTAAGAACCTCTGGGGTAAAGGTAGATCGTACGTGAGTTCTTATTCGGTGCACGGCCTCATTTGCCGCGTCAATATCTACTCCTGCGTCTCGGTAAGTTACTGGCTGCTGGGTCATGGTTTCTCCGGTGGTATCAAACTAGGTCTAAGGGAAAGCTGGCCAGGGGCTGTACCTTCAATCCGTCCTACGATATGGGAGTCGCGCGTGATTGTACCAGTGACATGCCCGTCCGTACCAAGGAAGATACGGGCTGCATTTCCGTGGTTATCTCGTAGAACGACGGGACCGCTTGGTCTACAGTGAGCCAGCAGCATATTCTCGGCTGCCTGGAAATCAGTCTCCATCTGCACCGTATAGTTGTCTTGCAGGGTTATCTGCATCGTATCCATCATTTTACGAACCGGCGGTACGTGCCCCAGGTTGAGAGGACCTACCTGTCGCGTTCCGCGCACCTCGCCAACCCCGGGTATGTTGACCGCGTACGTGAGAACCTGGTCGTCCTTGCGCGACTCAGTCAGCACCGTACTCGTAGCGCCGGTGTAGGAGTGCGTTGCAGTTCGGCACTGCCCAGCAGCATCGTCCTGTGAGCCGGCAAGCCCCTGCGCGGCTGCTGCCACCGTGACTTGCACAAGATAAGCGGCGCAGCTAGTCATCAGTTCTTCCGGCAGCTGCCCCGAGAGGATGGTGGCTCCCGGCAGCGACTCAGTCAACAATAACGAGTCCGCTAAGGACTGCGCAGGACATATACGCCGTATCGAAATCGCTCGCGCTGCAAAAGATCCCAATGCCGCACTTAAACCTACAGCTGCCCAAAGGGCA
>JAJYCW010000115.1 GCA_021777995.1 bacterium
CAGTACGGCACGCTCCACGATGAGATGTGCACACTTGCCGAAGGGCACCAGCCAATACAGAAAGGACAACGAGCACGTATCTCGGACATCGACTCAAATGGAAAGTTTGTCGTTGAACCAGACACCATTGACTTAGCCAAACCGTTGTGAAAGGAGCCTCTTGAAATGGGCGTCGGACTATTACTTGAGATTATTGGTATTGCTATGGCCCTTGCAGGTGCACTGGGGCACCAGTTGGGTCTTCCGCTAAGCGGTCTATCGGGCGCAGTACTTTCACTGCTAGGAATAATTGTTATGATCGCCGGTATCGCAGTAGTGCTGCTCTCGTTTTATCGACGAACCAGTGCCGATATCGCCTTCGTACGCACGGGCCAGGGCGGCAGCCACGTCGTACTTGATGGTGGCATACGCGTAATACCGTTCTTGCACAATCTGCTTGAAGTAAACCTGCGTACCATGAAGTTAGGAGTTAATCCGCGGGGGCAAAACGCGCTAATCACCCACGATAACCTGAGGGCAAACGTTTTAGCGCAGTTCTACATCCGCGTGCAGGCCGACCATGAGCACATTCTCAATGCCGCGCGATCATTAGGTCAAAACAGCGTCAACGCAGAAACAGTAGAAGCCCTGGTGAGCGAAAAGCTGGTCTCCGCGCTGCGAGCGATTGCCTCGCAAATGGATCTTTTTGAAATACATACTAAACGCGATGAGTTTGCCGAGCGCGTAAAAGAGCATGTAAAGGTTGACCTTGAGTCCAATGGCCTCCTGCTGGAATCGGTTACCATCTCTGAACTGGATCAGACTGATCCCTCTGAGCTAAGTGATGACAACGTCTTTGATGCCCAGGGCAAGCGTAAGATTACCGAAATCACTGCAGCCGCTGCCGTTGAAAGGAATAACCTGGAACGGGAAGCTGAACAGGCACGCAAACTAAAGGACGTGCAGACACGACAGCAGATTCTCACACTGGAGCAGAAACAGGCGGAAGCGGAACAGCAGCAACAGACGGAGATCGCAAAGATCAAGGCGCAGCTAGATCGCGAAACGCAGGAAGCGCAAATCAACCAGCAACGCTCCATCGAACTGGCTAAAATCGATCGGGATAGACAACTGCAGGAACAGGATATCGTAAGGCAGCAGGCCGTCGAGATTGCGCGTGCCACCCAGGAAAAGGCGGTGCAAACGGCGCAAATTGCCAAAGAGCAGGAAATCCAGATGGCAACTGTCGACCGCGAGAAAAGTGTAGAGCTTGCAAATCGCCTTAAACAGATCGCCATCGCAGAGCAGGATGCGGCGCGGATTAAGGCCGAAGAAGCGGCGCTGCTCGCGGCTGCCGAAAAAGAGAAGGCTAACCAGCAGGTTCAGACGGTCCAACAGCTCGCCGAAGCTGAACGAGACGCAAAGAAGTTGTTAATTGCTGCACAACAACAGATTGAGCAGGATAAACTGAAACAGCAGACGACTGCCGACGTGGCTGCCTATTCTCGCGTTAAACAGGCGGAAGCTGAGCAAGAGTCCGCTCAAAAGCAGTCAGAAGCAAAGCGCCAGTTGGCAGAAGCAGAGGCGCAGGCGAGGGAGATGGTAGCTCGCGGCGAAAAGGCTCAGCAGATGGTAGCTGTCGACGTGGCTCGCGAACAGGTTAATGTTGAGCAGGCAAAAGTAGACGTGGAACGCAAACAGCTGGAGAACCGCCAGGAATTCGCCGAGGCAGGTATCCAGCTGGAAGTGCGAAAGCTCTCGATTCAGGCAAATCGAGACGTACAGATGGAGTTTGCACGCGCGATGGCGAGTTTCCTTGCAAACGGCCACATGACCCTCTATGGAACGCCTGAAACGGCCAACAGCATGATGGACAATATGGCCAAAGGTTTCGGTTTCCGATCTCTTATTGAGGGGTTTATGCAAGGCGATGACAGCACAGGTGGAACAGGCAGCGGCTTAGCCACCCTCACGGCTCAACTTGGCGGATTACTGAAACCCGCCCTTGCCAAGCTTGGAGGTGATAGTGCCGCAACCGATACCGGACAGCTTGCCGACAAGCTCGCCCGCGACCCTGCGTTTCTAAATGCGTTACGGAGCGCAGTAGCGCCGCACATCACGGAAACTGAAGCGGTAGTGACCGCTTCAAAGACATCAGAACCGCCTCGCGCTGCGAAAGAAAATAACTCGCACCACGGTTAAATCCATACTGCACCCCATTGCCGTACTTAACTGCGTACGGCGATGGGGTGACACGCATTCCTGCGATCTATCCATTTAGCACTCCCCAAACTTACAGGTAGGATGCGAACCTACTGCACGCAGTTTTCATAAGGTTATAGTTGTTGTCATGAATAGCGAAACCCAACGCCCACTCTCTAGACTATTCGTTGGTCCTCATCGGATTCCGACGCCCGTATGGATCCTCTCGCTTGCCTGCATAGGTATACGCATTCTCCTGATGCTTACAACCCACTTCACTAGTGAGGACTTCCTCATTACGTTTAGGTACGCACTGAATCTAGCCAGTGGGCACGGACTTGTTTTTAATCACCACCAGTGGGTACTAGGAACCACTACCCCATTGTACACGCTGATTCTCGCAGCGTTTGCCCGGCTGGGGCTGCCTGCGGCGTCGCTCGGTAAGCTGTTGAACATTGCAGCCGACGGAATGTTATGCCCCGTACTGTACCGCTGGGTACGCGCATTGGGCGGTGATGCCACAACTGGCTGCATTGCGGCTTTTCTCGCCTGCGTCAGCCCGATGCAGATTAACTGGGCGGTGTCAGGAATGGAAACAGGGCTCGTCACTCTCGGCGGAACCCTGTTGTGGACACTTGCACTGGAAGATCAGTCCCTCAACTGGACCATCATTGCCGCCTTAGTGGTGTTAGTACGCTGGGATGCTTTGCTCGTGGTCTTCCTGATACTTCTTCAAAAATGGTATGCGACAAAGAGGCCTCCTGTAAAAGATGCTGCTTCTATTGCGCTGATACTCCTGCCGTTTCTTATTGCGGCCTGGCACTGGTACGGCACTCCGCTGCCAGGGACTGCATTTGCCAAATCAACAGTCTACGGTTGGCGGGCGGACCACCTTTCCAATCCAATTCTTCGCAACCTTCCGCAGCTCCCTACCCTCATTCATATCTTCCTGGTTACGCCGTATGGACTAGCTACAACCATTGCTGTGTTGATCGGCGTCAGCGTCCTCTGGCCGAAGCGATCAACCGACATCGTCTGGCCCCTTGTGTGGCTGGCACTTTACTGGGGTAGTTTCCTTACGGCAAGGATACTACTGTTTCGCTGGTACCTGGTACCTCCGCTTCCTATACTTTATCTATTTGCATCGTTTGGTATCTCTAAAACTCTCCTTCGAAACCAAAACTGGGGTTCCAGCCCAGCGTTTAAGGCAGGCGTGGTGCTTGCTGCAGCCATTCTTGCGGTAGGATGCGTAGCCGACTCCTACAAAATACTTACACACGACCAACTTGTGGAGGACAAAGTGCGCATACCCATGGGCAAGTGGCTCGGCACGCACGCCAACAGGAATGATGTTGTCATGTTAGAACCTATAGGCTACGTGGGGTACTATTCAGGGCTGAAAGTACTGGATGTAATTGGGCTTGTCACCCCAAAGGTATTAAAATACTACAATAGCAGTGCTGTCTATCCCCCATTCGATATTGCACGTGCATACCATCCACAATGGTGCATTCTTCGGCCGGGGGAATTGCAGGAGGTCCAAAATGCCGCTCATCACGACGGTGTCCATTGGTCACAGTACTATCATCTGGTCCATACTTTCGAGTTAACTCCAACGAGCTATATCTACTACGTTTTTAAACAGAACAAACCAAATACGAACGGTAAAAACCTCGCGAGCCACGGATGATGGCTGTCGATACCAAGCCTTCGACAGCCATCTCGTCATTCTCGTCAAGGAATTGCGACCACACCGTGGTTCGGAAGAGCGGCGCGTGCCATAGCCACGTTCCAGGACCAACTAGTCTCCTATTCGCTGTTCGCCGGCAGTGTTGCACGACCCGGCAACGTCCCAGGCCCAGGTTGGACCGTCGCAACCCGAAAGGTACCCCTTCGGCGGGTTTGGCCCAAGGCCAGGAATAAACTTCACATGACCGTCCGCGTATTCGATTGTATCACCACCGGGGTGGAATACGTGGTCATCATCCGAGTCGTAGGGAGCGTTCCAGCACCTCATTACACGCGTCTCCGCAGGGCGCGCGAAAAACGATAGCGTAAGAGCTGCCGGAGCACGTCCTGTACAGCTGTCTCCAGCCGCAGGAGTGTAGTTGTATCCGTTAATTACTCCTCCGCTTCCACATAGGTGCGTATCTGAGTTGTGTGGAAAGCCCGTTAGGTGGTTGTAGGGAGCATCTGGCATCGAGAAGTTTTCATGCGTGAACTTGTAGCTGGTACCATAGACGTCCGAGAATGCCTTACCGCTTATGGCTGGGAGCTGGCTGCTGGAGAGAACGACTGGTGGTACGTCCGGGTTTGCACCTGTCAACTCGAAACCAGTGTCGTCAGGACAATGGAATACTCCCTGGCTCTTCACATATGGCATGATCTCCGCAGGTACACCAGCCATTTGCTTACCAGTGAGATTAGAGGTAAGGGGGCCAATCATGTACTGTGGAGCATAGGCTATTGGCTGGGTTTCATCGTAATCCTCGTCATACATCAATATCCCCAACCCGAATTGCTTCAGGTTTGAAGTACAGGTCGCTACACGTGCCTTCTCCCGTGCCTGAGCAAACACAGGGAACAGAATTGCCGCTAAAATCGCGATAATGGCGATTACCACCAACAGTTCAATGAGGGTGAATGCGTTTTTCTTCAAGTGGTTAATTTACTCCCTTCAATTTACTACAGAAGTAGTTTACAACTTGTATTTTAACGTAATATTAAGAACCACAACAATTTGTGAATTTCAATGACGATTCCACATCCAGACGGTAGATGCACGTGTTCTTAGCATTATTCACGGCATTGTGGTTGGAGCTAGAAAATAGGTGCTGCGCTGTGAGCGGGTATCCAGGGTTGAAAGATTACTCGCGAGGTGGATCAGAAGGATGCTGATTTGTCCGGCCGCCATTCCAGTTGTAAATAGCGCCGCCAATGCGACCGTAAAGCTGATCGTGAGGTCCATCCTTTTTACTGTAATGCACGACCCGAACGGAGACTGCGTGACCGTCGGCGGCCACAAGAGCAAGACGATGGTCGTGGGTGGAGGGATAGGGAACTAGCCCACGTACCCGCGACTCAGTGTCGGTATATTCAAAGCTGCCCTGGTTACCTTTGTAAATCAATGGTCCGACGCGCCGACCAGTGTTGCTAGTCATACGGCCTGCTTCAACTAACAGAGCAGTCTGCGCGGGCAGCTCCAGGTTATACAGGGGAAACGGACCGCTTGCAAAGGTATTTTGAAAGCGGGAATTGAGGGCATAGTCAGCGCGCACCCTACAGGCAGTTGAAGGATCGGTCAGGTGCTTGGCGTGTGAAGTTGCGGGATTACGTAGGACCCACTGTTCCTGGCAATATCCACGGATCCTTTGTGTCCAATCAACACACGAGGGCAATGAAACTGGCAGGGGCAAGTCCCCGTCATAGTCCTGCGAATAGAGCTGTAGACCATATGCAAGCCGGTGCAGGTGAGAGATACTTGCAATTCTATCAGAGTTGATACGCTGCCAGGCCAACAGATGGGGAGTTGCAAACGCCGTAACTGCCGCAACCAGGACGGCTGTACCTACGACGACGCGCAGTGCGAGACCAGAGCGATTACCTGAAGGTGTGCCCGGTTCACTCATTGAGGCACGCCAAACTCCATTTGGCGGCGTTGGTCTACCTGCACAATGGCTGCCCCAATCTCATTCGCAAGACCCTTTATTGTCAGGTTGGCTGCATCGGCGTCTGCTTTATCGGCAATGGTGATACCACGGGCGAGTACCTTGCCTGCTTCCGTATCGGCGCGCACCTCGTACGGTGCAAGATCACGGTCTACGAGGTAATTGAGGTTTTTGGCTGTAGTAGTGCCACGTTGCTCGGCTGTCTGACCGCCTTCCGCAACCATATCGCAGATCACAATGTCCTTAATGGAAATTTGCACTGCGGGCTTACCGTCAAGCGATATCGGCTTTACCTGCGCCTGCCACGTTGGATCTACCTGACTAATACGTATAGGGAGGTCTAGTTGCTTAATTACGGCCAGTGCCGCACGAATGCGCTGCGGCGTGGGCGGGTGATCGCGATAAATACCCAGGTTAGTGTCACCGTGATCTCGCTCATAGGTTGCTAGTCGCACCATAAAGGTATACATTGCAACGGGGTTAAATGGGGTGTGAGTAAGCAGCATCATCCCCGTGTGATCGGCATCCTCCTCAGCCTTTACGCTGTAACCGTTAATTCGCGCAATACCGTACAACTCCGAACCTTGCAAAACCTCGAATCCTGTCCTGGGCAGGTCGTTGTTTCCTCGGCTCAGGATCATGGCAAGGGCCGCGATCTGAATAGGCGTCAGTATTGCTTGAGCCTTCTTCTGCTCACGCATAAGGGTAATAACGTGGTGGTGATCTGCGTGGCCAATTTCGTGTGCAAGAACGGCAGCGAGCTCATCGTCGGAATGCACAAATTTGAGCAGCCCCGTATTTACATAGATAAACCCTCCCGGTAAGGAGAAGGCGTTTACATCAGGGTTTTCCACAACATGGAACGTATAGTGAAACGGCTTAAGTACTGACGAACCAAACATGGCTGGAATGGGGTACTTATCCGCTGCAGCCGCAATAACCTGACCAATACGATTCACGCGCTCCCACAAAGGGCCGCTTGTTATTACTTTGGCCTGTTTTGCCTCCTCCGCAGCAGCCTTTTCACCTATGATTACTTCCGGGTCATTTTTTAGCGAATAGGCAGGCGTGGCTTCCGCGGCGGCTTTGGCGGGCGGCTGGTTTTCAGGCGCAGCATTTCCGTTGGCACCAAATCCGGCCAGGGCACAAACCAATGCTGCTGCAAATGCAAATACCTTGACGTTCAAGCAATCACCCTTTTCATTGCGACGAGCCCGCCATCATACAACCCCAAAAGCGGGGGTCAAATTGGGAGCAGCGACTCATGTACACCGTCCACCCATACGATTTCAGCATCCAGCAGAGTGCCCTCCAGGAGAATGTTAAGGCCCATGAGGCCGGTTAATTCTGTGGTTGTTCCGTCACGCTGTATGCCTAACCATACCCAAAGACCATCAAATGAGTCGACGCTGGAGCAGGTAATCATTACACGTCGTCCCATCGCAATCAACTCAATGGTACAAGGAAACAGTTCCTGTCGTTGTAACTGGCGCTCACCTGTTACTACGGTGACGTAGCGGCTGAGTGTTGCCCGTACCATTGGAGTCGACATCGATGACGCGTCGATGTTCAGGGAGAAACCGGCCAAATCCTCGGGTTTCACCCGCTGTTCATTTAGATAGACGGTATAGGTAAGCGGCTCAGTACTGTCAACAAAAATGTGTACGAGTCCACCCCCCATAATTCTTGCCACGTCCGAGGCGGTTCGCTTCTCGTCTGCGCCATTACTTTGCATACTTTTTCGGCCTCAATATCGGGTGTATCGAATTCGCTTTCCGCCTCCACCTCCACCAAACATACGGGCGAAAAACGCCAATACCATAACGAACAGTATACCTGCGATGATGGTATGAAACCAGTTAAACCCGCCGGGCACATAATACCCATTAACATAAATCGGAGGGTTGTAGTAAAACGCAGGATGGAATGGCGTGTAATAGTACCAGGATGGCCTGTTCCAGTAATAGCTGTAATCGCTAAATCCCCCATAATACCGGGCTGGGGCAGATCTGCCACCGTAGACATACGGCGAATGGGATTGAGTGTAGGTTCTTCCACCACCAAAAGCACCAGAACGACCGAAGGAGCCGCCAGATCGAGTGCCTGATGAAGAACTAAAACCGCGATACCCACCAAACGAGCCTGAGGATCGCTGAGACGTGCTGCCGAAACTTCGATGACCGAAGAAACTGCCACCCGACGAACTACGTCCACCTCCAAAGGAACCGCTACGCCCAAAAGAGCTCGCAGACCTACTTCCAAAGGAGCTGCCAAAACTGTGCCCACCGCCGAAACTGTGACCGCCACCGAAGCTGTGACCGCCACCAAAGGAACCACGCGCCATTGCTGGAAGCGACGCCATGGGAGCGAACACGATTAAACACGCGAGTGAAGCGACAAATAACAGCCGACCCCATGTCTTTTTCACTTTGATCCCCCTAGTAAACTAGATAAACGAGATGGTTGCAACCTCATCGGCGCCAAGCCAGTGAGGTTTGTAAATTGTAATGTATGCCTGCACCTGGTTCTGTTCAGCATCAATGTCTACCATTGCTTCCACTATACTGTCCGTAATATCACGGCCGTTGTAGAGCACAGTAGTTGCCTCGAAAGCGAAACCCGGATGCGTATTCTCTATGATTAAATCATGACCAGGAAAGACTATTTGCAGCCGACCAGGAAATATTCCAACTGCATTGCCAGGGCTCTCTTGCGGATATACCTCGGCAGAGATGTCCCCGCCAGCCGTAATACCGCCGCGAACAGGTTCACCATCCATATCTCGCCCAGCTTGTAACGATAACTGGAGCTTTTCTGCAGGCCAATCCGACCCATTCTTCGACAGCGTGGTACTGTCCCAGTCGCCACCTGTCTGAAAGATCACGTTGTTCATCAGATAAGATCCCACCTCAATAGAAATGCGCCCGGGGGTAAGCAACCATAAGGAACTTGAACAATCATACCTTAAACAATTGAATGTACCAAATCAATACTCAATGCAGCCGTAATTGGTTTCAAAAACAGATAACGTGACGCCGCTACGCAGGTCTGGATTGCGTAGCGGCGTCACGAGCGGCCAATTGCAAAAACAAGCACTCGTCGTTAGCGAATTTCATTGGTTGGTGCATCTGGCTGAGAAACGCCGACTTCGATGATTGTATAGTTACCGTTCATTAACCGCAGTGCATAGTCTACACGAACTGTCTTTTCGACATTGTGGCTGTCCGCATATCGATGTTCACCACTCAGTACTATAACACCGGGATCTGGAGTGGCAATCATCCGTAAATCAAATGACAGCGTTGTCATATTGCGCTGGGCATCATGCGTAATGTCCAGGTAGTCATTCGCAGTCATTGAGTATTTGTATGCTCCCTGCAGGTAGACCCCAATCCGAACATTCGGTAGCGTGTGCAGTGCTAGAGGTGATATGTTACTGTTGATCCAGCTGTCACAAATATCATCAATCGCCCGCTGTTGTAAAACGCCGGTAGGCAATCCGACCGTCCGAGTGAGGTAATAATCGTCTGCATTATTGTAGAGGTTGGAATATGCGAGATAACCTCTCTGCGGTATCGTAAGTAACAGGTCCGCGTTCGAAATATAGGGTGGCAGCACTCCATAGTAGTAGTATGGTGACCAGCTCGTATACCCAATTGTAAAGACGTTTACGTAATATGGGTAGAATGCGAGTCCCGTTAAAAACCAGGGATAAATCCAGGTTGGATAGGTCGTGTAGATCAGCCGACTATATGTGCCCGTTGGAAACCGATACACGTAGGTATTGTTGAACCTGGTTGGCCGACCAATAAATCGGGTAGGTACAGATTGAACAACTATCCGTCCACCATCAGTTGATCGTCCCACACCCGGAGCACTTCTTGGGGTCACGATCCCTGGGAGGCGAGGCAGAGTACCAACGCCGGGTCGTGAGGGTGTGCCAACGCCGGGCCGTGAAGGCGTGCCACCGCCGGGCCGTGAGGGTGTGCCACCGCCGGGTCGTGAGGGTGTGCCAACGCCGGGCCGTGAAGGTGTGCCAACGCCGGGCCGTGAGGGTGTGCCACCGCCGGGCCGTGAGGGTGTGCCACCGCCGGGTCGTGAAGGTGTGCCAACGCCGGGCCGTGAAGGTGTGCCAACGCCTGGTCGTGAAGGTGTACCACCGCCGGGCCGTGAGGGTGTGCCAACACCGGGCCGTATCGGCCTGTTATCGCTGGGACTGCGAGGAGCAGTGCCGCTTTTCCCCCCAGCTGGTACCCTGGGTTTGTAACTACCGCCTCCCGATTTTGGTTGTTTGCTATTGTCCTTTCTCTGTTGATTTTGTATTCGCGCGTTATCGTTAAGGCGACTTCCACCGCGCTGTGCCTGCGCGGATGTAATACCTGTTTCTACCAGCATTAATACTGACAAACCTAAAGCAAAAAACTTTAAGCCGAATTGGCAATCTCTGTACATGAATTTAACCTCCCACACAACGAATGCGCTCAACGGTGCGCCTGCTTTCGTTGCTCAACTAATCCTGTTCATCACCCTCCCATACGAGAAGCATATTGAGGTAATTCCAGGCGTAGAATGGGATGTAACACCTGCAGCAAAGCGCCCAGCTCGATGACATTGCTGGGGGTTTCGCCGTATAAATCATTCGGATCCGGTAGAATCCGCCATTCAATACGACACACTAAACGCGCCTGTTTTCTCATGCATTAAAACAGGCTAGCGCCCGTAGTTAATCTCTGTATGTTAAAAGGCAGCAGTGAGAGGTACTGTAAACGGTCGGTTGTATCATTAGCATCGGCAACAGCAATGCCGCCAGGGCCACTGCCGCGGCGGCATTGCTTATTCTGTAACTCTCGTTGCCTGCTAGTTGGCAGTAGTTCCCGGAGCTTTCGCGGTAGAGACGCCTACTTCGGAGATGATGTAATTGCGGCCCTGCTGCCTAAGGGCATAACTCACGATAACCGTGTGCTTCACATTTTTGTGGTCAACGTAAATATGCTCACCCTGCAAGACGATAACACCACGGGCCGGAGTTGCGACCATATCAAGGTGGTAACTCAGTGTCTTCAACGTTCGTTGTGCATCATGGGTTAAATCGAGATAGTCGCCTGGTGCAATCGAATATCGATACTTTCCATCGAGATAAACCGCGATACGGTCGTTTCGATTCGTGTGAGCCGCCAAGGGTGCCAGATTGTCGGTTAGCCAGCAGTCTTCAATATCGCGAGCAGCCTGCGCCTGCATAGGGTTCATTGCCAGAGCTACGGATTTAACAAGGTAGTAGTTGTTCGCAGCAGAATTCACCGATTTAAGCGCGAGAAATCCGCTGGTCGGCTGCGCGACGTAGATACCAGTATTGCTAATGTAGCGAGGTGCACACCCATAATAATAGTATGGCGACCAACTGGTGTCGCCATAGGTGTAGGCGTTGGAATAGAACGGATAGTATCCCAGGCCGTTGCTATAATAAGGATCAATCCATCCAGGGTACTGGGTGTAGATTATCCGCGTATAGACTCCATTGGGATATTTATACGAGTAGCTCTCCGCGGACTTATTGAACCTATCTGCCGCAGTGATGGAACCAGGAGTAATGTTCACCACCCCTCCAGGTGGGGCGTCACCAGCCGCACGGCCCCCACCGCCCGACCCTCCAGATCCACCGGATGGCGGCGTGTAACGCGGAGCCCCTCGATCACGCGGCGGCGTGTAAGACGGTTGAGGAGGCGGATTGTACTGCGGCGGCGGGTTGTAATGCGGCGCTGGTGGGTTATTGTGCGGTGCCGGTGGATTATTCCGTGGTGCCGGTCGAGAACGGCTCTGCGCAGCCGCGTTACCGATTGAACCGGCAAGAGCAATTCCCACCACAGTAGCAAGGCTAAAACCCCGTAATATGTTTCGCATCGCTTCACCTCCATAACATCTCTGCGTGCCTAGAACTGTTCCATTCATTAGGAATTATAGTTTGTGCATTATTAATACACCTTACGCAAGATGAACGACCCGAATTCCGGATGCCAAATGTCAGTGCAAAAGCCACTCAACTTATTCATTTTTGTGCGGGAAATGGACTTGAGGTTTCGTGATGCTCAACCGTAGACGTCTACTGAAGGGCACCATCTCCGGTTTCACCAGTGCGAATGCGAATGACATCGGCAGTAGGAATGAGGAAGATCTTGCCATCACCTATTTCACCCGTGCGAGCATGTTGGGCTATGACATCTGCAATATGACGCGCTTCCTCATCGGTTGTGACTATTTCAATCTTAATCTTTTGCAAAAGATTTACTTTGTACTCTGCTCCCCGGTAGTGGTGGGTAACCCCCTTCTGTTTGCCAGCACCACGCACTTCAGAGACGGTCATTCCGTTTACACCAATCTCCTCAAGTGCTGCCTTCACCTCATCCAACTTCTGTGGCCTAATCAATGCCTCTATTTTGATCATCCTGTTGCCTCTCTGCAACTGTATTGTTCAACCACTTACTAAAATGAATCCGCTTCATAGTATACCCAAGCCTGATGATGGAGATTTCGCGCGGATATGAGTACGTCTAGCCAACTGCAAAATCCCCGGGGTTGAACCCTTATGAAGTGAGATTTGGCCGATGTAAATGGCCAAGGCGCAAACAAGCCCACGCTACTTAAATTGCAGCGCGGGCCTTTGTTCAGTTCAGCAGTTTGCTACTACTCCAGGGCAGTATCACCGGTCTCCCCGGTACGTATTCTTATTACATCAGCGGTAGGTATAAGGAATATCTTCCCGTCACCAATTTCACCGGTTTGTGCCGCCTTTGCTATCGTTTCTGCAATTGTCTTTGCCTCGCCGTCCGTCGCAACAATCTCCAACTTAATCTTTTGCAACAGGTTCACCGCATACTCAGCGCCACGATAGTGATGAGTTACGCCCTTCTGCTTCCCCGCACCTCGCACCTCAGAAACCGTCATCCCCTTAACGCCTATCTCCTCAAGCGCCTGCTTCACATCGTCCAGCTTTTGAGGGCGAATGAGCGCCTCTACCTTGATCATCTATAACTCCTCTCAGGTGGGCCGCCTATGTTGCAGGCGGCCCGACGTGATCCTTGTGTACTGGTTTCCAGCTGCTAGCCCTGATGTGCTGGGTGTGCCTCCGAAGCGCCAGACTGAGAAAATGCACTCGGCGTCATTGCACCGGGCATAGCGCCGGGAACGAGAGCGTATTCTGGGTACGCTGGGATACCGTGTTCGTGAATGTCAAGCCCTTCCTCCTCACCAGCCCGAGATACACGCAGCAGACCCATCTTATGTACTGCGAACATCAAGGCGTATGCGGCGACGAAAGTGGATAGCGTGATGATCGCGCTTCCTATGAACTGAGCCTCAAGCAACGTCCACCCACCACCGTAAAATAACCCCTTTAGTGGTGTACCGGACATACCGTAGGCACCGCTAGCACTAAACTGACCGCTTGC
>JAJYCW010000116.1 GCA_021777995.1 bacterium
AACCCTGCACCATCTGTTCGAAGTTGGGGGCATTCTCGTCAACCATCCCCATGACCATGCTTACCTTCTGCTGCACAGCCTCAACCACTCCAGCCATTTCGGCCGCAATTGCTTCCACGTTGGTGATTTCATTGGCAACGCCCTCGGCTCCAGAGCGAATGGCCTTTAACGACTCCCCTGCCTCGCTGCCCTTCGCTGATCCTTTACGAACTTCCTGCATGCTTAAGTCCATTGCCTTTACAGCATCCAGCACGCCTGCTCGCACCGTATTGATCAACTGAGCAATTTCGCGAGTCGCCAATGCCGATCGCTCTGCAAGCTTCCTCACCTCGTCCGCAACCACTGCAAATCCCCTACCATGGTCACCAGCACGTGCGGCTTCAATAGCGGCATTAAGTGCCAGAAGGTTTGTCTGCTCTGCGATCTGGTCAATTGTCTCAACAATAGCGCCAATTTCGTCGCTACGCTTACCCAGGGCGTCCACACATTGGGCAGCGCTGGTCACTTGCTGCTCTATCTGTCCCATACCCTGAACGGTCTCTTCTACAGCATTACCGCCAACCTTTGCTGCGGCGCTGGCGTCAGACGCCATACCGGTTACGCGCTGCGCAGCCTGAAGCACACTCTTAACAGAAACTGCAGCCTGAGACATGTCTGCACTCGCCTCGCGCATTGCCTGCTGCTCACGAACACCGCCCTTTTCAACACGGTTGGCGGCATCCTGCAACTTAAGCATTGCTTCCGAGGCGGCACTTGCAGCGCTTGCCTGTTGTTCGGTGCCCTTGGCGATCTGCTGGCTTGTGGTGGCTGTCTGGTCGGCAGAGCTTGCGACGTCCATAATGGTATGCGCGATATCCTGCGCGGCCTGTGCCGTTTGGTTAGCGGAGGATGTTAGCTGTACACTCGTTGCTGCAACGTTTTGCGACTCTCCCGCTATCTCCTGCAGCACCGCTGATAGCGAAGTCTGTGCAGAGCGCACACCCTCAATCGTCGCGACAATGGTTGAGAGCATCACATCAAACGTTTCACACATCTGGCCCAGTTCATCCTTGCCTTTACGGTTGGTAGGGGTAGTACCCGTCTCAATCACCACCGTAAAATCGCCTGAAGCCATACCATCTACGGCGCGATTAAGGTTGGTCACACAGATCGTGCTTAGCTTCACCATTCTCGAACTTACCAACGCGATTGTCTTGGTAAGATAAAACGTGAGGAGAGTTGCGACCGCAAGCGAAACCAATACCGAGAACACAACTACGACCTTTATCTCATTGGCCGCACCCGTATTCATCTTGGTGATTTTCGCAGCGATTTTCTTGTCTTGTCCGTTAAACTTCGAGACATGATTTTCGACAGCATGTCGTACGGCATTGGCGATTGATTCGGCCTGGCTGGTGCCTGGTGTGGCAGTTCCAAGCTGGTTCCAAACATTAGATATCTCAGTGGACGCGGTGCCTACGCCAAGGTGATCCCCCTTAAGCGCACTAAGACTGGCCAGGTCCGTGTTAAAGTCCGAAACTGCACCTGCTATAGCAGATCGCGTCTGGCTGGCGGCATCGCCGTTCACCTTTAACTCTGCACTGTGAAGCTGATAACGGAGAATGTCAGAGTGAAGCTTGCTAAGGACGGTAACCGCACCGGTGTCCTTGGTGAGAATCTGTCGCTCAATAACGAGTTTGCCCAACGTAGTCCACGAAATCCAGCCAACAAAAATCGTAATGAAGGTACATGTACCGAATGCAATGCTCAGTTTAATACCTGTCTTCAGGTTAAGTAGCCAACCCATCGTTGTGCATCCTTTACGCTAACATGCCTCCCTTCTGGAGCAGGCAGGTGCCCAAATTGCCAACCCGGCTATGTTGAGAATTTGCCTGGTGGCACTGCTAATACCAGCGTTGATTTGCGGACATACATCCTGCAGAGCTATGAGCGCGTGCATGTAGACTACCATGCGCGTTGGCCTCACAAAGGACGCTCTGTTTGCGTCTGGGCAATGCATACAACCCCGTCGAGTACTGAACGAGGATTATCGGTGTACCTGAACCAATCTTGAGCGATGCCATATCCCCTTTTTGACTGATTAAACAGTGGCTGCTTGGCGGTAAACAAACACTGGTCACAAACCGCATTTGGACACCACAGGTATAATTGAATTAGATTTTTAGATAATGGCGGTGCTCTCCTCTGTATGAGTCTACTAATTGTTAACAACTTGCAACATTCATTTGGAGCCGATACGCTCTTTTCCGGGGTTTCATTTCGGTTAGAATGGCGCCAGAAACTGGGCCTCGTGGGCCGAAATGGTACCGGCAAGACAACGATCATGCGTATTCTTACGGGTCAGATCGACTCCGAGCGCGGGTCTGTTACATTTTCACCGGGAATAGAAGCAGGCTACCTCAAACAAGAAGACGTCGTTGCTCATCATGGAACCGTGCTGGAGGAAGCGGAAGCTGCATTTGCCCACGTTCGCGAAATGGAAAAGCGGTTACGTGAGTGCGAGCATGAAATGGCCAGTGCAATCGATGATCCTGATAAGCTCGCAGCGGTGATGGAGGAGTACGGCCTGCTGCACGACAGGTTTGAAGCAATGGGCGGGTATGACAACCTGCGTGATATCCCTGCCGTTCTTAAGCGGCTGGGGTTCTCCGACGCGGATATGAATAAGCCCTGTGCGCGCCTTTCTGGCGGCGAGAAAACTCGTCTGGGACTGGCAAGGCTTCTCCTTTCCGGCCCCGATATACTCCTACTCGACGAACCTACAAACCACCTGGATGTAGAGGCAATTGAATGGCTGGAAGAGTTCCTTAGAGATTTTGGTGGCGCGCTTATATTGATCTCCCACGACCGCACCTTTCTGGATAGGGTTACCACTTCCATAGGAGATCTGGAACACGGCAAACTCACCGTATATCCTGGTAACTTCAGTGCGTTTGCCCGGCAGAAAGAAGCAAACCAGCAGCGGCAGGCGGAAATGTACGAGCGCGAGCAGCGAGAAATTGCCCGGCTCACTGAGTTTTTCGAGAAGTGGAAGAATACGCCGTCCAAGAAATCCCAGGCAGTTCAGCGAATGCGCTGGGCAGAAAAAATTAAAGAGCACGGCCTAACCATGCAGCGCGATGCCGCGGCAGCTACGAAAGTACAGGGACCAGGTAAGAAAATGCACGCCGGCCTCAAGGCGGGTTCTCGTAGCGGGGAGGAGGTTATCGTTTTTGACAGGGTTGCCAAATCTTACGGCTCACGAACCCTGTTTGATAGCTTCACTGGCTTAATTCAGCGAGGCGATCGCGTAGGCATCGTTGGCCCAAATGGTGCGGGTAAGTCTACGCTCATTAAAATTCTGCTTGGCCGTGAGACGCCCACGGAGGGCATGATACGGTTGGGCGCAAGCGTCTCTGTGGGATATTTTGCGCAAGATACGTCAGATCTCGATCTAGATGCATCCGTACTCGAGAACCTGTTGAACGTCGCGGATATGCAGCCCACCCAGGCGCGCACACACCTGGGTGCGTTCCTGTTTTCGGGTGAGGATGTCTTTAGACCAGCACGTCTTCTCTCTGGCGGCGAGAAAAACAAACTTGTCCTCGCCCAGTTAACCTACCTGAAGCCGAACCTGTTGGTGCTTGACGAACCTACTAACCACCTGGATATGGAAAGCCGTGACGCTCTAACCCGCATTTTGGTCAACTATGGCGGCACTTTGTTGCTGGTTTCTCACGACAGGTACCTCCTTGAGCAGGTTACCAATAGGACCATTGAAGTGAATAACGGGCGTGCCACACTTCTCGATATGGGGTACAAGGAATACCGAGAGTGGCGCAAACGAACACCCGTGGGTGCGCCGCCGCAGGCCGTCGTGCAGGCTCCCCAAGGCAACGAAAAGCTGAAACAGCTTCTCGCACAGCAACCCGGCCCTGCCGCGGGAACGCCGCCATTGAGCGCTCATCAGCTATCGAAGGAGCGGCAGAAAGCCCGTGCAAACACTACTACCGCGGAGCAGAGAGTTGCGAAGTTGGAGGAGAGGCTGCAAGAGATTGAAACGAAGCTTGCTAGCCCCAGCCCGTCCGATAACGTTGTCGCACTATCCCACGAGCATATGGGAGTACAGCAGGCGCTGAGCGAGGCCCTAAGCCAGTGGGAGAGTGCGGCTGCATATGCGGAGTCGCTTGGATGACCTTTCCACTCATCGATACCCACTGCCACCTTAACCACGATGGCCTTCGGGAGGATATCGAAGGCGCTGTGCAGCGAGCGCGGGCAGTTGGTGTAATACACGTGGTAATAGTCAGTTACGACCTTTCCAGCAGCCTGGAAGCAGTCACGATTGCGGAAAAGCTAGGTGCTTTTGCCTCAGCGGTAGTCGGCATCCACCCAACCATGGCGCACACGTGCAACCGTGACGCCCTAACCGTGCTTGAGCAGCTTGCGATGCACCCAAAAGTAGTGGGCATAGGGGAAACAGGATTAGATCTCCACTACGCGATGCCGCCCATGCAGGTGCAGCTTCAGGCGCTTCACGCGCAACTAGAACTGGCTTCCAGGCATTCGCTTCCCGTAGTTTTCCACTGCCGCGACGCATACCCACCGCTATTAGCGGAGCTAAAGCGCTATACGCCTCTGGGCGGAGTAATGCATTGCTGGGCAGGCACGCCTCAAGAGGCGCAGCATTCTGTAGAGCTTGGGCTGCACCTCGGCTTCGGCGGCGTTGCCACCTACAAGTCGGCTGCAAATGTGCACCAATCTGCAGCCGAATGCCCTGTAGACCGGCTTGTACTCGAGACCGATGCGCCTTACCTGGCGCCAGTTCCGCAACGCGGAAAACCGAACGAGCCATCGTACATTGCATACACAGCCGCACGGGTGGCAGAGCTAAGAGGGATTTCGGCGGAGTCCCTCGCCCATGGCACTACCCAAAGTGCGATGACGCTCTATCCTCGAATTGCGCCCATGGTTCAGGCCGCCTTACGAGGCTGAATAGCATCTATCGAACATCCACCGGTTCCTGCGGCCTGCACCGAGTGGAGGATCATATCTAGGGTCTGCAGAGCCTGCATAACACTGGTGAGACGGGTATTCTTACCCGTCAATCCTGCGATAGCCAAGCTGCACAATGGCACACGGTTCAGTCGACCATGCTCCTCAATCTCCATGTAACCATCCTGCGATGTTTCAAATGGAAACAGCCGCGGTGCTAGGCCGCTAAAGCGTTTACTCACCTCATTGCTTAGAGCTTCGACGTTTTCTGGTTGGGTGACCACCACAAAATCATCACCCCCAAGATGAGTTAACACATGCCCCTCGCGCGCAGGCGCTACCTCCTGAAGAATCTCTACAAGTCCCTTTATCAATTCATCGCCATGTGCCGTTCCAAACCGGCGATTGTAGGCTTCAAGGTACATCACGTCAACCCGTAAAAGCCCTGTGGGCTGCTTGTTCTCGAGCCTCTCCTTAATTGTGTGTTCCAGCACCACCCTGTTTGGCAGTCCAGATAGTGAGTCGGAATATCGTGAACCGAACTGGTGGGCAGTGGAGAGTGATTCCATGAGTGTTCGCACAGGTAGAACACCCAGGTACCTATTTCCTACTTCACAAATGACGATATCGTTATCGAGGCTCACGGACTGCCGCCGGGCCGCCATCCTCATCATCTCGCCAAGTTCGGTATCGGGAGAGGCTGTTATAAAATCCGTAGACATCCATCCCCCTGCCTCTTCATCCGGCAGCATTTTGAGCGCGCGCGCGCCATTGGCCATATTAAGAATGTGATCTAATGCTTGCCTCATTAGCAGTCCACGCACGACATCATTTTCCACAATGACAATGCTTGTAAGGCTGGCGTCTCGCGCAAACCGGCGCGCCGCTTCTGCCAGTGGGGCATCTGCCGCGAGCGTGCAGCCCTTTCGCATGAGGCCAGAGACCTTCACACCACGTCCCATTGTCAACTGGCTGCGCTGGGCATGCCGGGCGGCAATATCCTGCCTCAGGTCTTTTCGCACCCCGCAAAACACATCCGCTGGTTTGCCTAGTAAATAGCCCTGTCCATAGGTAACGTCCAGATCTATTAAGGTGGCAAGCTCATCCCAGGTCTCTGCACCCTCTCCGATTACTGCGGTTCCAATCTGTCGCGAATATCGCACTAAAGTGGCTAGTAGACCACGCCTAGCGCCATTTACATCGAGATTCTTGACGAGGTTACGGTCTATCTTAACAAAATCGGGCTGAAGCTCCGTTATAAGTTGCAAGCTGTTGTATCCCGCGCCCACATCATCTACGGCAAGCTTAAATCCCTGTTCGCGCAGGGAGGTTATTGCCTCTGCAAGGCGCGGAAAATCGTCCAGCGTCTGCCGCTCGGTGATCTCTATTACTACCTGATCAGGTCGCAACCCGGCATCCCTTACGCGAGAGGCCAGGGGCCGATCATGTTTG
The DNA here is from genome assembly GCA_021777995.1 of bacterium. Taxonomy (GTDB): domain Bacteria; phylum Armatimonadota; class Chthonomonadetes; order Chthonomonadales; family Chthonomonadaceae; genus JAJZFK01. Next base: position 6,427 of record JAJYCW010000116.1, read on the forward strand.
TTGATGCTGTCTAGTCCTTCAGCCTCAACATTAACGAAAAGGTGATGTTTTAATCCTAGACTTGATGCCTGCTGAAAACACTGCTCCAGACAAGCCATATCGAACCAGGCTATCATTTGTGCCTTTGCGGCAGCATGAAAGAGGGCACCGGGTCGACGTAGCGGTGTGTGATGAGGGCCCCGAATGAGGGCTTCGTACCCATAGATCTTGCCATCGGAGAGTGTTGCAATCGGCTGAAACTGCGTTGTCAACTGATTGTTCACGATGATTTCCAACAGCGCGTTCATTTCACGAATGTTTTCCTGAACTGCCTCTGCTGTTCGCATGCCTGCGATTGGATACACTGAGAATGAAGGAGTGGACCCACCGTTGAAATCGAACGCCAGCTCCTTGGCCAGGCGTTGTGAAACGAGGTGCACGTGCATGGCATTTTCAGGTAGCTCTATGCCGCCAGCAACAGTCATCGAGATAGCCCACGTATCTTCCAGAAGCGGCCAGACCTCGGTGTCGCATGCGTCGAGCATTACTCCACGCAGGTGCAATTCTATCCTGTCGCGCTTCAGCCAGTCGCAGGCATCTTGATTTGCGGCTCTTAGCAGAAAGGCAACGTTGCCCGCATCCAGCGCATCAATCCAACGGGTGAGCGGTACGGCATGTGCATGAGGCACTGGTTCGTCACCGGGATCCCAAAAGCCCGAGGGCTCTATTCTGGTTAGCATACTGCAAGGTACTCCAACGGTACAAATTTTATTTCGTAGTACCAATTATTGCAATTGTTCGTAAATTGCTTATTCCACAATTTAGCGGATAATCTGCACGGGTTGCTGTGGTACACTTCCACTAACCGGCAGTTGCGCAATGGCGCGCACAGGCTGCAGAACATTGCAGTTCAGGCCAACGTTCAATGATGCACGTTTACAGCTGGAGACACCTATGAAAACCGTAAAACCCTTCGTTTACGATGATTTGCTGTGCAACCTGTCGGAGCCCAGGCTGGTTGAACATGCCCTTGGATTAAAAGAGGGCGAATTAACCAACACCGGCGCCTTTGTAGTGCGAACTGGAGCATTTACTGGCCGTTCGCCACTCGACAAATTCATTGTGCAAACTAACGCCACTACGCCTCGTGTTTGGTGGGAAAAAGTGAACCAGCCCATCTCCGAGGCACACTTTCAGTCCCTGTACAAGAAAGTTGTCGATTATCTCCACTCCCGTCTCGCCTTCAGCCAGGACCTTAGCGCATGTGCTGACATACGATATAACCTTAATTTGAGGGTTATTACGGAATATGCATGGCACAGCCTCTTCAGCCGCATATTACTGCGCGAACCAGAACAGCCAACCGTTCCGCCGGATACCCGCAGTGAAATGATTGATGGACCGTTTAATGGGTTCAAGATTCTCTGCGCTCCAGGCTGCGTGGCCAATCCCGAGGAGGATGGAACCAGAACCAAAACCTTTGTAGTGATTAACTTCGACGAGCGCGTAGTACTCATCGGAGGTACAAAGTATGCAGGCGAGATCAAGAAGAGCGTCTTCACAATACTAAATTACCTGCTGCCCCAAAAGAGTGTGCTTCCAATGCACTGCTCGGCAAACGTTGGCCTTCATCGCTCCGACACCGCACTTTTCTTCGGTTTAAGCGGTACGGGAAAAACCACCCTCTCCGCGGATCCTGCAAGGGCGCTAATTGGCGACGACGAACACGGGTGGAGCGATCACGGTGTGTTCAACATTGAGGGCGGCTGTTATGCGAAGTGTATTGGCTTAACTCAGCAGGCAGAGCCTCAGATCTTTAATGCCATTCGGTTCGGCTCCGTACTCGAAAACGTCCCTGTCGATCGCCCAACGGGTGAGCCCGACTACCAGAGTACATTCGTCACCGAGAACACCCGTGCTGCGTATCCACTAGAATTCATCCCAGGGGCCGTTCGATGTGCCATGGCGGGCCACCCGGAAAACATTGTGTTCCTTACAGCAGATGCTTTCGGGGTGCTGCCACCGGTAAGTCGACTCAATACGAACCAGGCGGTTTACCATTTTCTCAGCGGTTACACGGCGAGGGTTGCAGGAACGGAGCGAGGTTTAGGAGGCGAACCGCAAGCAACGTTCAGCGCATGTTTCGGCCAGCCTTTTCTCCCCCTGCCCCCCACTACCTACGCCGACATGCTGGAAAGGCGAATTAGACAGCATAACGTGAAAGTATGGCTGCTGAATACCGGCTGGCAGGGAGGCCCGTACGGCGTGGGCACACGAGTACCTTTATCACTAACACGCCGAATGCTCGACGCACTCTTGCAAGGTGAGCTGGATGACGCCGACCTCGTTGCTCATCCGGTATTTGGTCTTCATTCGCCAGCGGCGATAACAGGTATACCAGATGAGGTCTTGAACCCCTGCCTCTCGTGGAAGAGAACCTCGGAATATCAGCGAGCAGCAACCGCTCTTGCGGCAAAATTCCGTGAGAACTTCGCACAGTACCTCGATAAGGTACCCACGGAAGTCGCAACCGCAGGGCCAATTGAATAGAGTTGACACATATGGTCAATCCGCAGTGTAAACTATTGACATAGAAACCACCCGAATAGGAAGTTGAACTATATGGCTAACGCCCTGCAACAATTAAAGGCCTACCAAAAGAAGGTAATTCGACTGAGTGAGGTTAGTGCCATTCTTGATTGGGACCAGCTAACCTATATGCCTGCTGGTGCCGCTGCTGACAGGGCGGATCAACAAACTACGCTTCAGATGCTAATTCACAACCTCGCGGTAGATCCGGAGGTCGGTCGACTATTAGAAGCAAGCGCCGCTGAGGTCGTTGGGCAACCGGAGGGATCCGAGGACGCGGCGCTTGTACGGGTATCGAAGAGAGACTACGACCGGTCGACCAGGGTACCCTCTAATCTGATTGAAGAGCTGGTTAGTCATTCCTCAATGGCTTATGAGGTTTGGGTTAAAGCTCGCAAACAGAGTGACTTTTCGATTTTCGCACCAGTCCTGCGCAAAACAGTCGAGCTTAACAAGAGACTGGCAGATTGCCTCGGCTATGAAGAGCATCCGTACGACGCCCTGCTCAGCCAGCACGAACCTGGAATGACCGCCTCTAAGCTTCGACAGCTTTTTGCCGAACTGCGTCCCGCATTGGTGAAACTGGTGGCAGAAATCGCGGCTGCTCCCCAGGTGGACTCAAGCTTCTTACGCGGTGATTTTGCGGTTGATCGCCAGCAGGAGCTCACACTGGAGGCTGTTGGAATTCTGGGTTACGATACGAACCGCGGCCGCCAGGACAAAACCGTTCACCCATTTTGCACCAGCTTTTCTCGAAACGATGTCCGCATTACTACCCGCTATGATGAGCATATGCTTGGTGGGGCCCTCTATGCCTCCCTTCACGAAGCAGGACATGCCATGTATGAACAGGGGCTTCCGGGACACCTAGAATTAACCGCCTTATGCCGAGCGGCGTCGTCGGGAGTACATGAAAGCCAGTCGCGGCTGTGGGAGAATATGGTGGGCCGCAGTCGGCAATTCTGCGCCTACTTCCTGCCAAGGCTGGTGCACTACTTCCCTGAAACTTTCAACAACATTTCGGCCGAGGAGCTTTATCGGGCCGTTAACCGGGTGGAGCCGTCACTCATCCGTGTGGAGGCCGACGAAGTTACCTACAACCTCCACATAATTCTGCGTTTCGAGCTGGAAATCGCGATGCTGGAAGGTCGGTTGGACATTGACGATCTGCCAGACGCCTGGGATGCAGCGATGCACGAAATGTTGGGCGTCATACCGCCATCTGACACGGAAGGCTGCCTGCAGGACGTACACTGGTCCTCGGGTTTCGGCGGCTTCCCTGCCTATACATTGGGTAACCTCATTGCAGCACAGTTGTGGAACAGCATTCGACACGACCTTCCTAATCTTGGAAGTGCTATTGAGAGCGGCAATTGTGCACCGCTTCTCACCTGGCTGCGGGATCATGTACACAGCCTTGGCGCACGCCTCGATCCCATGGACCTCGTACAGCACTCAACGGGGGAAGTGCTAGACAGCAAATACCTCATCAGTTACCTTCACGAAAAATACAGGGATATTTACGGACTGTAAATACGGAATGCGCAGTGAACTATCCACAATGGTGAACGTCTATATACGACATAGAACGTTACCTGAAATGGAGCATACCCATGGTTGCAATGGGGAATACTATGCACGCTGATTTTGCGTTGGTTCAAAGGGCAAAGGCTCAGGATAGAGCCGCCTTCAACGAAATAGTGCTGCGCTATAAGAGTAAAGTTTACAATTACATCTACCGTCAGGTCGAGAGCGCCGCTGACGCAGAGGATCTCACTCAGGAGACCTTCGTTCGCGCATACCTGTCAATCAATTCGTTCCAGAGCCGTGCAAGCCTCAACACCTGGCTCTTCAGGATAGCAACCAACCTCTGTATCGACCAGGGCAGGAAGGAAAAGCGCACGCGCTCTTTTCTTGCCCCGCGACCTAAAGAGGAAGACAATTCTATCGAACAGGACGTGCCAGATAGTAGCTTTGATCCGCAGGAGCTCGCACTCAATACTGAGTTAGGGGTAAAACTCGAGGCTGCATTACGAGCCCTGCCAGAAAAGCTGCGCACCGTTATTCTGCTCTACGACATAGAGGGGCTCTCGTATGAGGAGATTTCGGCGATTCTGGACTGTCCATTAGGCACCATAAAGTCACGTATTTTTAACGCTCGTAGTGCCATGCGAGATAAACTGGCTCCCTATCTCCAAAGCAGTGTTTAAATTCTGTTAGCTTCGGTGAGAGGTTCAGTACCTTATACGGAAAAATAAAATCATGAACATCCTAAATACAAAACCGATAGCGAACTGCAACAATGCGGAAACGCTCCTACCGCAATTCGTAGATGGCGAATTGTCGGCTCGTGACGCGTGGCAGCTTGAAAAACATCTTGCAAATTGCCGAGATTGCAGTTTGAAGGTTGAACAACTAAAACTAACGATAGATCTGCTGCATGATACGGCGAGGCTGGATACAAACGACAATTTTATGGCAAAGTTGCACGCCCGGCTAGATGATATTGATGCATCTGCCAGCGATACACGCACCAATACCCCACGACCATCGCTGCGGGAGATTATCACTGGTTACACGCGAGTGTTGCACGTACCAGGAGTACCTATCGGCGTTGCAATTGGTGCAGTCGCTGTGTTAATGGTTGCACTCATTCCTGGGCTGAAAACTACGCCAGCCACACAGACAACCGCTAAACCAGATTCCCACATTAGCACTGTTGTGGAAGCTCAATTGGCCCAAACAGCAGCCGATCCGTTGGGTGATGCGGCGGCCGACCAACTGGTGGTTCACCCCGATAGCGCGGTACAAGACTCGTACAATCCATAGGAGATAGTAAGTGCAGTCATTATGCGTAGTTGCCTGCACGGTTTGCTAATATGAAAATGTCCGCTATTAAAGCAAGATCAAAATATGTGTGTGCTTTAGGGCTGCTACCGCTCACTTTAATTGCCCTATTTGCAGCCCGAACGGCCAATGCCCAATTTCGCAATGGCATTAGGCGAGGTCACGCTCTACCGCGCTATTCGCATCCGTACCGGGCCAACCATGCACCAAGGGCCAAAACGGTGCACGCTGCTGGCAGCGATCCACGTGCTATAAAACTGCTCTTTCAAACATTTAACAGTCACGTGTTTTACAGCGGTGTACAGCAGACCCAGGTTGGCGGGCAGATTTCAGTTCAGAAGGTGATGGGCGGACCACAGGGGCGACTTAGAATTGAGTATGTCTCGCCACCGCGATTTGCAGGCGACATCATGGTTACAGCGCCATCGGTATTCTTGCACTACATTTCTAAACGACAGCGTACCTATGTAACCAAATGGCCAGCAGGAAAGCGCCAACGAATCGCCAGTCGGCTCAGAGCACTTGTTCGCAACGGAAAGCTGCAGGTTACGCAAACGGGATGGCAACAAATAGCAGGGGTTAATTGTACGATCGTGCGGCTTGCAAGAGTCCCGGCTTCGGCACCAGGCGGAATTACGCAGCGGCAGTTGTGGATTGACCCGGCTAATGCTGTCATACTGAGAAACGAACGGTGGTCGCCTAGCGGTATTCAGTCGGTTTCCTACTTTACGTCTATCACAATCGGCGCCGCTAGCGGTGTTACTATGCGGGACTTTACTATGGCGTCGTTGCCCTCTAACCCGCACAAACAGAGGATAATTCACCAGAGCACACGAGTAATGTCATTGCCTGAAGCGGAACACATTGCCGGCATCCATGTGTTACTGCCCGGTTACCTGCCCGCAGGATACCGCGAGAATGGGGTGTGGACAGTGCACCGTGGCAGGCTCACCGGAATCCTTATACGGTATAGCGCAGGTGTCAACCACTTCACCCTTTTTGAGCACCGGATTTTGCGGCAGGGAAGCAGCCGTCCTCGGCCCCCTATTAGACCGCGTGCCGGTGTTCAAACCTGGCGTCAGGCAAGTCTGGGCCAGGTGATAGCAATTACCTATATTGGAAGTTTGGCTCCATCGGAGCAGCTCACAATGGAGCGCTCATTTCGATGATGGCCACTCCAGTTCGAGCGCGGTTAGTAGTGCACTAGCCAAAACCATGTGACCTACCTGGTTGGGGTGAACGCGGTCGCCCGAGAGCCCCTCCGGTTTGCTGTGTTGAAGCACCGCGTTGTACGCCGCCTGCGTATCAACAAAGAGAGCATTTTGCCGCTGCGCAATACTCTTCACAATTTGGCCGTAGCGGTCCATCATCGCGCAGATCGGA
>JAJYCW010000200.1 GCA_021777995.1 bacterium
TAAGGTAGAGCCGCACCAGACTGTATTCAACGCTCCCTAGTGCCGTTCACATAATGTACGGGGAGTTGCAGCCACAATCTTTTAATTCGATCTGCCGCACAGTGACATCCAGCGATCAGAGCTGAAAATGGTAGGAGAAAGGCCGAAAATATGCGTGCAGCTGTTGTAGGAACCGGTGGATGGGGCCACACACACATAGAAGCTTACTGGCGAAACCCTGAGATAGAACTAGTAGGTATCTGCGGACATAGCAACCGCTCCCGGGCAGAATCGGCTGCAAGACAGTATAACACTCGCGCCTATATGGAAATAGAAGAGATGCTCGCCAGGGAACAGCCAGACCTGGTAAGTGTTATCGCACCGGATGCCTACCACTTTGAGGCATATAAGGCGGTAATTGAAGCCGGCGTGGACTGCCTACTGGAGAAACCTCTCGCGATGGATGTGGAGGAAGCACGAGAATTGGTGCGCCTCTCCCGTTCTAAAGGTATTAGATGTGGGATCAACTTTAATCATCGTTTTGCCGAGCCATTTCTGCAGTTGGCAAGCGCTGTCCGTGATGGACAGATCGGCCCTATCAACCACGCGGCTTGGCGATTTACGGGAGGTCACTACCCAGAGGGCCACAAAATTCCCCTGGCGCATCTGCTCTACATGCAGTCACATGGGTTTAACGCCATGCAGACATTCGGCGGCAGGATAGCCAGCATAGCAGGGCATGCTCATGACCCTCGAGGCACGGGACAGTTTACTACCGCCACATTTAGCCTGCAATTCGAAAGCGGTGCTGTAGGTGTATTCATAGCGTCGGTAGATGAGGACTACCATCACAGCGGAAATTATACGTTTGAACTGATGGGGTCGCATGGACGTGCCGTTGTGACCGACGCCATTGAACGGTACGAATACTTCCCGCGCCCAACCAGTGCATCGCCAGCACCCATGGCACAGGTATGGACAAGCCCTTTCTTCGCCGACGAAAGCCGCCAATTTGCCCGTACTACCGATCGGCATATACAGGCATTTATAGACGCAAAGCGGAACCAGCAACCCGTCCCCATCCCTATAGAGGAAGGATTGTACGCCCTACAAGCCGCGATAGCGGCCACCAAGGCAGCGCTTAATCACGACGTAGTGAGGCTGGAGGATACCAAATAGGGACCGGTACGCAGGCAACTATCTACAGGTTTAACCGGATGCCTGCACCGTAGGAAGCCCTGCCATGAAGCATAACCCCTGCGCCTTGACGAACCACAACAGCGGCAGCTACTACATTCCTTAATTGCGGTTATAATTTCACAGTAATGACCGGTTAACACTTTGCTTTTGTGAGGGTTATAATTCATGTTATTTCGCAATAGAACTACCCGAAACGCACAAACCCAGAAATTAACTGCAACTTTAAAACGTATACAAAAGCTTATTCGGAAATTACCGAAATCCCACCCTTTCAAGGAAACATTCGTTAAGCTTATGGCAGGTGAGCAGGTATTCTGTGATGACGTTACGCCCTTCCTTAATACCTTGTCGCTGGATAGACGCGCAAGAAATCTCTCATTGCTCACTGTTTGGGCGCTGGGCATAATGGACATGGACAATGCCAGCAAAAAGCTCGCGACCATGGCACTTATACGGCTTGCTGAAAAGGAGCTCGTACCCTCGTCAAGGAATTTCAGATTGAGGTGCATCCGCTATTCAATCAGTCTTTTTATTCCTTACATTATGTGTTCAGCGATCGAATATTCCTTGCGCCCTCCAACATTGCCATCGCCGCCTCCGCACCTATCCGATAGAGCGCTCGATACATTTTTTGCGCACCAGAATGCCATCGAAAATACCTACATGCTACAATTAGCGTTGTTTGTCATCGCGGCATATGTTGCATTCATGCTCTTTGATCCCGGAAGCCTTATTTTCTCCGGAATAAACTTTTGCCAGCAACTTTATAGTGAGACAGGAATTAGCCTCATTGCATTAGATCAACCGGAATCGACAAGCCTGCGTGTACTATGGTCGTTAAGAGGCGGTGTAAGATCTAATAAGGTACACGACGGGATGCTAAAATCTGGTCGCCTTCAGCAGTCGAGGTCAGAGCTGATTATCTCCATGATGAATGTTGTTTCTTCGGAGAACAAGGGCCAACTGGGTTTACACGCTATGGAGCGCTTGAGCGCCCTTCTTCTGAAACTTGACTACGTTAGCCTTGGGGTTACAGATACTCCCGTCGCATTGTCGATACTTCAGGCGCTCTACCGAGCTGGTGACTCGCGCGCTATCCCTGCGGTGAAGACTGTACTAAAACGCACGAAGGATCCAGGTTTACGGCTCGCGGCACAACAGACGCTCGAGGTACTCCAGAATCAACACGTAGGCAATGAGAACCTCCTTCACGTTACCGACGCGCACAGCGCAGATACACTGCTTCGCGTTGGAACGGTGGACACCTCTACACACGTGGATCTGCTTAAGCCAACCATCTCAACCAACGAGGAAACTGTGAACAATACACCGGCGGTGATTTTGGGCGCAACCACCGATGAACAGCAGACAGAATTTGTGAACCGCATTAACTAGCAGGGCAGCTGCGCTGTGCTGGGCATTCACGACGGAAGGTTCGTTGCGACTGCTTTGTTGGCGTAACCTCACCCCCGGTGCTGCGCACCGACCCCTCTCCCGGGCGCGCCTCTGGCGCTGAGCGAGGGGAACAGAGGGGAAAGGCTGCT
>JAJYCW010000117.1 GCA_021777995.1 bacterium
CCCCGCAACACAATAGTGCCGCGGGGTATTTCATGGCGCGAAATGCGCTAGGCTGCGCGTCTAATGTCCTCACGCTCGTCTGCGAATCGGTTTAACGCACTGTCGAGTATCCCTGTCTTACGCCTGTCAGGAAACGGCAAGTCACCGGTTCGTGTTGACTTCCTTCTGTCCCAATCAAAATTCTGGAATTTAGACACCAACGTCATGACTTTTTGGTTAGTATCGCTGAGCTTCTCAGCCTCCTCTAGCACATTACTGAGCTCAGCGCTCTGGCGGCCAACCGTATCCAATACCTGTTCCGCATTGCGAGAGAAGTCCGCAGCAGCGGCACTCATCTCCTGTGCGCCCGCGGCTGTTTCCTCGCTTACGGAGGCTACCGTAAGAATCGCCTGTCCCACGTTATCGCCATATTCTACAACTTGTTCAACAGTTTGGAGGTTACGCACGGCACTTGTCGCCACCTGTTCTATAGCAGTTTGAACCTGTTGTATAGAAGTTGCCATGGCTCTAGCCTGTTCAGTCATATTGGATATATCAGCCGAAACGGCCGATACCTGCGTAACAATATGCTGGAATGCCTCTCCCGCTTGCTGACTTTTTGCCGATTCCTTGATCACCTGTTCGCTGTTCAGTGCCATGGATGTAACTGTTTCCTCTACAGTTGTACGCACCGAAGCAATCAGCCCCGCTATTTCCCTGGTGGCAAGTGCAGATCGCTCCGCAAGTTTACGCACCTCATCGGCTACTACCGCGAAGCCTCGGCCATGTTCGCCGGCTCGTGCCGCCTCTATTGCGGCGTTAAGCGCAAGAAGGTTGGTTTGCTCTGCAATCTGGTCGATTGTCTCAACAATCGCACCTATCTCCTGTCCCCGCTCATCAAGCTGCTTCACCCTATCAGCAGTAGCTTCAACCTGCTCTCTTATTGTCAACATGCCGGTGATTGCACCCTGCACAGCTACTGCACCCTCTTGAGCAGCTTTGCCGGTGGTGTCTGCGCTCTGCTCCATCGCCTGTGCGGCAGTTAGCAAACGAGATACAGCGTGTTCCAGTGTACGCGCTCCCTCGTCCACGTGCTCCGCTGATTGCTGCTGAGTTTTGCTGCTCTGCTGCACCTCGTCAATCGCCATGCGCAGCCTCTCCATGGCATCAGCAGCTAAAGTAGCTGATTGTGCAAGTTGCTCGCTCCCGCCTGCAATTTGTCTGCTGGTTCCAGCCGTCTGCTGCGCCATTTCTGCTACATGCCTCATAGCGTCCATCACAGTGAGGTTGGCATCGTTTGAGCTCTTACTGGAACCAACCAGGGACTTGCTGCTCTCTACTGCTGCACCTACGCTGCTAGACAATGCGCCTATAAGCATTCGCATGCTGTCGGTCATACGCAAGAATGAGTTACCAAGCGTGTCACCCGGGCAAATTGGCTCTATCTTAATTGTAAGATTGCCGTTGGCAACCTCCGTTGCCATTGCCGCCATATGCTGAAGGTATTCTGCAATTTTGGAGAAAGCCTGGCCCAGCACTCCAATTTCGTCTTTTCCGGCATCGGCCGCATCTAGATCCGTCTCTCCGTTTGCAAGCCGGTTGGCGGCAGTGACGATGGCCTGAGTTCTTCTACTAAGAGCTTTGGCTATTGACCAGCACAGCAGACTACATAGAGCCGCTGCGAGCACTGCAGTCATCCAAAACCAGACGATCATTCTCAGGCTGCCACTCTGCAGGTGGCGTTCTATGGACTGAAAATCGCTTTGAGGGGCTTGAGCGATGATTACCCAGTTCCAGGGTTTATAATATTCTGCATGTAGTAAAATGGGCACGCCTGTTTGTTTACCGCTTGTACTAGACTTGTACGCCAGTGTAATAGGAGTGCCATCACCGCTCTTCACGGCTTTGTCTATTGCGTCGGCAAACGGATGGCCTCCAGACGAGTCCAACACATCTAAGGCGCTTGAACCCTGCACTGCTGGCGGAGCTACCAGGTATCTGCCTCGGGTGTCTCCTGTTGCGCCAACGACGGATACACCACCGGATTTGCCAACTACGGTACCAAGAATAGCCGAGCGGAGAGCAGATACGGACTCCTCTTTAACACCAACATACAAACATCCAATTATACGTCCTGCCGAATTCTTAAGAGGATGATAAACAGTAACATACCACGCGTTCACCACAAAGGCGGTGCCTCTATAGTCTTCTCCAGCCATGATCGCTCTGGCGACCGGATTAGCGGTGCCATCAGGGTTCACCGCGGGAATATAGGTACCAATTGCGCGGTTACCATTGGTAAGTTTCACGTTCGTAGCTACGCGAAGCAGATCGCCTGCGGGATCCATCCGTTGAAAGACGGTGCAGGTACTACCAGTCAAATCCCAAACACGATCTACCAGAGGATCGTACGTTTTAGGGTCGGTGATGTGCCCCATCCACTGACCGCCCCATTGCATCTGCTTGAGGTGAACTGTTTTTGCGGCCTTTGTGAATTGGTTAACCGCCTTCCATGTTACGTCACTGCCGCCCGTGTTGAGCCGGCCGCGTTGCTTCACCACGAAAAGCGCTGTATTAAGCGAACTGCTGACCTGTTGCGTAACCGACTCCTGTTGGGCTTGCACCAGGTCATAAACTCCGTTCGTAATGTGGTCTAACTCTTGCGAAACCAGGTGGTTGGCCTCATGTTGAGTTTCGGCGGTAAATTGCCTTGCCTGCCATATGCCTACACCCACTAGTGCAGCGGCAGTGATGAACACACTGCCTACCCCTATAGCAAATAATTTGGTACCAATATTCACTAAAATGACCTCGCTAGGTTAAAATCAATTTCACCGCTTAATTTCACAAGTTCTGTAGACGTTAAGTATCGGCAAAACTGCGAGGTTCCTTAGCATCGCTCGGCGGCAAAAGCGCTGATGGTATAAAAAAAACGGCCACTACTGCTCGCGTGGGCAGTAGTGGCCGTTCAATGCATGTTGTGAAGACGGTTAAATTACGCTCGAATGAGTGCGAGCACCTCGTCTCGTTTTGCCTCCATATCCGCCTGGCTGCGCGCCTCCAGATTGAGGCGCACCAATGGATCATTTGCGGACGGACGCACGTTGAAATGCCAATCTGGATACTCTATGGAAATACCGTCCCTGAAGTGCTGCTCTGCGTCGTGATATCTCTCCTTCAATCGTTTGATAACGGCATCCGTGTCCTTCACCGTTGAATTTATCTCGCCAGAAACAAAATATGCCCCCAGGCTGGCAACAAGCTTGCTCATGGGGATATTCTGCTCAGTGAGCATTTGCAGAACAGAAAGCAGCGGGATAAAGCCGTTATCAGCATAGTAGTGGTCTCTAAAGTAGTAGTGCCCCGATACCTCACCACCAAATGCACCGTTTTGTGCGCGCATAGTCTGCTTAATATAAGAATGACCAACACGCTCTGCTATTGGTTTACCACCCAGGCGCTTAACCCAATCTGCAACCGCCCACGAAGCTCGCAGATCATACACAATGGAAGCACCTGGATGAAGAGCAAGGAAATGGCGAGCCACCAACGTCGTGATAAAGTCACCGGGAATGGGGTTTCCTATCTCGTCAACAAAAAACACCCTGTCAGCATCGCCATCCCATGCAACGCCAAAATCCGCCTTCTGCTCAATGACGGCTTCAACTAGCTGCTCAATGTTTTCCCGCTCAAATGGATTGGGGCCATGGTTGGGAAAGGTACCATCAGGTTCAAAGAAGAGTGTGGATACGCTAAGCTGTGGCATCCGTCTGAAGATCTCTGTAGCAGGTAGACCCCCTACACCGTTGCCTGCATCGGCTACGATTTTGAACGGCTTAACCTCGGTTACATCAATGAAACCCATCAGGTGGTCAATATACTCAGGCAACACATCCTTTTGGGTTACTACTCCCGGTGTATTCACAGACTTGAATTGCCCACTGATGACCAGATCACGTAGGTCCTCCATACCCGAGCCCATGCCCACCACCTTCGCTCCGGCTCGAACAATTTTCATGCCGTTTAACTCTTTTGGGCTATGGGAGGCGGTAATCTCTACGCCAGGAATTTGATACTTTCCAGAAACATAGTATATGGTATCGGTAGTGGCACGGCCAATATCCAGTACATCCACACCCTGGCTTGTCAAACCCTTTGCCAGGGCTGCCGACCATGTTGGCCCAGACGTTCGCGCGTCATACCCAATCGCCACCTGGCGCTCACCGAAAAACTCCGCAAGTCCCTTTCCGATCTGTTCCACCTCGTCTGGCGTTAATGGAGCCTGGTAGGTGTCCTTGGCCCCGACCTTCCCAAAATACTCACTGCTCTCGTCAACAAGTTCAGGAACAAGTGCGCGGATGTCATAATTTCGAAAAACCTTTGGATCTGGCACTGCCATAAAAGCGAATCTCCTGGTCAAATCTGTAATACCGTGGCTGCTGCCCAACCACATCAGTTGCGAAACTACTGGGCAGGTTAATAAAGTGTACAACAAAGTATCGGCTTTGGCGGCCCTAATATTGACGTCAAAGCCTTGCTGTGTGCGATGTTTGTGTTTACAATAGCACTGCGGTTTATTTACGTCAAATACGCCCTTCAGCCGATAACTTTTGTACTGCAATACGTCACACTACCATGACCCAATAGCAAAGTAGCTAACCTGCCGGTCGCTGTCTGTGCTGCAAATTGTTACGTTGCAGCCTTGCAGGTGGGGATATGCGGCGGTGTGAAAGGTTTGGCAATGATAAATCAACAGTCGACGGCGCCGGCAAATGACTTAGAAAACCAACATCCGCGCTCTATCTCATTACAGGCGTTGATCGCATTGCTGGCCGTGGCCGGTATGGCAGCCGCGGGCATTTTACACTTTTCATCCCTACGACACGCGCACGTAGGCAGCATTCTGGTACCGTCGTTGCCGTTGCTGGTGGTGCTCGCCTTTGGCGGTATTCCTTTGGTTTATCAATTGCTGCTCAATTTGATCAAAGGCATTTTCGGTTCGGACCTGCTCGCTGGCATCTCCATTGTAGCGTCTTTCCTGCTGCATCAATACCTTGCGGGCGCGCTGGTAGTGCTCATGCTTTCTGGCGGCCAGGCACTTGAGGAGTATGCAACAAGCAATGCTTCCTCTGTACTCAAAGCCTTAGCGAAGCGCATGCCGAACAAAGCAACAATCGTTGTTGGACATGAGCTCAAAGAGATTCCTCTTCCGGATGTTCAGGTCGGCGACATAGTAGCCGTGTTTCCCCACGCCCTCTGCCCGGTGGATGGAACAGTGATAACGGGCCACGGAACGATGGATGAGTCCTACCTCACAGGAGAGCCATACCGCGTATCTAAGGCACCTGGAACCGCCGTATTATCTGGCTCTATCAATGGAGAGGCCGCACTAAATATTCGGTGTGATAGACCGGCTGAAGACTCGCGCTACGCGAAAATCATGCAGGTGATGCGCGATGCAGAAGAGCGAAAACCCCAGATGCGACGACTAGCAGATAAGCTGGGTGCGGCATATACCCCTATGGCACTTGCGCTTGCACTGTGGGCTTGGGCGTATTACGGTGAGCCGCTCCGGTTTCTCGCTGTTCTCGTGGCAGCAACCCCGTGTCCGCTGCTCATAGCCATTCCCATCTCGATCATCGGCTCAATCTCGCTTGCCGCTCGCATGGGCATTATAATAAAGGATCCTTCCGTTCTTGAAAACATAAGTTCTTGTAGAGTTGCGATTTTTGACAAGACGGGTACCCTGACCTATGGTCGTCCAAAGTTAACCGAGATAGTAGCCGCAGAGGGACGTGACCCAAAGGACGTGCTGGCGCTAGTAGCTAGCCTCGAGAACTACAGTAAACATCCGCTTGCAAGTGCCATCATCGAAGCTGCGACCGATGCCGCAGTACCAACCTATGAGGCTGAAGCTGTATCTGAGATACCTGGATCGGGATTGCACGCAACCATCAACAATGCCGAGATACACGTCACTGGGCGCAAGCAGCTTATCGATCGCGATCCAGTCCTGGCTGCCCAGCTGCCACCGGCAGCAGCAGGCATGGAATGTGTGGTCATGATCGACGGCACCATAGGCGCGACACTTAGGTTTAGGGATGAGCCACGACCAGACGGCGCACGATTCATCGAACACTTAAGCCCCAAGCATGGCGTAACACGTGTGATGCTTGTCTCGGGAGACCGCGATGCGGAGGTAAGGCACCTCGCGACGCAGGTTGGCATCAGCGAAGTGTACGCCTCTCAAAGCCCGGAACAGAAGCTTGAACTTGTTCGCCGCGAGACCGCGGCACTCCCCACCGTGTTTCTTGGGGACGGCATAAACGATGCGCCAGCCCTTACCGCTGCCACCGTAGGTATCGCATTTGGTAATAACAGTGAGATTACCGGCGAGGCCGCTGATGCCGTCATCCTCGATAGCTCTCTGACCAAAGTCGACGTATTGATCCATATTGGACGTCGCATGCGCACAATCGCTCTCCAGAGTGCCGTCGGCGGCATAGCGTTAAGCCTAACTGCCATGGTTCTAGCGGCCATTGGACACCTTACACCCGTTGAGGGAGCGATTGCTCAAGAGGCGATTGACGTGCTTGCGGTAGCCAACTCTCTTCGCGCCGCATTACCCCCTTCACAGTTGTCGGACTACGGTGGTCGCCCCGATTAGCTTCCAGACAAGCATTTTGGTCGCCAGACGGAACCCCCTGTAGTACCTATCATCTTTTACCGATAATCATCGCAGTAAGCAGCATGTAGGAGTCTTGCGTGGATTTCGTGAATACCCTGACGTATATAGTGGCCAGCAATAAGGATAAGCCTCGCCTTAAGCGCACCTGCTGTTGCTGCGGAACAGCTGTTCAGGCAATCGAAACGGGTGCGACCGCTCTCTCAATGGCACGGATGGAGCATCCATTGCTGATCATTGCGCAAGAAGTTCTGCCGGATATGAGCGGCATGGAGCTTTGCGAGAGAGTTCGGCAAGAGCCTTCGCTTGCCGAAACACGGCTAATGATTGCAGCCAGCAAACCTCCTGTAGGGGTCCATTTTACACCGGATGAATGGCTGCCTATCAACGCGGACGACGATGAATGGCAGTGGAGAATCACTGCCGCGTTACGAACGGCACACGCTTACAACGCGCTGCATCACACCACAAATGAGAACCTCAACCTTCACGATCAACTTGATAACAGCGACCGACAACTCATTGATGCCACTGCTGAACTCGTGGAAATGGCCGCGCAACTGCACGCTGAAATCGCCCGAAACGCCCAGTTAGAGCAGGAGCGGCTGCAGATGGTAAGGCGAGACGTTATTGCGCAGGCAGCAGCAGCCTTACGGCACGAGATCAATAACCCGCTCTTCGCCATATCTGGCAGCGCACAGAGTTTGGCACGGCGCATGGATTCCTCCAACATTGACTCTTCAGAGGATGCCCGCAACGCCGTCCGCCGCATTCTGGTGGGAGCAGATAGAATATCCGAAGTAGTGCAGACCATCTCCTCTATGCTAGATCCTGTTAGCACGGGGTATATTGGCGATACCCGCATGCTTGATCTCCGAGCTCACCAGAGTATTCACCGAAACGCCGCAGCAGACTAAAAGTGAAGACCTAACTGAGCTTGAGCACCATAATCTGGTTGGTTATTTAACTGCCCCATCCCATTATGAACCGTGAGAGTTGCCGCTAGCGAAAAGTCGAAAATATTGCCCAATGAGTGCGTAAAACCCAACTGGTAGGTCTGCTGTCCGCCCGAAACCCCGCCAAAAAGGTTGTTTGCCTGTAACCCAGTCTGCAAGCTGTCATACGGGGACAATTTTAGCGATAGTGAAAATGTGTCCACGTCGGAAGCCGCGCCGTTATAAAGGTCCTGTAAACTAACATTGGTATTCAGGCTGAGGGCGCCAACAGTGGCATTTAAGCCAACATTTTCCTGTAACGCCCGCATGACCTGTCCATTGGTTACGGGATTTCGTGTAAATCCACCGGTTAGTTTGATACTTTGTGTCGGCTGCACTGCCAGATTGACCCCGTAGGTGTTCGAAGCTGGCATGGTACCAGATGACGCCGAGGATGTAAGCTGTTGCCAGCGGAGCTGCATGTCACCTTGTAACGATACTGCGCGGTTTATCTGGGCCATTGCACTCACTGAACTGCCGTAAAGGCTCTGGCCCGGCGCAAGATATTGACTCACGCCAGCTGCAATTTTAAGTCGATTATTGAGTAATGGTGCATTAACGTTTACAGCACGCGTAGCCACTACGCCGGATGGAATGAACTGTTCATCATCCGAAAGATTTAAATTCAAGCCCGGTACCTTCGAAATTGGTGTGTAGCCAACGCCTAATGATTCCTGGTTTTGGGGCGTTACACCAACCACATTCTGGAAGGAGCCTCGAAGCTGTAACTGCGAAGTTGGTTGGGACGTAAGGGATAGCGATGAAGTTTGTGTATAGCTGTTGCCTGCCCCACCGCTGGCATTGTTTGCCGTATACCCCGCGGTTGCCGTGGTATGGCCAGGAAGCTGTTGTACCAGGTTGACATTGTCCTGTGTAACCGTTTCTGCTTTGCCGCCTGCGGGTGCTGTTGTGTTTACATTCCGCTGCCCCTGCAACTGAGTACCTCCAGAAAGCTGCAAGTTCATAGCACCGGAAAACTGTTGGCGCGTCGAGCTTATCACATCTGACGCGCCTCGGCCAGCCGGCGGGGCACCTAGTTGTTGAAAGTCCTGCGCATTAAGGCTGAAACTAAGCTGCTTCAAGGGTTGTAAATTGAGTGCCGCCTGCATGTTCTGCTGCCCTGCACTTATTCCTGCCGCATCAGACTGGTTAAACTGCGTGCCTGCCCTGTTCATCTGCAAGGCAAAGTTGCCACCCTTCCATGCAGATTTATCACCCAGGACAACGCCAGATCGTCTCAGCCAGTTCCCTCCATGGAGATCCACAAACATCCCGGCCGTTAATTGACTAGCTGTGCCCATTGCAGTCACACCATGAAGCTGCAGGTTCGTTTGAACCTCGGGCAATCCGCCACCGGTTGTATTGCTTTGCAACATTGAATTCAGGCGAAGCCACCCGTGCTGATTGCCCGCAAGCTGCCACTGCAGCGGCACGGCAGATGGCATGTTGGAGTTCTGTTGCTTGCCGCCGAAGCTTTTGTACGATACTCTAAGCAACGCCCCATTGGGTAACGGCTGCTTAAGAATGATTTGGCCGGTGGTGTAGTTAAGGGTGTAGTCGTTACCCTCCACCAATAGCCTGCCGTTTAACACGACTAACTGGCTGCCAACTTGAGGTTCACTGTAGCTCAACATGAATGGCCCAGTGGAACCGTTCCCCATAAACACGTCGGTGATAACACCGGTAGCAGAGTCTTTGCTGGAGAATGCAGCTGAGGCAATTCCGCTTAGGGTAGATACTGCTGGAGTGAACAATGATTGCCCTGAGGCAATTCCTTGGCCCAAAACGGGCAGGCATGCAAAGATTGCCAGACCACCAGAAATTGCCGAGAAAATGTTCCAAAACCGATGGTTGAACGACAGGGTGCGCTGCAGACATCGTCGTCTATCGTCCCGGTTCGCGATGGGCTGAAGGCGCACGTTCGTCATAAACTCGCTGCCAACCCAACGTGATCTACTATTTCTTGGTTTTTGATTAACCATTTGCCGCGGCTCATTCAGATTGATATCGTCTCGTATCTTATATTAATACGTAGTTATCGCTAGGATGTGACCAAAAATTAAGTGTTGCAAATCTAGTTCATTATGGAACAAACAGGTGTCGCAAGCAGCAAAACATCGCAGGGCGTTCTCATGTTTTGCGGGTTTAAATCCGATAATTAACTGCGTGTCATCTTGCTCACATTGAGGAGAAGTATCGTGGCTATATCATCGGCAGACGTTACAATTTACCAGCACAGCGGCGTAACAATTTTGAATCTGGCCGGAGAGTGGAGTGACGACATGCAGCAACGTATGAGGGATATGTTGCTTGCACTCGCAAAATCTGCTCACCTGGAGGTTGTGGTAAACATCTCCAAAACCTTGCTGGTACCAGTTTCAGATCCCTCATGGTGGAAGGCACTAGAGTCCAATCTACAGTGTCTTATTGCGCATCACGCCAGCGTCAACATTGTGGGTACCGACGCACAATTGCAGATGGCATCTCGAAACTGGCTGGTTCGCAGCTTGCGGTGGTCAACCAGCGAAGAGGAAGCAGTTTGCAGAATTAGAGGGGTATTGCAGGGATCGGCGGGAATTAAATGCCGCGCGTGGTTTGAAGAATAAGATCAAGAGTGATGTACGCGATGTGCAGGATAGCACTCGTGCCGAATAGCCGCTAAGGACTCAATGGAATGAATAACGAAGACACAAAATTAAGAATAGTAAGGCTCATCGAGCCATCGCTGTGCCTCTCCTGCAGGCATGCAAGTATTGCAACAGTCGAGATGTCCAACGGGTCCAGCAGACGGATGTTGCACTGCAAACGCCTTGATTGTGATAACTGGCAGACAGAACAGACCGACGAGAAGCCAACGAATATTCAAGACGTGGAATAACGTAAAATATGATGAGCTCTACAAATTAGCGCATATTGGCTGTTACGCTCGCGTTGCCACCATTATGCGCTAATCCAAACTTAATCTTTACTCTAGTTTAAAGCGCAACTCCCCACTGTATTCCTTCTCCATTTACTGCTCGCAATAACCACTTAAATCGCCACCACTCACAGTCTTAAATGCGGCGGGCTCTCACCCCGTAGCTCAGGCCACCAGGCTTAACCTGGCTCTGCAAATCTCAGGGCGCAACAACCACCCGGCTATAATTATGAGATGAACAGAAAAAGCGTCTGCCTGCGGCAGACGCTTTTTCCAAACTTACCCATAAATCGTCGCCAACCCTAAGCGACCATCGAGACCTCGGCCTGTATGGTTCCAAGCGCCTCGACCTCTACACCCGCAACAATCTCCGTATATGCCATCACAACAAGTGTGGGGAGCGCCCTTTCTACGAGGCGTCTAACTGGCAGCCGTATCTGGCCACTACAGAGCAGCACTGGGTGATAGCCTTGATCCGACCAGAGCTCCATCTCCTCGCTGATATTCTTGATGATGCTCTGCGCCAAACCGGGCTCTATTGCGAGCATCTGGCCCGTTGGGGTCATTTGTACGGCTCCCCTTAATTCTTGCTCTAATGCTGGAGCAAGAGTAAGCACACGCAGCATTCCATCTTCGTCAATATACTGGTGGCATATCTGCCGGGCAAGAGCAGCTCGCGCGAACTCCGAGAGTGCGTCCATTTCGCGAGTCTTGGGTGAGTAGTCAGCGAGCGTCTCAAGTATTGTCGTGAGGTCACGTATGCCCACCCGCTCACGCAATAGACTCTGAAGTACCTTTTGTACTTCGCCCAACGTCAGCAGGTTTGGTACCAGTTCATTTACCGCAGCTTCGTCAGTTCGCTTTACGTGCTCTAGCAGCTTGGACGTCTCCTGCCTCGTCAACATCTCCGCAGCATGGTTCTTGATAACCTCGGTTAGGTGCGTTACCAGCACGGTAGACGGTTCAACAATGACGTAGCCCGCCATTTCGGCTCGTTCTTTCATAGCCCTGGGCAGCCACAAAGCCGGAGTACCCAGTGCCGGTTCCACTGTAGCAGTTCCCTGAAACGGCTGGCGAACCATACCAGAATCCAGCGCCAGTACGCATTGCATAAGAAGCTCGTGTTGAGCAACAATGGCACCTCGTATCTTTACCTGATACTGGTTTGTCTTTAATTGCAGGTTATCCCTTATTCTAACAGTGGGCAATACTATTCCGAGTTCCAGTGCGATCTGTTTTCTAATGTTGCCCACCCGCTCTGCAAGGTCTCCCCCTTCTTCAGGTAGCGCTAACGGAACAAGGTTGCTTCCAAGCTCGAGTTCAATTGTCTCCACTCCCAGCAGGGGCATTACCGCCTCTGGTCCTGTTGGGGCCTGGTGAACTGCCTGGGCCGCCTTAACCTCCTGTTCGCTTTTGGATCGTGCTGCCTGCTTATCCTGACTTGCAAGGTACCAGGCGCCTCCCCCCATGAGTAGGGCGCCAATGAGAAGCTGGATTTTTGGAAAGCCCGGCAGTATCGTTAGAAATACCAACAAGCCAGATACTACCGCCAGCGGTCGCCAACTGCCAAACAATTGGCCTATGAAATCATGGCCCAGGGATTTTTCAGCACCAGCACGGGTAACAATAAGGCCCGTGGCAGTAGAAATGAGTAGTGCAGGGATCTGACTGACGAGCCCCTCGCCAATGGTGAGTAATGTATACGTCTGCAACACGCTCATCACGTCGCCGCCGCGCGACAGCCCCAGTGCGAATCCGCCGACGATGTTGATTATAATGATGAGAATGGCAGCAATGGCATCACCACGCACAAACTTGCTTGCACCGTCCATGGCACCGTAGAAGTCTGCTTCGCTCTCAATCTGCTTACGCCGTGCTCGGGCAATCTCCTCATTGATTAGACCTGCATTAAGGTCGGCATCAATCGACATCTGCTTACCCGGCATAGCATCCAGCGTAAATCTCGCTGCAACTTCTGCTACGCGGCCCGCACCGTTTGTAATGACTACAAATTGAACTACGACCAGTATGAGGAAGGCGATTATACCTACGATGTAGTTGCCACCAACCACGAACTTGCCAAATGCGGTTATCACCTGCCCTGCTTGACCGCTACTTAGAATAAGCTTTGTGGCGGCAACATCCAGTGACAGCCTAAAAAGCGTCATGACCAGCAACAGTGACGGAAATATGCTGAACTGCAGCGGCTCTGTGTTGTATAACGCAACAAGCAATACGGTTGCGGAAGCACTGATGTTTACCACTAACATCGTATCTAGCAGCCAGTCGGGCAATGGAACGATCAGCATGCCTATTACCACGATCAATAATACTGCGAACAGCATATCTGTACTCGCAGCAATTCGGCGCGTAAATTGAGCCATTAGTGGGGAAGCAGGTTTGGGTTTTGGCAAGTTGAGA
>JAJYCW010000118.1 GCA_021777995.1 bacterium
ATCTGCGGCAATATATGCCAAGTTGTTGCAGGAACATCCTACCGATGGTACAGTACTTCACAGCCTTGCTACTCTCTACAACGCCAACGGTCGGGTGGCAGATATGATCGCTTTGTGCAATACAACTTTGAAACTGCAAGGCATAACACCCGGTCTAAGGGCGGAAGCAGAGACGATGCTTGCATCTGGGTATTTTGAACAACACAATCTGGCGGAGGCAAAGGTGCATTATATGCTGGCACTCAAGGCTCTACCAGGATATGGACCGGCATTTGCGGGATTAAATAGGGTTCAACAACAGAATGGCTAATACGGGAGTTACAATGACCGCAGAATCACCTGCACTTGAGATGAGAAATATATCCAAGCAGTTTCCGGGGGTGCGCGCGCTGGATGGTGTGTCACTGGTCGTGCAGCCGGGAGAAGTTCACGCGCTGCTGGGTGAAAATGGTGCTGGTAAATCCACCTTGATGAAAATTCTTGCAGGTGCCCAGCCTATGGACGCCGGTGAGATATTGTTGAATGGCCGGGTCGTTCACATCGATGGGCCCCAAAGGGCCATGGCTTTAGGTATCTCCATCATCTATCAGGAGTTCAACCTTGCTCCCACCCTTAGCGTAGGCGAGAACATCTTTTTAGGCCGCGAACCCATCGGTGCTATTCCTGGCCTAGTCAATTTCAAGAAGCTTTACCGAGATGCGCAGACCTTGATCACTAATCTCGGTGTGCCAATGGACGTTCGTGCTCCTGTTAGCCGACTGAGTGTTGCCCAACAACAGATGGTGGAGATTGCCAAGGCTACGAGCAGAAATTCGAAGATCATTGTAATGGATGAGCCTAGCGCCACGCTCACCGACCACGAATTGAATGCTCTATTTGAATTAATAAGGAAACTGAAGGCCCAAGGCGTCAGTATTATTTACATCTCGCATCGGCTGGAGGAGGTTTTCCAGGTTTGTGATACGGCAACAATCATGCGCGATAGTCGCCACATCATAACAAAACCGGTGGCCGAGCTAACGCGCGATGAGATCGTCAAGTATATGGTGGGTCGCGAACTAACCGAAGCAATACCCAAGGAGGCAGCGCCAATTGGCGAGGTGGCACTGGAGGTAAAGGGGCTTAACCGTAAGAACGTGCTTCACGATATCAATTTTACAATTCGAAAAGGCGAAATCGTGGGCTTAGCGGGTCTGGTAGGGTCGGGCCGCACCGAAACAGCACGAGCGATATTTGGTGCCGATCCAATTGACTCAGGTGAAATTCGCGTGAATGGACGTCCCGTCAAGGTCCGTTCCCCTCAAGAAGCCATTAAGAATGGAATCGGGCTGGTGACGGAAGATCGCAAACAACAGGGACTGATTTTGAGCATGCCGGTGCGGCACAACACGTCGATGGCTAACCTACCGGTACTTTCTAGAGCAGGGTTTCTCATGGTTGGTGAGGAGAGGCGCGTAGCAGAGAAGTACCGAAAGGAACTCGCGACAAAAACACCGACGGTTGAGCAGGCGGTGAAGAACCTGTCAGGAGGCAATCAGCAGAAGGTAGTTTTGTCAAAATGGCTCTTCAGTGGATCTCGAATTCTCATCTTTGACGAACCAACGCGCGGAATTGACGTAGGCGCTAAAAGCGAGATTTACAAACTTATGAACAAGCTCGCTGCCGACGGTGTGGCAATATTGATGATCTCCTCCGAGTTACCAGAGGTACTTGGAATGAGCGACCGCATTCTCGTAATGCATGAAGGTCATATCTCGGGTGAATTGAGTAGGGCACAAGCATCTCAAGAGGCGATTATGCAGTTAGCAACTGGCGGTCAATAACCCAAGAGAGGAACGCGGCCTAGTATGAACAGTCCCGACGGAGTACCACCCCCGTTACCAATAAAACCTCAACGATCTGCATCCACCAACTGCCTGCTCGGCTTGCTTGGAGGATGTGGAACGCTAGTGGTCATCATCATTGTAGCTGCCGTCATCATGATGCCCCGCATCAAGAAGAGTATATCTGGCATTGCTCAGGTGGGTGATGCTACCCCTACATGCGTTCAAAAGCTGCAAGGAATTGGCTCGGCGTTACAGAGCTATGCAAAAAAGCACAAAGGGGCTTATCCCGACAAACTGAATCAACTGGTACCTGATTACCTGCCAGATGCAAGTTCGTTACAATATGCCGACAAG
Source organism: bacterium (assembly GCA_021777995.1). Lineage (GTDB taxonomy): Bacteria > Armatimonadota > Chthonomonadetes > Chthonomonadales > Chthonomonadaceae > JAJZFK01. Next base: position 2,181 of record JAJYCW010000118.1, read on the forward strand.
CCCGGTGCGAGTCCGCAAACGGTGCAGTATTTCAAGCCAGCTCCCAATGCCTCTGCCTCCGCGGTCGTAGCACGATTCAACACTGGGCATTTCGATCTCAACTTTGGTACGCGCCAATCTCAAAACCTATACATAGTATTAACGAAGGACGGTTCGCTGTACCAACAGACCGTGTCCCTGACGCCAATAGCGCCGCGATAAAGGCTCGCCCGACGTCTAGCAGGCCAGCCAGGCTCATTGTAGCGAACTGGCGACCGACCCTCTAAGTGCAGGTATCACTCGGGGTGCAGTGTTGAGGTGCTGTTTGCCTCACCGATTACTGAACTACGATCCTGAGTGGCATGGTACATAGTCGCGGGCTGTTGTTGTGCACTGTCACGCCGGGCGCATGGTGGCAGTGCATTGGCGGCGGTTAACCGTCTAACTGGCTCGTACTCAATACGAATCAAACTGCATGGTGCAGAAAGGTATTAATGAATTTATCTGTGGTTGAAGCAGTTGCTATTCCACTTTTTATTGCGTTGCTATTTATTGTGTGCGGCGGGGTGGCAATTGCATTTGTATCGGTCTTCCCGGTTCGCACGAAGGTTAAGACATTCCCTTCCCGATTTGGCGCTGATTATGATGATATTTGTTTCACTTCTCAGGATGGATTATTGTTGCGAGGATGGTGGATTCCAGCAGCCCATTCACCAGAAGGCACTGTCATATTAAGTCACGGCATGCTTGCAAATCGTACTCAAATGCTGGCCTGGGCCGAAGTACTATGGCGCGCAGGGTACAACATTTTGCTGTACGATTTCAGGGCAAATGGCAAGAGTGAAGGAAGTCGAAGTACAGCAGGCGGATTGGAAGTGTACGATCTATTGGCGGCCGTTGATTTTGTGTGTTCTAAGGCGGAGGCAACTGAACTACCGATTTGTTTATTTGGCTTCAGCATGGGTGGTGCTGCGACTATTATGGTCGCTGCAAGAGACCCAAGAATAACGTGCATTGCTGTGTACGGAGCCTATGCCTCACTTGACCAGGCAATAAAACACCGTTGCCATCATCATTTTGGCCCATTTTCGTCGATAGCGGAATGGGCATTAATGCGTGCCGGTAGTGGGTTCAAGTGGTTCGCGGTTAATCCCAAAACCGTGAGTCCAGTTACGGCGATTAAAAATGGGCGGGAGATTCCTCTCCTGTTGCTAAATGGTGGTAAAGACACAATCGTGCCGGTAACTGATGCGAAGCAGTTACTCACTGCATCTGCACCCGGCACCGCTCGCATGGTTGTGCTTCCGCGTTCTGGCCACGGCCCTGTCCATCGGACTGAATGGCTTATGGTTCAGCAGGATCTAACACGGTTCTTTTCCCAGCACGTTGCAGTGGCGCGCGAGCGAAACGCAGTTCAAACCGCAGGGTCTGTATAGTCTCCGCGCTGCTGCGCTCGTATCTCGCGCTGCAGATTAGAGGCAGCCGCCAATCCACATAAAACGGAGGGGATGAGTTTCACGACAATGTTATTCAAGAGCCAGCCTAGCCCAAATACGGGTATCGGGATAAATGGCAACAGCAGCAGCCAGCACGCCGCAGACATATAGTTGGAAGCCTTTTGGGCGTTTCGTCCTTTGCATTTCGTAGCTACCCACCTGAAGAACAGTCCGCCTCCAACAGCTGCTACCAGCGTCACGAGTGTCAGTGACATAGGAACCTCCGGGTAAGATGAAGATGGCGCTGAATGGCCATGTCTCCCACTTTAAGATTATACAGTAGAATACGTTAGCTTAGGGCCACTGGTGTCGTTTATTCTGTGCATCTCTGTCACAGACAAAGGTGAGAAGAGTATAATGAGAATGAAGAGTTCCTGCAAAGAACTATGAACGAGAGGCTATTCGCGTGACACCCAGATTTAAAATTACAACCGCTGTGATATTAGCTACGGCGACATTGTTGAGCGGTTGCGGGTTGGGCACTGGCGCAAACACTACGAGTCGCGTCAGATTATTTAATGCTCTGGTTAATGGCCCTGTTGCAGGTGCCAGCTTTGTTCAACGAGGGGTACCGCTCAACATAGCATCGCCTGTGCTTTATGGGCAGATGTCGCCGGCGGTTAGCACAACGTCCGTTGCCCAATACTATACTGTTGTGTCAGGGGGAAGTTCCATAACCGGGGCGGGTGTTAACACCGATGTTTATGCCTATCCCTCCATTTCCGGCACAACCCTCGCTCCAGAACAGTCGTTCCTATTGGATCCGCACACTGCAGGCAGTTCCGTTGGCACCTATACCATTGCTGTTGCAGGTATTTCAGGCTCTACCACCGCGCCCCCCACACTGTTCCGCTTTATTGACGCCGCGCCTGCAATTAGTGGAACTACACCTACAACGTTCCTGCGGGTAATCAATCTGGCTTCAGACACTGCAGGGACAACAGGATTGAGCGTTGACAGCAACAATCAGCCAATTGCAGGGCTCACAAATATCGCCTATGGCGCGCCGACTTCGTCATCTAACTACGTACCTATTCAAATTGTAGGCTCCTCGTCCTTATCGCTGTCTATAAGGTTTGGTGCTGCCAACCAGGTGGTCAGTACTATTACGCCTCTTAACGCTGTCAATTTGATGGTGGGCCACGCATATACATTGTTTCTCATAGGAGAGGTTAATCCTGTAAACGGCGGTCAGGCGCTCGACGCAATTCTCACTCAGGATGAGTGACCGCTAAACATCGGTGCCACTTATGCTGGTTGGGGGTAATTTGAGCGACGAAGAGCGAAAAACTCTTGAAATTACCCCCTTAAATTCGTAACAAATTGGAACATTGAGTGTCACAACAACTAGCATTTGGCGTAAATGCCCAAATTTCTGGTAGATCTGTGGAAAAGTGGCAGTATGGGACACGAAGATGGCCGAACCTAAAACCAATAATAGCATTCACCGTGAGACCAACGAGGACGAACTTTTCTCGCTGGTGTGGCTTCATCACGACAATGAACTTGACGACTGCGAGTCCGAATTCGTCACTCAGAAACTCCTCACTGACGTTAATGCGCGGCACATTGCCAAGATGGCTTCTGACGTATCATCTGTTGTAGGGGCTTTTTCGGAAGTACAACCGCCGCAATCGTTGCGCAATGCTATACTTGCATCTACTACGCGGCAAGGTCGTTCTAACAGTAAGTCGCTTCTTCGCCGTCTTGGACAAGTGCTTCTGCCTACCTATCGGTCAGCAATAGGTGGTTCGGCAGCCGCGGCGTTGTTAGTGGCTGGTGTATTAACGGTCTACCATCATCAAACTCATTCGTCTCACGTGTCTAGTGCCGTAGAAGCTCCTTCGGGCGCGGTTAAACACTCTGCGCACGATTCAGTGCTTCAGTCGTCAAACACGATAGCGTCGGCACGAGCTAGCAGTGTTGTACCAACTGTTACAATGCATATGAGTAGTGCTTCGCACGTAAGGTCGGATCGCTTTTCAGGTGTCACTATCCTGCCGAGTCCGCGAATGCGGCTTCACCTGCAAATTTCATCAGGGAAGCATTTACCACAGATTAATAGACCTGTGGTCGCACTAGCCACCACCCGACCCACGGTTGTTGCCACACCTGTAATTAAGAATGATCTTCAACCTGCAGTGTACGCTCGCCAAGAGGATTTGAATCAGCCGATGTTGTCTTCCGCGGTTGAAACTACACCGATGTCAAGCACTAGACCAACAGTGCAACTGGTTGTCTCCCATTCACCTATTTCGTCTCCACCTCCTGTCGTCAACGTTGCGCCGTCATCCCAAACGATTAGGTGGCAGCCTGCGGGAGGGCAGGGAGACTCAATGGCTTCTGGGAACCACCCTGGTGGTGTGGTCATGGTAAACCTTCCAGCGCGAAGTGCGCAAGGTATTTACGCGCCGGTCGTGCTTGACACATTGCGACATGGAGAGGCTGGACTCCCAATATCGCTGTCTCACTTTTAGAATCGTTAGCCGATAATTTCGTATACTCACAATGAATAACGACTCGTCTCTACACAACCGAATACGTGGCTTATTCATGCGGATGTTCGCTATAGCGGGCGCAAGCATTGTGACTGGAGTTCATGCTTCTGCGCAGAACGTATCGACCGCATCGGATGCCGGGGGGCTGAAAACGCCTTCGGAGATTGGCCTTGTGCCGGGTACGGCTGCGGTTACTGCAACATCCGCGGACCCTGGCACTCCGTGTTTTGAGACGCTCCGAAGCCAGAATACATTCGGTTACACTTTAACTCATCCCAATGTGGTAGCGGGCTCACTTACCGTGTTAGCGGGAGGACTGCCTCTAGAGCCTGGCAAAGACTACCTTCTGAATGCTCCAGCAGGGACTATCTACGTTACAAAGCATCTTCCCGCCGGTGAGGCTTTAGAGGTAAATTACCGGTACCTCCCTGTAGGCGCACCTGGTGCTGCCGCGAGTGTGGTTCCTGGTATCAAACTTAATTTAGGGTCTAGCGGTAGCCTGGGGCTTACGCTCAACATGACAACGCCGACCGGCACGGGCTACAATACGACTTTGAATGGGTTGGGTTTTAGTGATGCATTTGGACCGGGTAAGGCTAGTCAATTTCAGGGATTAATGTACTTCTCCAATGTGCAGGCAAACAATAACCTGGTGATGAATCGCTCATTTGCTGCACCTGGCACACCTGCAGCACCTGCGATAGCAACCGGTAATGATCACCTGATTATGCAGAACTTGACTCTTGGTACGAGAGGTTTCACAGTAAATGCAAATTACCAGGACGTTGGCCAGAAATTTAAAGGCTTTGCAGCCCTAAAGAATAACGCTACGGGCAATGCTGCGTTACAATCTCAGCTTTCCGAGCTGCAGAATGAAAAAGGCATTAAGCGCATGGGGTTTGGTGTTGACATTGGCGGCAATACCGCCCAGCATCAAGCAGGTTTAAGTCTCGGTTTTAATACTATTTCTGACGCGAAGGGTTCAATACAGACACAGAACGCAAGTTTTGTTGGTGGTGCACTCTCCCTGAACTATGGTTCCAGAACAATAGGACAGACGTTCTCGACGTTTAATGGCTTGCGCGAGGCTGATCATGTGGACATGTCGCATCAGCAGGGAATGCGCTCTCAGGCAATCAGCGCCGCACTTGCATTCGGTTCTGGAAAAAATGCGCAACTTGCAGGTGGTGTTCAACTGGATCAGTCAATGTACTCCGATTCGAATGGCAGCCTTGATCGTAGTGCTCTCTCACTGAACCATGGCCCGCTGTCTGTTTCTATTTTAAATAGTAGTTCATCGGCCGGATTTAGCCGTCTTGTGGACATCGATACTTCAGACAAGCAGTCACTTGCGCTTGATACGTATCGTCTCTATGATCCGTCGGCGCAAATGAACATGGTAACACCTGTTGATCTAGGGCAAGTTCCTGCAAACCAGGGGTTAGTTCGTAATGGCACCAATGTTGGATTTGTGCTCGGCAAGCAAGGAAGCCTGTCGTTTAGCGATATGACAACCGGTGAGTTGATAGGTAATGGTACAAGCGGCAAACAGACGCATGAGGCTGGATTTAGCAGGCAATCAGTGGGCTTAGATCTCTCGCATTTCACGCTCAACATTCTCAATCGCTCTACCAACTCAACGTTCGGTCGTTTTGCCTCGATGCCTGACATCGACAAGCGGTTTCTTGCTCTCGACATTATGCGCGAATTTAATCCGCAAGCTCAGCTTGCGCAGGTAGCACCGGTATGGGCAATGCAAGCTGCTGCATCGGAACCCGGGCTTAACCGTAACCTAATTCAATCGTCGTTCAATTTTGGCAAGCCTGGGAAGTTGACTTCATTAATGGTCTCGGGACTGCAGATTACAGACAAAAAACTCGCAGACGGAGCGGGTATTCATCCTGAAATTCAGCGTCAGGATCTACAGTTTAGTAACTCACAGCTGCAACTTGGGGTTACGCGTCAAACCATCTCAGATGCATTTACCTCCCTTCCGAGCCTATCGGATATTGAAAAGGCACAATTTGGTAACCAGCATGGTCTTGGAGATCAGCGAGTTTCATTTGCCTGGCAAGTGAATAAAACGGTTCACATCTCTGTGAACGACTATACTGTGTCACCAACGCCAACGGCAGCTAAACAGCTTGTAGACTCTGGACTTGCAGCCCATATGTCGCTATCAGATGCGACTGCAGCCGCACTTGCCGGTGTGCACCAGCAAAATGTAGTGCTCACTATGCCAGGTATCAGCATTACGCACAATGTTAATAATGTTAGTTCGGACTTCGTACGTGCGGGCGATTTGGCAATGGCACCGCCGCAGCAACAGATGGTTGCTGCCCTTCGTGGCTTCAACGAGTCGGATACAGCGCTACAGTTCACTCGCATTAAGGGCCTCAATCTTCAAACGTACAACTATCATGCTTTCGATGCCAGTCAGCAGTTAGTCCATGATATGTTTCATCAGAACATCTCCTTCAACCCAAGTAAGACTATGGCACTCTCTGTTATTGGGGACGGAGATGTGAATGGGACTGTTGGCAAAACTAACGGCTACACACATCACGCGTTCTCACTTACCGACCACCTAAATCCGATGTCCACATTCGCCCTTACGCAGGATAAAAGGGTGGATTTGGCGAACGGACAGCCTACGTCGTACCTTCAGCAAAATCTCCATTTTGATACTGCTCACAAGCTCGCTGGTGCCTCGTTAGACGTTCAGGTTCAGGCCGCTTCCTCAATTGACGGCAAATACCAGAACCAGACGAACATGAACGTACAGGCACATCCAGATGCACGAATTACCGTTGGTTATCAACAGCTTGATATGCGTGGCAACATGATAGCAGCTACGCTACCTGGTACCAACACACCGGTAGATGCTACGGAAATGACGCGCGGTTATAACCTGCAATATAAAGCCACACCTCAATTTGTCGTGGAGTTTGGTGCATCGGATACGACGACCAACAATAACCAGAACGGACAAGGGATGTCGGTTGGATTAACAGGCCAGCCGTTTAACAACCTTGCGGTTACGGCGCAGTTCAACGAGACTCATACCCAGGGAAATCACAATACCCATGAGGTCGCGAATGTCTCAATCGGTACTACTAAGCCGGTTAATGTTGGGCCGTTGAAGGATCTGTCCTTCAAGTATGGTTACGCTTCGCTAAATGACATGCGTAAGCTGCAGAATGAAAACATGGTGGGGCACGTTAATTGGTCAATGTGGAAGAATTCATTTTTGATCGATTACACAGGCGTAACGCTTCCGACCGGTCAATCGGTAACCCAGCGTACCTACTCGTTTGCTACCGATCCTAACCCCAAAAAGTGGTTTCGGGGATCGTTTTTCTATCAGGTTCATTCTCTCATTACTGGCCAGCAGGTGGTATCACGTCAGTTCTCGATGGACGCCCGGCTCCATACAGGTCTAAATCTCGTATACTCATACTCCTCGCAGCAAGATGACGGCCACGGTGGTGTTTTGCCACTCACAAACCTCAATCTAGCCGTCCAGGAGCAGTTCCACAAATCAGTTGTAGGCAAGTTCTTCTACAATGTGGCAGACAACACCGTTACACGTCTGAAAACCAGCGGCCTGGGTATTAGCTTAACCGGTCCTCTCACCAAGACGAGCGATCTTTCGTTTACCTACATCAAGGCGCTGAATGGAAATGCTGTTGGTTATGATCGCTCAGATCAACTGCAGCTAGCTTATAGTAACCACATTGACGCTGAACACTCACTTTCTCTCAACCTCGGATGGGTTACGCACACGGGGCTTCCAAACACCGGGCCATTCGTAGCGGATGAGTTGCAATTCGGTCTGCAGTTTACTCAGATATTCTGAGTATAAATTGCATAAAAGTTGCAAATTGTGTGAGACATTTCCCAAAATAATCCGTACCATAAGTTGTGCAATGGAATTAAACCGATTTAATGCCACTGCGTGCGACGGGGCGTGCTTATAGCGGCTAGTTAGGAGTGCAATATTGCGTACTACAACCATTATACGTCTTGCGGCGCTGGGCACAACGTCGGTGATGCTTGGCTTATGTGCAGTGCTCGTAGGTCCTAGGGCTTCAGTCGCCTCAGCTTCATCCGGAGTGGCAGGATTCCCCGCAGAAACCGTGACCGTATTTGAGACACGATTTCAAAACACCATTTGGCCGCTGCTCACCAGAAACTGTACCCAGTGCCACGTATCCAGCAATCCCTCCTCGCTCCATTTCGCAAATAGTGCCTCGCAATCTTTTAATGTTCTACTCGCAGGTGGTTTTCTTGATCCCGAGAGCCCAACCTCTTTGTTGGCGAAAGTAGCCTCACCTATTGCAGCAAACCGGATGCCACCCGCACCTTATCATCAATGGACACAGGCCGAATGCGATACCCTTCGCAGTTTTTGCGATGCATTATATGCCGGGCATGCGCGAACCGCTGTTGCTAAAACCTCCATATTTCAGTTCCCTCGCACCCTGCTTGCGAAATACTCTGGACCAATACCGCGGCAAAGTAGTGACAACACGTTCCTCACCTACTACCAGCTAAAAAACAAAATCAACACAATCTTTCACGATCGATGGCACCGTGAAGGTGTGAACTTGTGGGAAAAGAACGTGGCACAGTTTGGTGGTGCAGATTATGTAACACGTTTCAACGAGTCCTCAACGCCAAGTGCAGAGTACCTTTCTGCACTGGACACGATGGCAGCGGATGTCGCGGCTCGTGCATATCTCGACGCAAGCGGTCCGTTTGCAGGATTACAGACCGATCTGCCATCACCTGTTGCAAAGATGCCCTCGGCCGCTTACCGACATAACATTACACTCATCTATGAGAGAATGTTGTTCCGACCGCCAACGCCTGCTGAGATGACTGCCAGTTATAGGCTGCTACAGGCAATTTACGCCTCTAAAAATAGGCTCAACCAACAAAACAGCACTATTCAATTCCGGATTACGGCTAGCAGCGGCAGTGAACTGGTGAGCACAAGGGAGTGTTCCATCCCGCTTCACACTGGCCCCCTGGGTGAGGTGAATTCACTAGTCAACGAGAATGATTGCACTATGAAATCACCGGATGGCCATTCGGCGATGAAGGTTTTGGGAACTTACCATCTCGTTGCTGGTGACCGCAACCAGCATCTCGTTGTATCGAATACGGGTACCAACGGTCAATTAGTCGTAAATGGTATTCTGGTGCAGGGACCTGCACCAGATGGTCCAGCAAGCGTAACCGATGTAAAGACACCGGGTGTTGTGCCTGAAGGGGCATGGCGGTTGGAGTATGCTAACGGTGTACCGGGCTACACCGATGACGGAGCGCACAAGGGAGAATGCCGAATTACATTCCCTCTTAGTGTAAAGACCACGGGGAAATATCTGATAGCCGTTCTCTGGAAGTACCAGCCCGGGCACCAGGTTAAGTCCAGCGCTGGTGAGGTATGGACAGGTGAACTGTGCAGCCAGATGCCGATCACAATCGCTTCCCACGATCCAAGCACTGCGGTAACTCCTGCGGCGCCTCCCATACCTGCACAGGGAACGGCCTCATTTCAGGTGGATGAAACAGACGACACGATAGCGGTTCGTAATTTCAGCCCTCTGTTTCAGTTTGGATCCGGAAGCGGTCTGTATCTTAGCAATGCTGGAACACATCACCTAGTCGCTGCGGATGCTGCCATCTTTACACCCGAAAAGAGCGAGCATGTAGACCAGTATGCTCCCTTTAAATCCCCACCGCAGGGCCAAATTCAGATTACCGCAGATAAAGCAGACGGCCAGGCAGGCTGGAAACAGTACGTTAAGCCGGACTACTCCTATTTCGTGCCAATTGGTAAGCGGGTTGTGTCTGATGACAACACTGCGGCGCTGAAGGGTAAGTTGCATCTTCTCTACAATCCGGTAACTGCCCCCGGTTTCAATGCGGCCACCTACTATCGCGCCGCATTGAGTTACCCGGCCGCTGTCCAGAACGATACACGTGTACCCGTGGAGATTAGGGCTCTAAAGTCATCCCCCATTTTGCGAATTACAACGCCAGTGAGCGTTCACCCCGGTGCTGTTGCACAGCTGGACGCCAGTGGTTCCTATGACGTTCAACATACACCATTAACCGTTTCCTGGCAACAGATAGGCGGTCCTCGGGTTAAACTTTTCAACGCAGATACTTTGAAGCCGTACTTCAGGGTTGAACCCATGCAGCCAGGTCAAGCGGCCTGGCAGGGGCTATGCCAGGCATTGATACGCCACCCAGATTTCCTGTTTACTCGACCACTTTCACTGCAATACGAGAAAAATCCGGTGGTGCGCAGGCAACTTCAACTGGTAAAAATCGCCCAGGATCTGGTAGGCAGACCGCCCACGCTCAGTGAGATCGCGGAGGTTGACCACAACGTGTCCTTGGCTACAATGGTGAACAAATACCTTAAGTCACAGGCATTTGCCGATTTCTATTTCCGCCGAATACGGCTGTATCTTGAAAGCCATGGTAGTACGACCGATGATGAACCAGTGCGGCTATGGACTTGGATAGCACTGAACCACAAGCCATTCTCTCAGATACTGACAGCCAACTACACCATTACGCCAGATGGTCAAAAAGTTCTTCGTCCGGCATACGCTGGTCATAGCGGCGTTCTCACAATGAAAGGATTTATAGAGGGTAAGCCGAGTTTGCCGCATTTCAATTACTCCGCACAGGTATGTGAGAAGTTTCTGGGATACGTGTTTATTGTGCCGGAGTCAGATCGG
>JAJYCW010000013.1 GCA_021777995.1 bacterium
GCGTAGGTTGGCGACCACCGTTGGCCAAGCCATATGCCATACAGCAGTGTGCATCTCACGGTTCGTCTGATCCTGATGAGATGGGTCATGGATTGATTTGGGACCAGGTTGAGGATTATCTGTTCGCTGGGGACGGATAGTATTGCCCAAATTCGTGGGGCTCCAGTGCATGTTGATGAGTTACTTTAGGACTTCCTCATTATATCGTTTTAATATGGCGCTAAGTTGCCAGTTCGATTACCTGCAAACTTAAATAAGGAGTCACTGGAAAAGTAAAGACTGTTTCCTGCCCAAACCGAGAGCCACACGTGAGAACGGGCCACATGGCAGAAGCACTGTCACGATGCGGTCATGCGTGTTACAATGCCTGTAAGAGGGTTGTGGAATGGTAGAATTCTGTGGCAGCGGGTATTCTCAAACAAGATCTTAACAGGAGATGCCATTGTCTACGCGATTTGATTCACGGAACGCAGAGACCGTCTGCGCCCACCTTGGTGATGACCCTGCCCAACACAATGGGGCAGTCATCACACCGATCTACCAGAACTCGCTCTTCGTTATGGAGACGATGGACGAGCTCGTTGCGAACTACGTGCCAAACCAGGAAAACACAGGACCTGTGGGCGGTATGATGCGGAAGTTCGACTACACTCGCACAGCGAATCCAACAACAGAGGTTGCGGAAAAAAAGATCGCATTTTTGGAACACGGCGATCTGGCCCGATGTTTTTCTAGCGGTATGGCAGCTATTTCTGCGGCTATCATGTCAACGCTACATGCTGGTGATCATGTGGTAACAGTTCGCTCCGTATACTCTCCGGCTCACCACTTTCTAACCGATTATCTCCAGCGCTATGGAATATCAGTGGGGTTTGCGGAAGGTGGAAGCGTAGCTGATTTCGAACGCGCAGTACGCCCTAACACACGCCTTTTCTACCTAGAATCGCCCTCTAGTTTTGTAATGGAACAACAGGATCTTGAGGGAATAGCTGCGCTTGCCAAATCTAGAGATATTGCGACGATTTGTGATAATTCGTGGGCGACGCCACTCTATCAACGGCCGCTCGATTTCGGTGTGGATCTCGTTGTTCACTCTGCGACAAAGTATCTGGGTGGCCATAGCGACATTGTTGCAGGTGTGGTTGTGGGGAAACGAGAGCGCATGCTAAAACTTGTTCGTGAAGAGGGCCTGTTGCTCGGTGCAGTGCTCGATCCGTTTTCTGGGTGGCTGCTCACTCGCGGTTTGCGTACACTGCCCGTAAGGTTGGCGCAACATGCACAAAATGCAGCCACTATCGCACATAGATTGTTTGAGCACAAAAGCGTTGCACGCGTCTATTACCCAGGAATGCCCGACGACAAGCAACCCGGCCTTACCGCTAAGCAGTTATCCGGCCGAAGCGGCCTCCTGTCATTTGAGTTGAAAAATACAGAATTAACCGCAGCTTACAAATTGGTTAATAGCTTAAAATACTACGGTATTGGGTACAGTTGGGGCGGCTTCGAAAGCCTTGCGCTTGCAAGGCGGGTTAGCGGGGAAATGTTTGGTGTTAATGAACCTGATCGTGTCCTTATTCGCTTACACATTGGTCTGGAACATGTAGAAGATCTATGGCATGACCTTGAGTCAGCTCTCGAACGCAACTAACGATGGTCTGTCAGGCAGTACGCTGCCTGACAGCATCCCTTTATTTCTAAGGTATTCGCCTAATGTATATGTTTTTAAAGAACGCGTAAGGCTGATCGTATTGTAGTTCGATCTGGCCAGTTGGCAAGATGGGTACTCCTCGCTTCCAGTAGTTACCCAGTGGGACATTCCATGTCACCAATTTGTTGTTGAGGTAAACGGTTACACGATTGCCAACCATCAGGATGTCGAAGTGATTCCATTGTCCAACAGGGTTGTCCGCTACTGTCATAGGGTTGGAGTTGTTGTGAACATTGTTAAATAATCCCCCAGATCCTAACGGATTGTTCCAGATTTGTACCTGAGGGTAACCGCGAAGGTAAATACCGCTGTCTCCGTGTTGAGTGAGCTTCCAATCTACCTGCAGTTCAAAGTTGCCGTACGTGCCTACTGTGCACAGGTTTTGTGTTGGCGGATTCTTGTAGGTGATCTCGCCATTCTGCACGAACCAGTGCGTTAATTCGTCAGTTGTCGATGCCCTAAGTGCCTGTTTCAGCGCCGATGGTGACATTTGTGCCCGCGTAATGGGGTTGCCCACAAGCCCCTGCCACCCGTGCAAGTTGTGCCCGTTGAATAGCGCGGTAAAGCCTTTCGGTGCCCGATTAGTTGGCAACGGTTTGCTTAGATCCTTTATCTCGATATTTCTGAAATCTACCTCACCGGGTTCGTGGCCAAGAAAGCCGACGTGACCTGTGGGTCTAAGCATTCCAGGATGTTCTGCAAGCGTATCGGGATCGGTGACATCGTTAAGATTTGCATCGACAATTTTTTTATGATTAAGTACAACCGTGACGTGTCTTCCAATTGCTGTGATTACTTCGTGGTTCCACGTGCCTACAGGTTTTAGTGCACCACGGCGTGCAGGTGCGATTTTGTACAAGGAACCCATATACTGACCTGGCAGCAGGTTTTTGAACTCAGGAGCGGAATTGTCGAGGATCTGGCACTCCATACCCATGTACGCCGAGTCGCCTTGAAGGGGTGCTCGCAAGCCCACTCCATTATTTGCTCCGGGTGTGAGGCGAAAATCAAACTTGAAAATGAAATCGGAGTACTGCTTTTTGGTAAATAGATTATCCCAGCAGCCTGCCGGGCATACTAAAATGCCGTCGCGAGCGATATAGCCGCCCTGTTGGCCCGGATGTCCACCGACCTCAATCCAGCCTTGAGTAGACTTTCCGTCAAACAACGGGGTGAATCCCTTCGCGCTGCATACCCCGGTGCCGGCCAGCATAATTGCAAGGATCGAGGTAGAGCGGTAAAGGCGGCTCCAGCATTTGTGCGTCATCTTCATCTCCTGTTGTACAACCCGGTCAATCTGGCGAGCAATTTGGACGAACTTTGTACCGGTATTGCAGTTGTGTTTACTGGAGACAATTAAACAAATGGACGACTATATCCTGCTACCCTTGTCGGCGATAAGCCAATCACTGTATGACAAATTGACATAATGTACGGCGAATTAACGGGTACATTGTCTCGATTGCAATTCAAAGCGAAAGCATTCGACAGCTTCGCTATAATTCGACACCGTTTATAATCAACCTGAAATTGCATTTTAACACCTTTGCAGCCTTGCGACACATAATCATGCGCTCTACAAAGATTTCAAAATATTCCATGACACTTGCTTGCCCGGTGTCAATGACGAGGTCCAAAGTTATCACCATTGCGGCGGAATCGATGAGTATGTGCGATTTTTGAACCGCGTGGTTTACGCGATCGTGAATATCGTACGTGGAGGGGTCGGGATTCTGTACCCGTGTAAAATGAACGTCTGATTTGTCCGCGATGATAACCGCCGCTGTTACATCGTTAATGGGTACCCCCTCTGGCTCTTCGTGGTTGCCAATGGCACCAATTACTGTGGCAACGTCATTGGCGTCCATATGCATCTGTTCCAGGATGTAAAACGCCATTGATGCGCCTATTTGAGGATGGTAAATACGATGGACGCAGTTTCCAATATCATGAAGATAACCGGCGATTGCTGCTAGTTCAGCCTGATGGCTGTCTTCGCCCAACCCCATGAGAATATTGCGCGAAATAGCGGCTACAAGCGCTGCATGCCGAACTCCGTGCTCGGAGTAGCCAATGGTAGCCATCTGTCGGTTTGCCGCCTCAAGGTAGGTACGTACACGGTCATTTGCTCGAAGCTCCTTAAGCGTTACTTTACCGTTAGGTGCTTCTGGTACCGGAGTCGCAGCTACATCCTTCATGCGTCCCTTCGGAGAAGGGGCTACAACTCTATCACTTGCTAAAACCTCGGTTGTGTTACTCATCTTTAGACACTCCCTGACCCTCTGACAGGTAATTGCTTAAGAAATCATGCTTGAAGGCCGCAAATGTCCCTGCCATAATGGATTGACGTGCGCCCTCGAGCAAATTGGCGTAGAAGGCAAGATTGTGAAAAGTGGCCAATCTGGGACCAAGCATTTCATTCATACGAAAGAGATGGTGAACATATGCACGTGAATATCGGCTACAGACCAAACAGCTACACGATGGGTCTAAAGCTGCAATGTTGTTTTGAAATGCCGCGTTTCTAATATTTATAGGACCCTGGCTTGTTATTATCTGTCCATTTCGTGCGTTTCGTGTAGGAAGTACGCAATCGAACATATCTATACCGCGATCAATTGCGTTCAATATATCGACAGGAGTGCCAACACCCATTAGATATTTCGGTCGATCGACCGGCAGGTTCTGTAGTGACCAGTCGATTGACTGGCAGCGTTCCTCTTCGGTTTCACCAACGGCAAGTCCGCCAACAGCGTAACCTGGCAGATCTTTGGCGCCAAGGTAGGCGCTGCTCTGCAGGCGCAACTCCTTCACAGTGCCTCCCTGAACGATACCAAATAGCGCCTGCGGCATCCCGTTTGTAGCACGCCTGTGCGCTTTATCATATTCCACTATGCAACGGTCAAGCCAGTTGTGCGTCCTGTTCATAGCAGCCTCAATGTATTCCGCAGGTGAGGGGTGGGGAGCACATTCATCCCAAGCCATGATTATGTCCGCAGCCAGGTCGCGTTGAATCTTCATCACAGATTCACTTGTAAATTCGTGCAGAGAGCCATCGATATGAGATTGAAACTGAACCCCGTTATCGGAGATTCTGCGTAGCGTTTTTAGGCTGAATACCTGAAAGCCGCCGCTATCGGTCAGCATTGCTCCGTTCCACGCACTAAAAGCAGGAAGGCCACCCATCTCGGCAATAAGAGCTGCAGAAGGCCTCATCTCAAGATGATACGTATTACCCAGGATTAATCTGTAACCCAGGTGTTCCAAATCCTCTGCTGACATGGCTTTCACGGTAGCCCTGGTGCCAACAGGCATGAAAACAGGAGTTCTTACTTGAGCACCAGGAAGTGTGAGGAGCCCGCACCTGGCCCGCGTGTTTGAGGCTGGCGGTACCTCCAGCGGTGCAAAGGAAAGGCAAGGTTTTTCGTGAGGTGGTATCTTAAGTGAACACATTGTATCTCATTATACCTGTGGTTTACACCCGGAATTCGGTGTAACAGATTAGGTTTAGGTCCATGATATTTGCCCTACTTACCGCATTAGTGATTTTATTGCTCGGCGTGGTGAGCATGTGTCAGCTGTTATCGGGAAGAAGGACATCGCCACCTTGTGGCAGCTTTGTCACGGTTAACGGGCGCCGATTACATTATCGCGTTATCGGTGGCGGCCCACACACGGCAATCTACCTGCATGGGTCTGAGGGCTCTTTAAATGACCTTAGTCCAGAATTGGCGGAAGAACTTGGTGATGAGTTCCGGCTGATTCTATTTGACAGGCCGGGTCACGGCTACAGCCAGAGTGCAAGAACTACCGACGATATCATCCTGGCGAACATGGAGTGCGCACGAGAAATCGTAAACAGATTTGGCAGCTTCCCCGTGTTAGTCATTGCACACTCGTGGGGTGCTCTTCCGGCGTTGAAGTGGGCGGAGCAATACCCTGAGGAAATAGCAGGCGTTATTGTTGCTGCCGGCTGGTTTTACCAACAGCCACCAAGGTTTCTACAATGCGTTTCTCGAACCATTGCTGGGCCAGTTGCATTCACCACGTGGCTCGTGTTGGCTCCTATACGCAAATTCGTGCTTACGCGCCTCGCCGAGCGAGCATTTGCACCGTGTAGTCCGGATCCCGAATTTGTACATCAGTGCACTGCTCTCTGGCTGAACACGCCCGCTGCGATCATGAGCGTAATCCGGGAGCTTACCATAGGGTATTCACCAGGGGTCTATCTGCAAGCTGCGCAATGCGGTCATGGATGTGAATTCTTGCTTATTGCAGGAGCCGCAGACCTTATGGTCGATCCTGAGCAGCACACATTTCGTTTCCACAGACATTGTCCTCGGGCCGCGCTAGTTGTTATTCACGGTGCTGGTCACATGCCTATAAGGTCGTCATTCAAGGAACTTGCACCTCATATCATGGCCTTCGCACGGCAGTATTATCAACCGGGTGCCCAGGTAACGATCTGGCATGGGCCCGCAGCAGACGCCCGAAAACTGGTGCTTCGGTACGGTTGGAACAGTACCGCGTACCAGACACTGAATGCACGAATGTCCCATTGGTTTAGCGCTGACCTCGAGGCAATGACTGCCTTTGTAACTCGGTTTGGAATAAATGTGTGCGCCGGTCCGCCTGTGTGCAGTGAGGCTGATCTCCCTAAGGTTACAGAACAGTTCACCGCCTACACCAGGCAGCATAGGCAGCGAGTATGCTTTTTCGCTGTTGAGGAGCGACTGTGCAATATCTTAGAGCATACACGTAAGTTGCACAGAATGCAGATAGGTTCACAACCAGTCTGGGATCCATCGGACTGGGCCGAAGTTTGCAAAACTCATAAGAGCATCAGAATGCAACTGCACCGGGCATATAACAAGGGAGTACGCGTAGAGGAGCAAGGAGTAGCACCACCTCCGCAAGTTGATCAGCTCGTGCAGTGCCTGCAGGATTGGCAATCGAGGCGGTCCTTACCACCTCTACAGTTTCTGACCGAGGCGGTTCCACTTGAACTGCTTACAGATCGTCGGCTGTTCACTGCGTTGCAGCATGATAGGGTAGTGGGCTATTTGGCCGCCGCGCCAATACCGTTGCGCAATGGGTGGCTTATAGAGCAGATTGTTCGTTCGCATCATGCGCCTAATGGAACGGCTGAGCTGCTGGTAAATGCTGCGATGACTACCTTCGCTGAAGAAGGTGCAGAATACGCAACACTCGGCCTGGCTCCACTATCGTTAGTTGCAGAAGGGCGCTCTAATTCGCCAGCCTGGTTGAAATTGTTCACACTATGGATGCGTGCACATGGCAACCGGTTCTACAACTTCGGTGGACTGGAGGCATTTAAGGCGAAACTTAGGCCTGCCGCCTGGGAGCCAATCTACCTGGTATCTCTAGACCGCCAGATTTCCGCTAGAGAAATACTGGCGGTTGCTTCTGCATTTTGCGCGCAGAACCTCATCTCAGTGGCTAGACACGTGATCGTCGCTAGTATCAGGCAGGAGACGCAGCAATATCTTGCAAGGCGAAGGCCGGCGGTGCAAAAGAAAAGTGCTGACTAAGCCGCCTCGCGCCGCGATGTTGCAATCCCGGCAAGTGCCACGGGGTTGTCCGGTTCAATTTCGAGCACCCGAGCGTACATTTGTGCGGCGCGGGCGACATCTCCTGTTTCCTGGTAGGCAGTTCCAAGGTTAACCATCGCCTCAAGAAAGCGCGGATTGATCGACAGACAGTGCTCAAACTCGACGATAGCCTCTGTTAGGAGACCCTGCACCTGATAAGCCATTCCGAGGTGGTTCCTGATATCCGCATATTCTGGATTGAGTGTAAGCGCTTTCTGGTACTCCTGAATGGCTTCGGAGTAGAGCGCACGGCGGTACAGATCGTCACCAAGCTTGAAGTGAAATAGAATATCGTCTATTTCAGTGTGGCAGACAAGTTCAAGGTGTCTAAGTGCACGCTCATGTTCACCCGACTCATGATTTGTCATAAATTCTGACATCGCCTCGCACTGAAAGCCAGGCTCTAAATCTATAGCAAGATGTATCGATCTGAGTGACGATTCGAACTCGTGCAGTTCATATTGCACCACACCCCGGCTAAGGTGGGCGCGGGCGAAGCGCGGATTAATACTGATCGCGCTGTTAAGCGAATTGAGGGCGGCCTCCAGGTGGCCAGAATATCGCTGAGCGGACGCGAGATGGTAGTGAAGGTCGGCGTAGTTAGGGTGAATTTGGAGGGCAGCGGAAAAACATTCCGCTGCCGTAGTCCAATGGCCGGATTTAAGCGCGTCATGGCCCAGGTGGGAATAGGATTCCGCTGTGTAGAATGCTGCCAATCGCTCGTTAAGCGGGTCTACTCTCCGGCCTGAAGCGGCAGTTACCTTCCGGAAGGCTTCAATTGCCTCGAGGTACATGCCCTGATCGAACAGGCGTATGCCGCGATCATAGTTTTCATTGCGACCAATACCAAGCATTTTACCTAGCAGCGACATTCTCTATTCTCCTGTGATACGCACATGTCGGCTTCTAACATTGTGGCGCAATCGCTATTTCAATGCGCCGGCTCGTCCAACGCCATGGTATTTAATACCAAGTTTGCGCATGCGTACCGGGTCGTAAATATTTCGCCCGTCGAATATCAGCGGACTAACCATGGAGTCTCGAATTCTTTCCATGTTTAGCTGTTTAAATTCGTTCCACTCGGTGATTACCAGCAGCGCATCGGTGCCCTCTGCTGCATCATATGCATGCTCGCAGTAGTTAAGGTGAGGATATATTTTGCGTGCTGCATCCATCGCGATCGGGTCGTATGCTTTAATATCGGCATTTTCGGTCAATAACTTGCCTATTATTTCGACCGATTTTGCATCACGCATATCGTCGGTGTTTGGTTTAAATGCCAGGCCAAGTATTCCTATCTTCTTACCGGCTAGCGAACCGCCCATAATATGCCGCACATTGTCTAGAAATCGGACAGGTTGCTCCTGGTTGACGTCCATGACCGCCCTCAGGATCTTGAATTCATAACCTGCATTTTCTGCAGTACGTACCAGTGCGCTGGTATCCTTTGGAAAACATGAACCGCCATAGCCCAACCCGGCGTTAAGAAAAGCGCTGCCAATTCGGGAGTCGTTACCCATGCCTTTAATTACCTGGATTACGTCGGCTCCTACAAGATCACACAAATTCGCGATTGAGTTAGCAAAGCTTATCTTGGTTGCCAGAAATGCGTTAGAGGCATATTTGATCATTTCAGCGCTGGCCACGTCCGTTAGTATTACTGGCCGTTCTAGCGGTGCGTAAAGTTCAAGTATCTTCATTGCTACGGCCTGGCTAGGTGCACCAATAACTATCCTGTCAGGTTCAAGCGTGTCTTTAATTGCGCTGCCTTCGCGCAGGAATTCTGGGTTACTTACGACGTCAAATGGCGTATCGGTCTCGCGATACTGCTCAATGATTTCTCTAACCATGTTGCCGGTACCCACCGGGACTGTCGATTTATTGACTATCACCTTATAGCCATTGAGTGCGCCGGCAATAGACTTCGCCACCGATCGGACAAAGCGCATGTCGGGATCACCATTTTCAAGGGGAGGCGTACCTACGCAGATAAAAACTACCTCGCTTGATCGCACCGCAGTATCGAGATCTGTGGTGAATGTCAGTCGGCTGTCCTCAATGTTACGTTTAACCATCTCCTCCAAACCAGGTTCATAAATTGGCATTTCACCGCGCGTGAGCATTTCAACTTTAGCAGGATCAATGTCCACGCAAATTACATCATTTCCGAGGTCACTAAATATGCATCCAGTTACTAGACCTACATATCCTGTACCTACAACGCAGATATTCATAGAACTACTTGTTCCTTCCTTGGTGTGCAAAGGGCTTGCCGACTCGAAATTCTTCAGACCGTCAATCGAATACTGTGTATTTTCGGCGAAAAGGTCCTCGGCAATTATGTCTGATCGATTTATCGAAACTGTTGAAGGGGTCATATTCTGCTCCAAAAGAGAAATCGCTGTGCCTTGCAGCATATTGTGCAGAATGCAATCCCGTCCGTAAGAATACCGGTTTTTGTCGGTTCACGGCGATCTGGCGCCGGTATTTCCTCTAGAATTGGCCCCTTTGCTCCAACATTACCACCGTTCCCTGTTCAAAAGACCGGGATTATCCACATTGCGCAGGTAAACCTGGGGGTAACTGAGATGTTTGTTCTCATTGGGATCGGTGTCCTGTTTGGCGCGATAATAGTAGGCTTTACTTCTGAGGGCGGCAAGATAGCTGCGCTCATGCAGGTAAATGAGTTTATTATCATTGGTGGCGCGGCGCTTGGCAGCATGCTTATCGCGAACCCGTTGTCGGTAGTAATCAGCGTGTTCAAGGGAGTTCTTGGCACATTAAAACCGTCACGATACAGCAAGGCAGCATATATGGAGCTGTTGAAGATGCTGTACGATATGTTCATGATGGCACGCAAGGAAGGTCTGATGTCGCTCGACTCGCATGTTGAGCGGCCAGAAGATTCCTCCTTCTTTTCGAACTATCCACTCTTTTTCAGCAATCACCACGCAGTTGCGTTCCTTGCCGACACCATGAAGGTGATTGTCAGCGGATCTGTTTCTGACTACAACTTAATGGAACTGATGGACATTGACCTTGAAACTACCCACGAAGAAGAACTGAAGCCGTCGCAAATCGTGGCGAAAATGGGTGATGCAATGCCGGGCTTTGGAATTGTTGCAGCCGTACTTGGGGTCGTCAATACCATGGCTGCCATCGGTGGAAAGCCCGAGGTGATTGGAGAGAAGGTAGGCGCCGCCCTTGTAGGTACGTTCCTCGGGATCCTTATGGCATACGGTCTGTTGCAGCCGCTCTCGATTTCGATGGAAGCCAGTTCCAAGGCTGGCGGCATGTACATGAATGCTATTAAGTTTGCGCTACTCTCCTTTGCCCGAGGTGACGCGCCACTCACCGCAGTAGAGTTTGCACGTAGGAATATTGAACCGTCGGTGCGTCCTTCTTTCAGTGAGATGGAGCAGTTTGTTAAGAACATGGGCGGCGGCGACATGGCGGCCGCGGCGTAGGCTGCGGAACAGCTAATTAGGAGATGAACAATGGATCCTGAACCGCCCATTATACGCATCGTTAAGAAAAAAGACCATGGCGGCCACCATGGGGGTGCCTGGAAGGTGGCCTACGCTGACTTTGTTACGGCCATGATGGCATTCTTTCTTGTCATGTGGATTGTCGGGCTGAGCAAGCCAGTGCGTCAGGCAATTGCAGCATATTTTAAAGATCCTGTTGGCTTCATGAAGCTGGCGCGAGGTGGTAAGAACCCTTTGGCAAAGTCGGCGGACAGCGCCATCAACCGGGGCAAACCATCGCCATTGCTGCCAACCGGAGGCCCCCAGGAAACGGATGCAGACAGGAGCGCAATGGAGGCCAGGTTTAAGGCCGTGGCACAGCAGATTCTGGAGAAATTGCAGAAGTCACCGGATTTTAAAGGGCTGAAAGACAGTATACAGGTTCACTTAACCAACGAGGGCTTGCGCATTGAACTGATGGAAAAGACACCGTCGCTGTTCTTTAGCAGTGGTAGCGCTTCATTGCACCCTAGAACCGTGCGCTTGCTGAGAATGATTGCCTCACAACTTGGCAAACTGAAAAACCCAATCGTGATGGAAGGGGACACCGATAGTCATCCGTACACTGGCCGACCAGGTTATTCAAACTGGGAACTTTCAGTAGATCGGGCCAACGCAGCCAGGCGGGTAATGGAAGGGCACGGCATTCGCAAGGGGCAGGTCATAGAGGTGCGTGGATACGCTGACCACAAACTGCTCGATCCCAAACATCCGTTCAGCTATGTAAACCGCCGAGTGAGCATATTGGTCGCCTACACTGGCAAGGGTGAATAACTGAGAGAAAACGCCGGAGGTTGCACGCAATGTAGGTGCAACCTCCGGTAGTTGATTGGATGGTAGCGGTGGTGGCCGATGCGGCGGATTAGCCGTGCCAGTCCACGTCCGTGACTTCACGAGCATGGGCTACAATGAAGTCACGGCGTGGTTCCACCTTCTCGCTCATAAAGATATCAAACATGTCAACCGCCGCAGTAAGGTTCTCGCTGTCAATATTAACCCGCGCTAGCTGCCTCTTATCAACGTCCATCGTAGTTTCAGCAAGGTCAACGGCATCCATCTCGCCTAAGCCCTTGAACCTGTTAACTGAGACATCTCTTTTACTCCGCAAGGTTTCGAGGATACGATCTCGCTCTGCCTCATTTTTGGCGTAGAACTGATCATTCTTACCAGATTTAATTCGGTAAAGCGGAGGCTGAGCTACATAAATATGCCCGTTCTCAATGAGCGGACGCATGTAGTACCAGAAGAAGGTGAGCAGCAGGGTTCTAATGTGGTCACCGTCAACGTCGGCGTCCGTCATGATGATAACTTTATGGTACCTTAGCTTGCCGAGGTCGAAGTTCTTCCCACCGTTCGAACGCTCGCCAACTGTCTCAAGATCATCGTCGCTATCTTCGCCGTACGCAATACCGCTTCCGATAGCTGCAATCATAGCACGAATCTCTTCGTTCTCCAGTACCTTGTCAACCCTGGTCTTTCCTGCATTCAGGATCTTACCGCGCAGGGGAAGCACCGCTTGTGTCCGCCGATCGCGCCCTTGCTTAGCCGGCCCACCTGCCGAGTCGCCTTCGACCAGGAATAGCTCACATTTTACGGGGTCTCGTTCACTACAGTCGGCTAATTTGCCAGGCAGTGAGTGCGACTCAAGTGCGCTCTGACGCTTCACGAGGTCGGCTGCCTTGCGCGCTGCCTCGCGAGCGCGTTGCGCGGTAAGTGCCTTCTCAATTATGCGCTTACCTACGGCCGGATTCTCTTCGAGAAATTCACTTAGCTTCTCGCCAACAATCGAGTTCACCGCGCCTTCCACTTCCATATTGGAAAGCTTAACCTTAGTTTGCGACTCAAATTGCGGATTTGGGAGTTTTACCGAAATTACTGCGGAAAGACCCTCGCGCACGTCATCGCCAGTAAAATTCGACTCCTTCTCTTTAAGCAGGTTATTTTTACGGGCGTAGTTATTGAGGACCCTCGTTAACGCTGTTTTGAACCCGCTTAGATGAGTGCCACCATCGGGAGTATTGATGTTATTCGCAAACGTTAGAATAACCTCTTGATAGCTGTGATTGTACTGGATGGATATTTCGGCAATAAGTTGCTCGCGCACGCCACCAAAGTACACCGCCTGATGTACGGAGTCTTTTGTTTCGTTCAGGTGTTCAACATATTCTGCCAGGCCCCGCGGATAGTGGTAGGTTACAACCTGCGGCTTTATGTGCTGAACGGTTCCGTCGGGTAGCGTCTCGGTAGTTTCATCGCGCAGGTTAAGGAACGTAAGAGTGAGTTCTTTGTTGAGGTAGGCAAGTTCACGCATGCGCCGCTGGATGCGCTCTGGGTCATACTGGTGAACTCCAAAGATGAGCGGATCGGCGTGCCAGTGAACCTTCGTACCATGAGCCTCAGGCTTGGCCTTTCCCAGCACCTTTAAAGGACCGGTAATGATTCCTCGTTCGAATTTGGCCCAGTGCACCTTACCGTGTTGGACGACGGTTACCTCAAGCCAGTCCGATGTTGCATTTACGCACGATACACCAACCCCATGGAGCCCGCCGGAAACTTTGTAAGCGCCACTATCGAATTTTCCACCTGCATGCAATTTGGTTAGTGCCAGTTCAATGCCAGAAACCCCATATTGCCGGTTAATGTCAGCTGGTATACCTCGGCCATTGTCCTCAACAGAAATGCTTCCATCCTTATGAAGAATTACGTCGATCCGAGTACAGTATCCAGCCATTGCCTCATCAACTGCATTGTCGCTCACTTCGTAGAAAAGGTGATGCAGTCCTCGTATGTCTGTGTCGCCTATGTACATAGCTGGACGACGCCTTACCGCCTCTAGACCTTCCAGGACCTGAATTTGCTCAGCGCTGTAATCTGCCTTTACGTGACCTACTGAGCTTAGATTCTCTAACTGGTCACGTTCGGCCTGCCGATCAGCCTCGGAACGCTTCTCCTCTTCAGGTTGCGGTTCGTTCTCGTCGGAATTACCAGGCAACATCATATCGTACAACTCCTTCAATTAAGGTGGTGGCAGCGTGGAATGAGCGGGGGCGGAGGTATTAAAACTCTGCCAATAATGTGATTATTATTGCATATACACAGGCGTAATCTGGCATCTGCATCCGTCAAAGCAGGGAGGTTTGACTGAGAGCCAGTCAGGTATAATCACCAATAATGATAGTGTACATACTGACAACTGCTTGCGCAGGGATCGATCTATGATTTCCGGAGATTTATAGTTGAGCCTGCTACCCATAACTCTAAGTGCTCGAGGGGTAGGTCATCGATTTGGTGCGCGACTGCTCTACCGTGAGATATCGTTCACCGCCCGTAACAGTGAGGTAGTCGCGATAACCGGGCATAACGGCAGTGGGAAGTCAACCTTGCTCAAAATCATTGCGGGCCTCCTACAGCCTGTAGAGGGCAATGTTGAGCTGCAGATCAACAATACCTTAACAGATCCGGCACACCGCTCCCAGTACATAGGATTCGTCTCGCCGGAAATGGCGCTCTACCAGGAACTCACCGCTGTAGAGAATATTCGGTTTTTTGGAACCTTACGCGGCCAGCACTACGACAAGGCTCAGTTGCGAGCTATGTTAGAAAATGTTGGCCTAAAGGGGCGTGGAAGCGACAGGGTGGGTGACTATTCAAGCGGTATGAAACAGAGACTTAAATACCTCATCGCTGTCATGCATGATCCTGAGGTGCTCCTACTGGACGAACCGGGTGCCAACCTGGATGTTCACGGAACTAAGATTGTAGAGCGGATGATAGGTGATCGGCGAAATGCAGGTCGGGTCACAATACTTGCGACCAACGAGCCCGAGGAAGAGCACTGGGCCGATTGCAGCATTCCTGTTGCGGCAGTATGAATAATCAATCCTGGGTGCAGCAGTCGCTCGCGCTGTTTCGGAAGGACCTCCTGGCGGAGACGCGTACACGCGTCGCGTTTGGAGCCATGGGTGTATTTTCGTTTTCGGCTCTCCTGTTGATTTCGCTGGCGATGGTCGGATTAAAGGGTGTAATGTTACAGAATTCTACTGGACAATCTGTGCCAGCATGGAACAATTCTGGTAAGATGTCGTTGTTGTGGGTGCTGCTCTGCTTTGCGGCGTTTGCTGGATTGTCACACTCATTTGTGTATGAGGAGGAGACCGGAACGGCCTCTACCCTCAAGCTACATATGATGCCGCAGGCGGTGTACGCTGGCAAGTTGCTGTTCAACACTACGGTTCTGCTGGCGGTATCGTTGGTGATAACGCCGCTTTATATGGTCATGACTGGTATGGAGGCAGGAACCATACCAATGTTTTTTACCGTTATGCTAAGTGGAACTGTTAGTCTTTCTGCTGTCGCCACTGTAGTAGCAGCCCTCGCGGCGCGAGCTCGAAGTACAGGAGCCTTGTTTGGAGCTGTGGGGTTGCCCATGTTAACCGTCCTCCTTGTACTCATCATGAATGCAGCCAGACAGTGTTACATCCGCAGTGAATCGGCGGTACAATACGTTCGACCTGTTATTGGTATTGTCGGTTTTGGAGTCCTGATTGTGACCTTATCTGCATTACTTTTTCACTTCATATGGGAAGACTAATATGAGTTTCTGGAAGATATTCCTGGCGGTATTGATGGCCTACGTTATATACGGGGCATTCAATATCGCGCACGGGGCTATTGGATTCGCAGAAAAGGGAGTAGCAGCTAGGATCATTTTCTTTCACGTACCGTGTGCGGTGTATTCGTCGGTTGCCTACCTTGTTGCCACGTGGTATGCAGTGAAGCATCTATGGCTATTGGGTGGGCCCAACAAGAGTGTTGAGGCACTGGAGGACTCAGACTTTAAGTCTGCCACGGCAATGGAACTGGGTTTTCTTTTCTGTATTTTAGCCACCATAACCGGCAGCATCTTTGCGGGAGTGCAGTGGGGAAGTTTCTGGAATTGGGATCCGCGCGAAACCTCCATAGTGATCATGCTGTTACTATATGCATCATACATGCTGCTGCGAACGGCATTTACATCGGATACCGCCAAACGAGCACGATTGAGTGCAGTTTACGCTGTAATTGCGGTAATTCCATCCATTTATCTCATCTGGGTTGTACCGCGAGTCCTGCACACAATGCACCCTACGACCACATTGAGTAATCCTGCCGACACTAGTCTTAGCTACAAACTCGTACTATATCCCTCTTTCCTTGCATTTACTCTGCTTTTCATCTGGTTGATGCAGTTGAGAGTGAGTTCTAGTAAGTTGTTGGAAGCGCGGAAGAAACGAAGATTGCGAGAAATGGAGGCTCAACGGTAATGAACGGCCATATGACAATTCTACTGGTTACCGCTGTCCCCTTAATTGTATGGTTTGGAATCTATCTATATCTGGTTAGAATTGACAGGGCCGTCCGCCGGCTGGAGCGGAATGAAAGTCAAGAGGAACAGTTATGAACAGGTCAGTTATCGTTGCCCTCATCGTAATTAGCACAGCAATGGGCTTTACAATGTGGGCGTTCAGCAGCTCAATGACCCCTTACGTAGATATACATCAGGCCGAAAAGCTCACCGGCCAGGTTCAGATACGCGGCAAAATCCTACACAGTACTGCTCACTGGAGCGACAGTAAACATGCGTTGGTATTTACCTTGGAAGACAAGAACAATGATCTTGTAGAGGTGGACTATCATGGCGCAAAACCAGAAGCGTTTGATACTGCGCCAGAAACAGCTGCACAGGGTGTACTGAGTAAAACAGCCGACGGTAAGCTTGTACTTAACTCCGATAGTATGGTTGTGAAGTGCCCTAGCAAGTATAGCGATAAAAAGGGCCTCAAAAATGACACCAAAGCAAATTCCGCTGCGGAGCACCGTATATGACCGCGGGCACCGCAGGAACATTTGCTGTTGCTAGCGGACTGTTTTTTAGTGTACTCACTATTGTTCTCTATATTCTCATCAATGTCAAAAAGCAAAGTGGGAAATTAATCTACTTGGCGCGGGCAGCTTATGTTGCCTGCGCCGGTTCTGTGTTTGCTTCTATGGGTACTCTCGGCTGGATTGTGTATCACCGGGAGTACCAGTACAACTATGCAGTGCAGCACACCAGTAACGAACTTTACAATCATTGGTTCAGGTTTGCGGCTACATGGTCGGGGCAAGAAGGGAGCTTCCTGCTCTGGGCGACATGGTCTGCAGTTCTCGGCCTCATTCTCGTCGCGGTTTCAAAAGACTTCGAAAAGTTGGTTGTGCCAATCGTAACGAGTGTAATTGGCTTTCTATGCGCAATTTTACTCAAACAGTCGCCCTATTTGTTGTTCCTAAAAGTTAATCCTGGGATGCCGTCTGTACCAACAGAAGGCTTGGGACTTAACCCATCGCTACAAAATTACTGGATGACGATACATCCTCCCACGATTTTTTTCGGATTCGCGTCTCTAGCAATTCCCTTTGCATACGCTCTTAGTGCTCTCATCACCCGCGATTACGAAAGCTGGGTAAGGCGTGTTTTTCCATTCGCACTCCTGTCTTCCGGAATTCTTGGCCTGGGCCTGTTTATGGGAGGCTACTGGGCCTACGGAACTCTGGGCTGGCATGGTTTCTGGGCGTGGGATCCGGTAGAGAATGCGTCATTCTTCCCGTGGCTTGCGGTCACCGCACTTGTTCATGGTCTCCATGTTCAGCACAACCGCAAGGGAATGGCGAAGACGAATCTATTTCTCGGAATCCTTGCATTCTGGCTATTTCTTGTTGGCACTTTTCTCACGCGCTCTGGTGCTTTGGCATCAAAGGGCGCGAATGGGCAATTGCTTTCAGTTCATGCATTTGACAACATCAGCAAAAGCGGTCTAAACCTCATGGTCGCCATGCTAGTGGTTTACGGTCTTGCAGGTGTGATCATGTGGGCATGGCGTTGGAAGGAAGTACCGGGACGAAGCACCACAGGCGACAATCTGCTCTCACGGGATTTTGCCTTCTTCATGGCAGTGGTGATGATGCTGGTAGCGTGCGCAGTGATCACGCTAGGTTCTACAACTCCATTGTTTCTAAGCTGGGCACACAGGCCGCCAATGGCTCCACAGGCATCATTTTATAATAAAGTGATGCTGCCATTGATGATTCCCGTTACCCTTTTACTAGGAGCGGTGCCCTGGATGGCATGGCGCAAAACGGACCCCGATACGTTCATGCGCAAATTGCTTGTGCCGTGGGTAGTGATGCTCATATTTGGATTCATCCTACTGCTGTGGGTTCAGAAGTCACAAGCGCAACTGGTAGCGACAATGGATCCATCTACCTACCAGTCGACTATGCACAACTGGATAAATCCTGCCGTTCAGCGTATTATGGTGGTAATCCTTGGTTCCCTTGGATTCCTCGCTGCGCTCTCTAATGCTATGCTTGCCTACAGGGTGTTCCGGAAAAGGCCGCTTGCGGCCGGAGGCTGGATTGCACACGTAGGCATTGGACTTCTAATAATCGGGGTGATTGTTTCCAACACGTTTGAGCGTACTGAAATTATCACGTTGAAACAGGATGGTGGCCCTCGAACGGTATTTGGATACAAATTCTCCTTCGAGGCCATGACAGGTAAAGCTAAGGCCGTACGGCCAATTGACCCTGAGTATGATCAAAATAACCATGTGGTGCTTCGGGTGACAGCACCCAATGGAAATCAGCTTGAGCAGGAGGGTAAAGCTGGCTCCTTCCTGATGGAACCACGGTGGTACGTTCCTCGCCCATCACTCGACGAGGAGAGCATGGGCAATCCTGATACCATGTTCTGGCCCGCGATAAAGAAGTACCTGGGACATGATCTTTATGTGGCGCTTGCCAATCAGCCAGCGGAGGATCTCTACTCGGTCAACCTGTTGCCTAAGCAGCATGTACAGTTAGGACCTTATCAGATCTTCTACCTGAAACCAGTCATTCAGCCGCTCAATTACTTTGGTGCTGTTATGGGCATTCTCTTGCCTAACAATCAGGTAGTAGGGATTCAACCGGGGGAACAGTTCCTGAAAGACAGCGCTAATCAGACTGTTCAAAATGATAACGGGCAGCCGATTATCTATAAAACTGACGAGAGTATCCCACAAATTCCTTCGTCGACTAATCAGCCAGCTGTTGCCATCCTTAACAGCCTAAATCCTCAAACACACGAGGTTAACGTGCTGTTTAGCTTGCCAGAGATGCCCGCAACGTGGACGATCCCTCTTTCGATTACTTATAAGCCATGGGTGAATCTGGTTTGGACGGGTGTCCTTGTCGCGGTGTTCGGCATCTTGCTATCGATGATAAATCGTGTTATGGAGAATCGCAGGCCACAGACTACAGTCTAGGTTTGCTTAGCAGGTAGAGTGCGCCGATTACCGGTTGGTAATCGGCGCACTCTCTTGTTTGTACTGGTATCGCCTCCAGTAGTACGACACACGTTAATCATCGTTGCCCTGTGCGTCCTAACCCCCCTGCTCGGCGCAGCCCGTGTTGGGATGTTGCCTGGTGGGCAATCGACGTTATGTTTGGCACGGTTTCATCGTCGTTTCCTAGTTCGCGGCGATGATACGCTGGTAGTCGTAGTTCTAAGGCTCATTTGTTCCCGGTAACGAGGTAAAGCAACCCCTTTAGGTCATTTTACGCCCGTCGTCTGCAACCGCCTAACCTCCCGGGGCGGTGTGCGCTGACTGCTGTAGCCTCGCACGTAGCCGACCACCGATCTGGTGAGCCTTCATTCCCTGAAGTTCTGCTTGGCGCATTGCAGGATAAAGGTTAGGATTTGTATTTATCTGCTTCGCGAGAGGCGTGGGATTAGCGTTGCTGCCATTGTGCGACCCACAACCTATCACACTGACGGCGGATACAACCAGAAGTACGAGCAATCTGGTCGATTTATAACACATTTATTTCTCTCCAAGATCGTTGTTTTGTGCGGCAGTATTCAGGCGGCAGTGCAGCCTGTATTTCCTATTCAATATGCAGCGGGCATTAGACCTGGCTGATAAATGTTCTTGTACCAATTAAGCTGCCCTCGTGGTATAGCCTTCACGTGGCCGTCTGCAAACAGCATGTTGCTAGTGCCAGTGTGCCTATAGCGCGGATAAGTTCCGCAACCACCATAGGTTCCTGCACCCGCGCTTATTTGGGCGGCTGTGGCATCGCAATCACCATACATAAGGTCATAATGCTGGCCTTGCACCGATCCAGGAGGATTTCCCACCGTATTTGTCCAGAGGTCTTCCTCAGGGTAATACATACCGTAGGTCCACTGTGCGTCATTAACGCCGAGTTCTGCCATCAATACCGACTCTGACGGCGTCTGGATAGCGGCAAGAGTTGCAGGAGGTGTTAGTGCTGTACCCGCAGTCCAGGAAACAAGACCGTCTGGCATAAGCGCATAGTTACATCCGTAGGGCACACCATAGATTGGCGCCGGGTAATCGGGACAGACGTAAACTCCACTTGTACCCCACGTTATCGGTGTACCATCCAGGCCGTTACCTCTGTCCCCATTCTTGATGTATGGGTAAACAAAATCGGTCCAGAATCGCAATGTGTTGTCGTCTGGCGCTCCACCAACGGTGTTAGTATCATACTGATCCATGGGGAACGTTTCGTCATAATCCTGCACATATAGCATAAAGCCTAACCCCATCTGCTTCTCATTAGAAACGCAGGTAATAGCGCGAGCCTTTTCACGTGCTTGCGCGAAAACGGGGAATAGTATAGCTGCTAAAATCGCAATAATCGCAATAACTACCAGCAGTTCGATCAGTGTAAAACCGTTGTGTTTCATTGGAATCCTCCAGGTTTCCATATTCGACGACGCACATTACAATCCCGAAGCCGAAACCAGCTTACAGGTTCTACGCGAGGTTGATGCCCGTTGTACAAGTGAAGCTTCCATGAAGCGCCGTACGGGTGCGCTTTGCGGTGATTCGAGTCGACGCTGCAGCACCTCGAAAGCCGCTCCGCACGCATCGGCGATAGGCAGTGCAAGCGTAGTGAGCGGCGTCTCGAGGTAGGCTACAAACGGTACATTGTCGCAGCCAGCGAGCATAATGTCACGGGGAATATTCAATCCATGTTCGCATAGAGCCCTGTAAACTCCCAACGCAATTTCGTCATTCTGGCAAAAGATTGCATCGGGTAGTTTCTCCTCCCCACTGAGAAGATCACGTGTGCTAAGCAATGCCGACTCGCTTAATGACTCGCCACCGACGACGTTAATGCGCACCTGTTGAAGTCCATTCGCATCCATAAACCTTTTATAGCAGTCATACCGGTGCTCCGCTGCCTGAAAGCTGCCAGGTACGGCAGCGTAGGCGATTATGTGCGCGCCCTCCTCAGTCATATGCTTCAGCAGGGAATTCATCGCAGGCACAAAATCGAATGCAACGAACTCGTCTAGCTGGGATGCTGCGTTGAAGAGGCCTACAATTGGCGGGACGAAGCCACGATGTTGGAGGAGTGCCTGACCAAGGCCGTCGGCAAAAAGCAGGTAATCAAATACCAACACACCCTCTAGATCCCATTGCAGAAGCTTAAGCCAACGTTCCTCCACGTTAAGCGGGGAGCAAGAGAACGGAATAAGTTCGTACCCGGCAAGTTCCACAAACCTTCGCAAGTGATAGAGCACTTCGCTAAAGAAATACTCCTGAGAATCCGGCATAAACACCCCAATTAGGCCGCTACGCGCTCCTTTGAGTGCCTGCGCAATTCGATTGGGCCTGTAACCCATTGATTTAGCAGCGGTAACGATGCGGTCGCGTGTAGCGTCCGAAACCATAGCGCTTTCCCGCTGATTCAGTACTCGCGACACGGTGGAATGCGATAGTCCAAGTTCGCGCGCGATCTCTTTAATAGTTACTCTCATGATTATGACCCTAACAAAGGAGCACACGTGTGCTGGAACACGTTAATAAACAATAATAACACGACAGTGTGTCGATGTCAATGATATTCTTTAATTCGATGCAAAAGAGATTGTTTTCGGTTCATTGCAACCTAAATTGGCCTCGCACACCGTTGTGCTTCAGGTCGTTTCAATACCTTAAAGGTAGCAAAATTATCTGCGCGAGTATAATAAGCTTATCAAATCAGACTTGTGGACGATGGAGGTGCGGCGTGTTTTTAGAGGAGAGGGAGCAGGCGATTGTGCTGCGCCTCCAGCAATACGGTAAAGTGACGGTGGAAGGGCTTGCTGAAATCCTTGGTGTATCTGCACCAACTGTAAGAGGGGACCTAGCACGGTTGGAGGGTCGTGGTCTATTACGCAGAACCCATGGGGGCGCGATTAGCGAAACAAGGCTTGCCTATGAACCTACGTATGCAGAGCGGTCCATTCTTAATCATGAGGCAAAGCAGGCTATCGCCCGTCAGGCTGCACAGCTGGTGAAAGAGGGGCAGACTGTCCTATTGGATGCTGGTACTACCTGTTTCGAAATTGCCCGAATGTTGTCGTATCACGCGCGGCTCACTGTGGTGACAAACTCGATTTCATCTGCGCATGTACTGGCTCCGTCGTGTGGTATTGATGTGGTGGTTATTGGTGGAAGTCTTCAATTAGCACGCGAGGCAACTTTGGGGCCATTAGCCTGTGCCTTCCTCAACTCAATACGCTGCGATATCGCGTTCGTGGCAGTGAATGGGGTGGATGAGCATGCCGGCTACACCGTGGCAGATTTTGAGGCAGCTGCACTCAAGAATTCGATGTTAAAAAGCAGCATCACAAAGGTCGTTGTAGCCGACTCAAGCAAATTGGGCAAGATTGCCTTTGCTTCCATTGGCACTCTTACCGCCGCAGACCTGGTGATTTGCGATCCTGGGATATCCTCCACTGATCGTGATATGCTCACTAATGCAGGAGTAGAGGTTCTAGCAGCCACTGACCGCGTCTGAGGCGCAACGAGCTTTAATCGCGTATGCTATAGCGTGCTGGAGACCGCTGAGCTTACCTGATGAAATACAGGATGGACGTGCCTACCCGGCAGTGGGCCCCTCATTGACAATGCGACTGCCGTTAGTGGTCCGCCATAAACGGCACCGGTGTCAATCCCGATCTTGTTGCGATGTACCAGGGGTCGACCATTCGCCTGTGGTGTGTGGCCAAAAACCACAATTCGGTTGTCTATAAGGGCCTTGTAAGACAAGAATGGTTCCCTAATCCACAAACGCGCATCCAGCCCATCCTTAGCCCCGTTCCAGTCGCATCCAGGTGGTACTACTCCGGCATGGACGAAGTAGAGGTGGCCGGCATCGAAATCAAGTCGAGTATTTTTAATGAACTGTAAATGCTCCGCGGGAACCGAAACAAGGATGCGATCGAGGTCCTCCGTGCCGTAGGAACGCAGTGTGTCCAGGCCACCGTTTTGAATCCAATGAAAAGTCTCAAGTGAGTCGTTTTCTCGACCATCCCAAGTCCTGGGTTGCATTTCATCCAATGCATCCAGGAACAGCTGCTCATGGTTCCCCCGAAGAAATATCGTTTCTGGATATTGAACCGAAAACTGGATTAGCCGACTGATGACGCGTGCTGAATCGGGCCCGCGATCGATATAATCGCCGAGAAATATGAATCTTAGTTTCTCAGGATTATAATATGAGGTGAGTCGCTCCAGCATATCATCAAGCTGGCTAAACTGACCATGAATATCGCCTATCGCAATGAAGCGGGATTGCGGGTCAACTGATGAAGTGTTAGAGGTTTCTGATGTAGTGGTTGTATTGGTCAACAAGGATTGCCTGCGCTTTAATAGGTTCATCGGTTAAACAGAATGCGGAGATGATAACAATATCACCCTTCGCAACCTTTCGAGCAGCTGCGCCGTTAATCACAATCTCTCCGGC
This sequence comes from bacterium, assembly GCA_021777995.1. Lineage (GTDB taxonomy): Bacteria > Armatimonadota > Chthonomonadetes > Chthonomonadales > Chthonomonadaceae > JAJZFK01. Next base: position 23,676 of record JAJYCW010000013.1, read on the forward strand.
ACCGCGTTTTCCCTCTAGGACATATGTCTCAAATCGCTCGCCGTTATTCACATCCCAGATGTGTACCAGCTCCCCAACTTCAAGGTTCACCCTGTCAATGAGATCTCGGTCTATTGTAACACTTCCGACATAGTCTACGTCGGCATCAGTGACAGTTGCGCGATGGATTTTGCTCTTCAAAAACGTGCGAAGCATCATGAGTTAATAGCCTATTCCTTATTGTTGGACGATAGTATCACTAAGCAGTAGTCTTCGTGCTATTTCAGCAATTGCAATTTCACCAGGATTATCAGCAGTCCAAAGTGAGTTTGGAATGTTCTGGCAAAAAACGGCTATAGAATACTGCTCGCCAATATCATCAGTCACGATTGCAACATCATTACGAACATCGTCTACTGCTCCTGTCTTGCCGGCATATTTCCATGTGGCGGGAAGGTATCTAGGAATACCGTCCCGCAGTTGCTGGCGACTTAGAAAGCCCATTACCTGTTCGCATAATGTTCCTGATAATATGATACCACGCGCAATTGAAGCTAACAGTGACTGCATGTCATAAGCAGATGTCATCCCAAAGCCAAATTGCCTGCTTGCCTCTGTGTCAGGCGTATATGCTTTACGATACAGTGCCGTATCTCGAAGACCCAGGGCTCCAATTCGATTATTGATAGCCTCAAGCCCCAAAAAGTCTATCAACATATTCGCCGCTGTATTATCCGATATAACGATCATCAGCATGCATACGTCACAAAGTGTAAGAACCGTACCTGAGGTAAGATCGGACAATATACCGGCACCACCAACTTTATCACTGTCGCGCAAAGTTAAGGTTCTATGCCAATGCAGTTCACCATGGTGCACGCGTGCTGCGGCCTCAATAAGGATCGGCAGTTTTATGATGCTAGCTGATTTGCATCGAGTGTGAGAGTGGTAGTGATACGACCGGCCAGTTGAAAGCTGTTGAATGGAGACATGTATCGTAGCGCGAATCTCTCGCTCCAGAGCCGCGATGAAGTTGTTTATCTCCATGTCGGGGGCTGCAAAAAATGCGTTGGTCATAGCGATGATGTCACTGCGAGATAATCGGAGGCTCTATCGATGTCTGTTGCAATCTCAGGTAGATGGCAGACCACAGCCCGTGCCTTACCACCGATTAGTTTAGAAACAGCATTTTCTAGAAAGGTAGTGGTAAGAATTGAAGGCACCGCTAACTGTGATATAAGCAGTCGGGCAATAACGGACGGCCCAAGAATTCCTGCGAGTTTTAGAGGACTCTTTCTAGCGTCAAATGCCCTGTTTATCGCCGGTAGGCAGCTAAGCAATTTCTGTGGACGCACTAGACCAACGTTTCCTCCGGTTAGAAATCCCTCACGAAGTTTAATCGCCGTGCGCTTGATGCCGGGGTAATTGGTGTAACACAGATTCACCGGTACGACCGGCCACACTAGGGCAGTATCCTGATCTTCCATATATTTAGCCGCCTCAGATAGAAACATCGTGATGGTTTCGGGGGTGATGAACGGGATATCTGCCGTTGAAACCAGCGCGAGATCATACGAGGAAACCTCTTGCAGTCCAGCACATAAGTTACCTGTGAAAGTCCCTGTGTCACTGATGGTCCGGTACCCAGAACCTTGCGGTAGATCGGCTACAACCACTAAATCGTTTACGGACATGGGAAAAGTTGTTTGAGTGATAGCGGATGTTACGTGTTGTAGCATGGTGCTATGCCGAAAGGGCGCCAGCGCACGGATGGTTACCCCGGAAACCTTTTGGAATTCCTCGTCTGCGGTTCCACCCGCCAGTACAACTGCTGCAAGAGAATGAGTAGCGCTCACGCAGCAGCCTCGGCACGCGTAAGCGTACGCGATATCCAGCAGTGCGGGTAAACCCGTTGAAGCCGCTCGGCGGTGCTAACCGCTCGCGCCTGATCATCCACCAGGCCGTATAGCGCTGAACCGCTCCCAGCAAGATGAACCACGCGAGCACCGGCCATACGCATCTCGTCTGCTAACCACGCTAGCTCTGAATGATGTTCAAAAACAGGTCCCTCAAAGTCGTTGCACTGGATCGATACAATTCTTTCCAGATCCTTGTCCTCAATGGCTTTTTGCAACCGTGCGGAGGCACGGTGCGATGCGCGGTTTAGCACCGCATCAAGTTGGTCATAAGCCCACTTGGTAGAGACTGAAATATTTGGCTTTACTATCACCATCCAAAGTGTGGGAATATCCGCTAACGGCGTTATTTCTGTTCCACGACCAGTCGCCAAGGCTGTGCCACCGTGCAGAAAAAACGGTACGTCAGATCCCAATTCAGCGGCCATGTTCATGAGATCAGTCGTTGGAAAGTCTAATTGCAATAGTGTGTTTAGGCCACGAAGTGCTGCGGCTGCATTACTGCTGCCTCCACCTAAACCAGCTTGCGAAGGAACCATCTTCGTCAGGTGGCATGCCACGCCGTATTCAACTCTCTTTCCGACGGAGGAAGCGTGATTAAGAAGTAACGAAACCGCTCGTACTACAATATTCTCCGGTCCGGTGGGTACATCTGGAGAAAGTGGTGCCTCACAGGAAAACTGAATCGCAATCTGCGGTATCAAACGCATTTCCAGTGTATCGAATAATGAAATGGACTGCATTACGGACGACATACCATGGAATCCGTTAGGCAATCGGCTGTAAACGTCTAGGGTAAGGTTAATCTTTGCGTATGACCTTATTGTGTGCATCATTTTTTGCTTAGCGTTCCTGAAAGGCAAGTGCGTTACGAATGGAGGTCGCTGTTGGGCGAACAAACAATTTGAACTTAAATTCTATACTATTCCCTGCAGGAATTGTGGAAGGCTGAGTGGTACACCAGTAACCTGCCGATCGCATGCCGGCTAAAGATGGTATCGTTCGCCATTGCCAGCCAGGAATGGGCGGCATTGTCGGCCATGTTTCACCGCAGACACTGCTGCCAACGCGAAGAGCCGCAATATTGGCAGTGGGTGGAAGTTGGTCACTTAGGGGTGTGAGCAGGTGTACGGTGCCATCTGCGACCGGTAACGTCTGATTATACTGACGCAGAACCGGAAATTGCACAGCCTCGAGATTAGCGTTACGTAACGCGGTCAGAAGCACGGTAACCCTAATCGTCGAGCTATCGGTTACTGCCGTCAGCATCATATGCACTTCCCATAATTTGCCGCATGTACCGTTTAGCGTGAGTGATGAAGATGCAGCCCCGATCGACGTGTTAGCGTTCAGCCATCGAAAGGTTTGAAGCCACGGCTGCTGTCCAGAACCACCAGACTTTACAGTGAGAAAGGGAGAAAGCAGTGAACAGGTTTGCCAAACCCCATTGGTGGAACCCGCAAGAAGAGCGAGGGGCTCCCGGTTTGACATCGTGCGCACTTTCATTGCAATCATATTTGCCGCAACCCATGCAGTAGTAGAGGTAAATCCTGCTTGCGGTCCCTTGTCTAAGCCCGCTATGGGTGTTCCGAAGTGAGCGACTCCTGGCAAAGTAGGAAATACTGCAATTCTCACGCCGATAGGTTTGGCGACGGAGTTAGGAGGTGAAGACAGTTGTTGTAGTATGGCGGTAGACGCGTAGGAATGCCCGTCATCACGTGGCTTCAATTGCCATAACACATACGCCTGCTGAGTAGGCTGTAGTGCCGGCAGTAGCGGAATGGTGTTGCCAGAGTAATAATCCAGTCCGTCGAGCGGTACGCACTGCAATCGATAGACTCCCGCAGGTACTGGTGTTGAAGAGACGTTTTTGACGACACACATCATTTCTACCGGAGCAGAGGTGATCGAGTAACCTCTAGGAGAGCCCAGGTATTCCACTACTAATGGTGATGCGGCCTGCAGAGCTGGTTGCAGGGCTGCTGTAGTAGCGCCGACGGCCGGCGCATTGTTCTGCAACGCTTGTGCACCAGCAACAGACGGAAGAGCGCAGGCCATAAAGAGACTTAAAGTGGGCAAAAAGTAGCGCAAGTTGATGCAATCCATTAGTGCTTGTCTGTAAGCCTCGCAAGGTTTGTTTCGGCTAGCTTGTTGGTTTTATCAATGCCAATCGCCTTTTTGAAGGCAGCAGCGGCGAGCTTCAATTGTCCCTGAGACTCATAAGCAACCCCGAGGTTGTTGTATGCATCCGACCAGTGAGGATCTAGCGCGACCGCCCGTTCAAATGCACCTAAAGCATTCGCCGCATCACCAGATTTTTGGTAGGCAAGGCCAAGACCATTGTACGCTTCACTACTTGTGTCGTCCTCCTCAGTAGCAAGTCGGTAGTTGTTTATTGCCAGCTTCAGACTTGCAGGATCACCTTTAGTGAGGTACAGGTAGCCGGCTGCACGATGGAGGGGAGCAAGCGCGCCATCCGCAGCGCTCTGCTTGGAGAGCACTGTTAAAGTTGCCAATACCTTTTCAAGGTTTCCTGCCGCCTGCATTGCTGCACCGAGATTGTTCCAAACAGTGGGATCATGGGGAGCAACTACTGACGCCAGTTGATAATAGTGGACAGCGGGATCAAACCTTCCCAGCTTAAATTCGATGAATCCCAGAAGCTTAAGGACAGAGGGATCCTGTGGCCTAATTGTAAGGGCACGACGTGCGGCATTTTCAGCACTCTGGTATTTGTTCATCCGAACAAGCAACATCGCTAATTGATCGTGCGGACGAAATGCCATGGGCTCCTGAGTCGATGCAACATTAAACTGCTTCACAGCCTCGCTGTCACTTCCTGCTTGCACCAACATCTCGGCATAGGACTCACGTAGACGGTAATTCTCAGGTGCGTCCTTAACAGCGTGCGCCATGGCTGCCGTTGCAAGATGCCACAAGGAAGCAGCATGGGCTGTTTCCCCATTTAGAGCCGCTTTCTTTGCTAGAAGTTGTATGGCAAGTGCTGTGTTCATTTGATACGTGCTGTTAGCCGGTTGAATGCCAGCAGTTTTCTGGTAAACCGGCACCGCGGCTGAGAGGTTTCCCGCCGCTTGAAGAGCAACAGCAAGGTTGTTCAGCACATCAGCATCCGTGGGCGCAAGTGCTGCGGCCCTGCGATATGCTGCAACTGCCTGGGGGTACTGCTTTTGCGCATAATAGACACCGCCAAGATTGTATAATGCACTTACCGAACGCGCATTAAGTTTGGCAGCGAGTGTAAACTGATGTTTTGCGTCATCATAGCGCTTCAGGCCCTCATAAGCGTTTCCAAGATTGATATGCGCATCCGAGGAACCAGGCTCGAGGTGAGCCGCTTCTTCCAGCGGAGTCACCGCATCGGCGTATTTCTGCTCGCGAAGGGCGATAATTCCTAAATAGGTGAGAGTGGGTACGTCGTGCGGACTCTCGGCTAAAACCTTTGTGAATGCAGAACGGGCAGCATCCAGGCGCTGCTGATTAAAAAGCGCAACGCCCCGATTATACTCAGCCTGAGTATTATTCGCAGAGGTCTTAACCGCCTGACAACTCCCGGGAGTAATCGTCAGCTGGCCCAATGCCAGCGCAACTGAGATGCACAGCGTGCTTCGTAAGTACTTGTTCATAACCACCTATTAGGGATGGCGTACGGTGTGAAAGCCATCGTATTTTTGACCGCGAGGAGTGGCGCCCTATTCCAAATGTATTTTACCCGTTTACCGCGTGCTTTTGCCGTTGATGTCTCGTTACGTCAACGTATGACACATTCCTATTCAACCGGTATAATGATTAATAGTAAAAAGATGTGTTATCCATTCCGGAGGTACATTCTGTGGCATCTTCCGCTGTTGATCGGGAACTAGAAACCCTCATCCGAGCTCGGTACCCAGTTATATATATTGTCTCCTGGGAGGAGCATCGTGTGGAGGAGGCCCTGCGCCGAATTGCGCAGGATCGTGGAAAGAAGATTTTCTTCTGGACAGTGACTCAGGGAATGGTTGCAAATTCAAACCTGCGTGACAATGCAACGCGGGATCCCCTGGCAGCACTAGATGCCGTGCTGGATTCTCGAGAACAGGCGCTCTTTGTGCTCAAGGACTATCATGCGTTCATTTCAGATGTCACAATTACCCGCCGCCTACGGGACTTAACCTCGGTACTCAAAACCTGCTACAAGTCGCTCATAATCCTTGCACCCATGCTAAAGCTGCCGGCGGAACTGGAAAAGGATATTGCTGTTGTAGACTACGGGCTTCCCGATTACGGTGACCTTGACGGCATTTTAGAGAAGGTAATACAGGCCGTAAAGGATACCCCTCAGATTGATTGTAACCTGTCCGAACTGGAACGCGATCAAGTGTTGAAGGCTGCACAGGGACTAACCGCTATGGAAGCGGAGAATGTCTTCGCCAAAAGCCTTATTGAAAAGCATAGGTTCGATGTGGATGTAGTTCTTAGTGAGAAAGAGCAGATTATTCGCAAGTCTGGAATTCTAGAATATTATCCATTTAACGAGAGCTTGCAGGATGTTGGCGGCCTTGATCTTCTAAAGGACTGGATGCAGAAGCGCACTGTGGCATTTACAGAGCGCGCTCGTGAATTTGGACTTCCCGCACCGCGCGGCGTACTTCTGCTGGGCGTTCAAGGGTGTGGCAAGAGCTTATCGGCCAAAGCAATCGGCTCACTTTGGAGACTGCCATTGCTACGGCTGGATATAGGCAGGATATTTGGTGGAATTGTTGGGCAATCTGAAGAGAATATGCGCAAGGCGATCCGGGTAGCAGAGTCAGTTGCACCATGCATACTCTGGCTGGATGAACTTGAAAAAGGATTTGCGGGTACGCAAAGTTCCGGAATTAGCGATGGTGGGACGACCAGCCGAGTATTTGGAACATTTTTAACCTGGATGCAGGACAAACAGGTAAGTGCATTTGTGGTAGCGACCTCTAACGACGTGACCTCTCTACCGCCTGAGCTTCTGCGTAAGGGGCGTTTTGACGAGATATTCTTCATTGACCTACCATCCATTGATGAACGGAAACAGATTTTTGCCATTCACCTTGCAAAGCGCCAACGCAAAGTGGCGGATTTTGATCTTGGTCGCCTTGCCGACGCTACACCAGGATTTTCTGGTGCCGAAATAGAGGCAGTTGTAGTAGAAGCGCTCTACGATGCATTTGACGAAACTGGTCAACTTACCACGGAGTCGCTCATCGCCGCCGCACATCACACGGTTCCGCTCTCCGTCACCATGAGAGAACGGATAGAAGAGCTTAGGGATTGGGCCAATACACGAGCACGCATGGCCTCTAGCGAAATGAGCGAGGACATGCAGACTATCACGGAACAGTTGCTAGTTGTTAAATCGGTGAAAGGCAAGGTAGGGGACGTCACCGCGCATGTCAGTGTCGAGCCAGCTGACAGTCATTCCGGGATGGAAGCAGTTGTGGAATGAGCGATCGATTTGATTTCCTCGAACTCGATGACGGTCCGGTTCCTGCTGCGAAAATTGAGGCATCCGCGGAAGCCGAACAAAGCAACAGTTTCTCGAAAACATTACGCGCTGTAGAGGTGATTGGGTCGCGCGGAAGCGAGGTTGGTCAGTTCATTTGCCCATCCGGGCTATCGGTTGATAATGATGGAACGCTCTACGTTGCGGATACCGGTAATCATCGTATACAGCGAATTCTTCTCAACGGAGATGTGCAGGTGTTTGGTGGTTCGGGGAGTGGAAAAGGGCAAATGTTGGGCCCCACTTCCGTGGCAGTCCAACCAGCGGGTCAACGATTTTTTGTGGTCGACCATGGTAATTATCGTGTGCTCACCTACAGGGTAACCGGTGCGGTACAGCAATTGAATACACCTTGTCGTGCACCTATCGGTATCGCCGTGGACAGCGAGGGTGCCCTCTGGATAGCAGATTCGCTTGGCGAAAAGGTGATTCGAGTCGATGCGACTACCGGCATAGTGATGGGAGGGGTGGACAAGTCGATTGGTATTGTCAGGCCTGTCTCTGTAGCATGCGACCACTTAAAAAACGTATACGTCACGGATGGGAGTACCAACGATGTCACCCGGTACACCTTTTTTGGCCAGCGGCTGCGTGCACTAGGAGAGCTCCGGAAACTGCATGCTCCGCAACAAGTCGCCGTGGACTCACTGGGTCGTGTCTATGTTGCGGAGCAGGACGCGGGCCGTCTGCATGTCTTTTCCAGCGAGGGGCAGTCGATTACGGCTGTAGACCTGCCATCCAATAAACTAGGGCGGCTTAACGACCCATCTGGCGTGGCGATTGGTCCTAGGGGCGAAGTCTATCTCAGCGACACACAGAACCATCGAATTCTCCGTTTTGCCTGGGAATAGCGTATGTCGGTACGCACTAAGCTTCTGTGGGAACGGCGTTACCGCGCAGCCTGTGGGCTTTCGCAGTTCAGCGTAACGGATGTCGGTTCTGTACTGTTACTTTGCCCCAGACCCCTGGAATCACGCACCTATGACCTGGCAATGATGCATCCCGACTCCTCGTCGAGAAAGGTAGCAGAACTTACTGTAGAGACGCTTCAAAAGCTATCAACATCACGAAGTACTAACGTCTGTGTGGGTATGACTGGTGATGACTTCTACGTCTTCCATGACGGTGTAAAATCGCGGCTATTTCCCAGCAAGTATTATTTGACGGTGGATGTTGTAATGGACGAAACCGGCATACGTGCAGCCGGAGCCTACAGTGACCTCGCAGGCGAAAATTATACAGTCTTTCTTACAAACCTCGATGGCACCGTCATATGGGCTGAGGACGTTGACTTTGCCCCCCGCGTTGTTGCGACTGCATCCGGCGGTAGGGCGTTGGTAGCCGCAGGGGATGGGGGAATTATTACCTGTCAGGATACAGGTGCCCAGGATATTTGGCGGTTTCACGCTGATGACTCCATTAGCGCGCTCTGTTGCTCTAAGGATGTAGAGGAAGTCGTTTACGGCACGGATTCTGGAGCGATTGGGGCTATTGATGCATTTGGCACGCGTAAGTGGGAGTCCAGATACACCGGCTCGATTCCTCTGCTTGCCTCAGCGCTTACGTCTGGTTTGACCGCTGCCGTTGTGGATTCCGGAGAACTTGGTAATACCATTTACCTAATTGATGAGCAGGGTGTTGAATGTGGTAAACTGCCCATCCTAGAGAGGGTGACTGGTGTAGGCTTCAGCCCGGATGGTAGTACCCTGGCAGTCTCTCAGCGAAATGGTGTGGTATCTGTATACGGAATTACTAACTACAGTGCACCTGTTAGCGCAACAGGGGCACCAGATGATGTTGAGAGGGCAGTTATGCTCCTCGACCAGCATAATTGGTTGTCGGCCTGCTTGCTTCTCATGGAGATCTGTGGGAAGAATAAACAGGATGTCCACGCGGCCAGGCACCTTGTGGCCGCACGGGTGCAGCTCGTGCACGGTGCGATTGAGCAAGCAGAAGATCTCGCAAAACGTGGTGATTTTAGCGCTGCACTCAAGGTTATTGCAGCTGCCCGCAAGGCGGCGGAGTTAAGCACCGAGTTGGCAGAGTACCAAAGATCATTATCCATTCAGGCTTCAGTCACCCTTACAAAACAAGCAGAACTCATAACTGAAGGCGATCCTATTGAGTCGGAAAGACTGTTAGCCGACGCCCTTGAGATCTGGGATGAAAACCTTGAGGCTCGTGAGCATCTCGCTGGAATCCTTGCGCGCAGAGTAATAATCGCCGACACAAAAGCGGATGAAATGGTTGCTGCCAAGAACCTGGAGGCAGCGATTTCAGCACTGCACACTGCTCAATCGATAGCTGCTACCGAGGAAAGATCCGCTAAAATACGGATATTATCTATTCAGAGCGAATTTAATTTAGGGCTGGTAGAGTATGATTCGGGCCAATACGACAAGGCCAGATTCCATTTTTTAAAAGTTTTAAAATTAGACCCAGATAACCGGCAGGCAAGGCGTTATTTGGAGTTTTCGGAACAGTTTGCACGTGCGGCGGATCAGGAAAGTGACCCACTTAGCAACCGATTCAAGATGCTTGAATAGCCCGCTTTGGAAATCACCGTATCTTTTTCAGGGGCTAGTATAACTACAGGAATAGGTAAATCTGGTCAATAATCTAACCGTTCATTTTTACCGGACTGTAAGACAACTTTACTCAAAGGATAGAATCAACCGCTCGCGTACGATGGGAACGACGAGCTGTTGAACAGGAAATATATGGCGACAGGCTATCATAATCCGATAAACGGCTCTGAGGAGAAGGCAACCGTGCCAACTCGTCGTTCAGAAGAGGATGTCCTGCAGCTTCTGATGTCCTATCGGCAAAGTAAGGACAATACCTATCGTGACCGTATTGTATCGCAGTTTACTGCCCTCGTTGAGAGCGTTGCACGCAGATATGCAACATGCGGTGAACCTGCGGATGATCTAGCGCAAGAAGGTTACATAGGCTTAATCACCGCGATTGAATTATATGACGTTACAAAGAACGTAAAGTTTTCTACATACGCTACTCACTTCGTTATTGGGCAGATCAAACACTATCTGCGCGATCGTGGCAAGATCATTAAGGAGCCCGCATGGCTTCAGGAACTTAACCAGCGAATCGTGAGACGAACGGAACAGTTGGCGCAGGATTTGCAGCGGCAACCCACTCAAGGTGAGATTGCAGCGGCAATGGGAATGACTGAGGACGCGGTTGCCGAAGTAGTGACGAACAGAGAGGTATTTAAGGTCACATCGATGGACGGGGGGCAGGATCAAGACGACGATAACAATGGTACCATTGATCTCGATCGCCAGGCATCACGTGATTTTGTAACAAGCTTTGAAGTGCCTCTGGACGAACGGCTCGTACTTGAGTCGGCAATTGAAAACTTAAAGCCGCTGGAGCAACAGGTAATTTCAGAATTCTACTTTCAGGATCGGAATCAAACCGAAATTGCCGCAAAGTTAGGAATCTCTTGCAATTACGTCTCGCATATCCTTCGGAATGCTGCTAAAAAGATGCGGAAAATCCTCAACACTGAGGAGCTGAAGGATGCCCAGGTACAGATTTCTGGCCTGCGAAAGAAGGGCTTACTCACACCGGATTTCCAAAGCGAGGCTCTTGTCGATGAACTGACACGTCTTTATACACGTGGTTATTTCGAACAGCGGTTGGAAGAGGAGATGCTCCGCGCCGGACGGTTAGAGACCAATGTTGCAGTACTAATGATTAAAATCGCCGGCTTAACTCCCTTTACGGCTGCATCTGGGACACTTAAGGCGGATGAAATATTGCGAACGACAGTGAAGGTTGTAAGAACTAATGTGCGCCGAAGCGACATACTCACGCGCTATTCACCCGATCAGCTCGCAATGATATTGCCATACACCGGGGAGCACGTAAGTGTGGTGGTAGACCGGTTGAAGGGTGCACTTGCCGATGAGCTACATACTATTCGTACTGCACATAACGGTGTAAGGATAGAGTGGCACTTCGGTTCTGCTATCTATCCACAGGATGGCGCGTCATGGAGTAACGTGGCTAAGGCAGCGATGGAGCGTGTTTCCGTCGATGACGAAATCGAAGTGGGACGCGTGGCTGCTTAAACCAGGCTTCCCACAGGTTGACGTGTGCAATCTGCTAGTAGATTACTAACTTGGAGCCATCAAGTCGGGCCTTGTTCACTAAATGAGCAAACCGGCGAGGAATAGTAGTTTGGCTCGCTACGCCGTCACTAATGTACTGCTCGTAGGAATGGTGCTTTAGAAACTTCAGCCAAAAATAGAGACCACAAATCCCTTTGACGGGCTGAACCCGCGGCACTCGCAGCGCGTCGAATTTCTTGCTGATTACTGCAGGAGCTGGATCTGCTCCAGCCAAGAGTACAGCCCGATTTTCATACCGCAAGGCTTGGTATTTGCCATGTAGTGCCAGAATTCTATCCCTCGGCGATATACCGTAAGGTAGTGCCATCGTGGAGACCCTCGTGCCAGGCACTAACTGGTCGATGAGGTGATCACATTCTGCAATTTGCCACTGAACTTGCGTGTTACTTAACCTGCTTAGCTGCGGATGGGTTACGGTATGGTTTCCAATCTCATAGCCCATATGTATCAGATTTCTAAGCTTTTGTGCTCTCAATGCATGTTGGCCGAATGCATCTCTCGGTAACACAAAGAACGTCCCGCGCAATCGCCAACTGGGATGTAACTTGTTAAATGCCTGCATAAGCCCAACGGCACAATTCGGATCAACCTGACCGTCTGGTAGTATTCGGTATTGTGATTCGTCGGCATCATCAAAGGTATAAATAACGGGCGAATCACCTGCCGGAAGATCAATTCTGTTGTTCAGATACGCGGACATACTGATGGGGCGATAATGCAAGCTGTAAAGAAGCTGCATTACTTTGCGGAACTGGTCAGGAGAGCTTGTATAGGGATCATGCGGGTGCGGAAGTATATTATGGTATTCAAGAATGAGAACATCCCCAATTTCATTCGGGTGAATGCGTTTCAATTCTGCCCGCGTTAGGATACCGGAGGTCGGTGTGGCACTTTGAACGGCGGAGCTTATACCTATGACGGGTGGAACCGTTCCTGCTATACCAGTTGAGCAAAGGCAGCAAAGGGCCGCTGCAGACGCAAAGACACGGCCGCTGCAAACGAGGCGTTCAGAAACCTTCTTGTTCACTTATTCACCGAATCCTTCGATATGTTGATAAGTATTGGTTTTGCATTTCCTGGGCGTGCGTTTCCGCGAGCAAGGCCCAGTGCCCACTTTATTCCCCCAAGTATGTGCTGCTGGTAAAGTGGGTCATTCCATGTCCGTTTACGATGGCCCAGTGCCGTGTAAAATACGCGTCCTTTGCCATACTTTCGGCACCAGGAAATGGGGTAAAGGCCTGGTAACCCGGCTTTCGGAGAGCCGTCATTTGGGTGTACCATGGAATAGAGGAGTAGGTGCACCCGCGTAGGATCAAAGTTCTTAAAGAGATAGATCTCATCAAAAATGTGCCACCCACGGGGTGTTGCTATACTCGTCCCACCACTCTCCACTGATTGTAGATTTGCGCTCGTGGAATGTTCGGCTGCACGAATCAGTGGTGCCACTGCGGGGAAGCCGGGGTCTGCGTATTGCAATTTGACGGCACACTGGTTGTGGTGAATTCTAAATTCACCACCCAACATTCGTGCGTATCTCGATACACCCGAAGTTTGACCGGGCCACTGGTGGAATGTGTCAGAGCCTGCGTGCATCGCAACAAATCCGTGCCCGTCACGAATGTACGCCAAAAGCCCAATCGGATCTGGTAGGGGCAGCATCCCCGTCGTATTGGCGAAGACTATTGCGTCGTACTTTGTGAGCGCCTGGTCAGTCATCATCCGCTGCATGTCGGCTGGCGTACGCACAAAGTCGGTGGTCCACAAACCAGTTGTATCACCCAGCTGCTGTATCGTATGTTCAGCAGTCGGTATGCTATCGTGGCGAAAACCCATCGTCACCGTGACGACAAGCACATGTTTAATTCTATGAGCCGTTTGCTGACCGTAGCTTGCTGTCGTCGCTGAAAGCAAAATGACTGCAAAAATTGCAAATATGGTTCTCTGGTGCATTCTGCTAGTCTGCATCTTATCCATCCTCCACCTCGTGTGCCGGTGCATGCTATGATTGTAACATTAAACCTGAGAAATTTATCAGGAAACTGTGGTGGCCCTGTGGATTTTCGAGATCTGCAAGGTGAGCCCCAAAACTTAGTTGATTTTGCACATAAGATCGGATGCCCTAAGCGACAAACAAACCTGAGATGCATTTAATAGCACATGTCGTAGCTATGAACTGAATGAGGAACTGAGGGTGTGATGTGAGCGGGGAGAAACTACTGATGGGCGGTGAGGGATTCGAACCCCCGACCCCTTCGGTGTGAACGAAGTGCTCTACCACTGAGCCAACCGCCCGACTGCATGTCACAGGACTGGCAAGATTGTACTCCCAACTTGCTCGCAACGTCAAGGGTTCGGTTTGCGCGAACAGCGGACGAGGTCCGTGTGTAGGGCGGAGTAGCGCGCAGCCTACTCGCCAGTCCAAGCTGATTTCACTGCCGACGCAAATGCTAACGCAGCCGGACCAGGCCTCCATGTTTCCGAGTAGATGATCCAGAACGGCCTCGATAGTGCCAGAGCAGGGCAGTCGACCTCTACCAGCATTCCCGCTTCGAGTTCGGGTGCGGCGGCTGCACGCGAGACGACAGCTATGAAGTCGCTTGCGCATACAGCACGTTTAATCGCTTCTGTACTTCCTAAGGTGAGAGCGATGTTTGTCCTTACACCTATGGACGTAAGTGTTCTCTCCACCACCGCCCGAGTACCGGAACCTTCTTCACGCACGATCCACTTCACCTCTGATAGATCTGCGGGGCTTACTTCCAGGGTTTTAGCGATGCGATTAGCAGGCGACGCAATTATACAGAGGCGCTCGTAGAAAAGTGTTTCGCGCGTTAGTCCTGCGGCTGGCGTTTCTCCCTCTGTAAAGCCAATATCGTAGCGTCCAGCAAACACCCCTGCACATACCAAGTTGCTGTTTTCAATGGTCATGTCGATGTGAATATCTGGATAGCGCGCACTGAAAGTCGCAGTGACCTGAGGCAGATAGTAACTTCCAGTGGTTAAACTTGCCCCAATGCTTAACGCTCCCCGCCTTAGGCCGTGAAGATCGTCGATGGCTGTCAGGGTCTGGCGCAGGTCGAACTGGCATTTCTTGGTGTGTTCGTAAAGGATTTCACCGGCCTGGGTAAGCGCGACCCCTCGTGGCAGCCGGTTGAAGAGCGATATGTTAAGTTCGCGTTCCAGGTCGCGGAGCTGGGCTGACGCGGCTGGTTGGCTTATAAAGGCCCGTTCGGCGACGCGACTCACTGAGCCGGCCTCAGCAATCGCATGAAAGATCGTTAGGTGATGAGGATTAATGGTATACATACAGATTATGGTTTCTATCAGAAATATCTATTTGCATTATATCATATTGAAGCTGTATCCTTGCTTTACTAATTGCATTAGGAGATGACTAGCAAATGGAAAACGTAAGTCTACAGGTCACAGGCACCAGAATTTCTAAGCGCTTAACGACACGATATGCCGTACAAGTCACCGCTTTTACGGCTTGCATCGTAGCATGCTTACTGGGTGTTCTGTCGCCACCTGTCGCTCTAGCGGCAGGTATGATACTTGCACTTACATTGGACAACCCAGCCCACCGCTCAACACACAGGGCGGCACAGTTTTTACTAAAGGCTTCGGTTGTCCTTTTAGGGCTTAGCATGGATCTGGGTGCAGTTGTTCGCGCAGGCGAGAGCGGGATACTATTCGCGGCAGCAACGATTGGGGGGACGCTTGCGTTAGGCGTTATTACTGGAAAGTTTCTCCAGATTAACCCTAAGACATCGGCGCTAATTTCGGCCGGAACCGCAATCTGTGGCGGCTCTGCAATTGCTGCAGTTGGCACGGTTATTGGGGCAGGGGAAAGCGATATTTCTGTGGCTATGGGCACGGTATTTATGCTGAATGCGGTCGCGCTCTATACTTTTCCTTTGGTAGGTCATGGTCTTAATCTATCACAAACACAGTTCGGCATCTGGGCTGGGATTTCAATTCACGACATTTCGTCCGTGGTAGGAGCTGCCTCTCGGTATGGTCTAACAGCTCTTCAAACCGCCACTGCGGTAAAGTTGTCGCGCGCACTGTGGATCGTACCTGTTTCCATGGCAGCAGCCAAACTCTTTGGGCGAAGCAATACTGGCCAGAGCGCTCCTAAGCCGAAAGTTACAGTGCCGTGGTTTATTGGTTTGTTCGTAATTGCATCCATACTAAGAACGTTTGTTCCGGCGATACAGGGACATACTACAACGATAGCGTACGTGGCTGGCATAGGTCTTACGCTAACCTTGTTTCTCGTGGGGGCCTCAATTAATCGGACAACCTTGCGAACGGTAGGCGTGCGCCCAATGGTTCAGGGAATCCTACTGTGGGTATGTATTAGCTTAACCAGCCTATTTGTCATCACACACTGCTTTAGTTAAGCAAACTGCTATCACACGCCGTCGCTGCAACCCGTAGCGGCGGCGTGTGGCGAGTAGGAGGGGCTAGTTGTTTTGCAGGTAGTTTAATACCTGACGGGCATGATCGTCAGGTTTTACTTTCTTGAAAATGTGCTTAATTGTGCCATCCGGTGCGATGATGAACGTGGTCCTGTCCACACCCATGTATTTCTTGCCGTAGTTGTTCTTCTCGACCCAAACACCGTAGGACTCGGCAATAGCATGGTTCTCATCGGCAAGCAACTGGTAGGGTAAATCGAACTTGCTTGCGAATTTGCCTTGGTCGGTGACCGTATCTGGACTTATGCCCAGAATTACCGTGTTCTCCGGGAACGCTTCTAGAGTATCTCTGAAACTGCACGCCTCGCGAGTGCAGCCCGGGGTATCTGCCCTGGGATAAAAGAAGAGCACCACAGTTTTACCTTTCAATTGCTGAAGGTCAATGGTAGTATCATTCTGATCTTTCAATACCAGTGCCGGGGCTGGTTGTCCTATTTCTAACATAGCTATCTCCTATTATTTGCCAGGGCGGGCCCCTGCAGATTAACTTTCAGTTAACAGATACACGTGTTTGGAACCCGCGGATAATGTACCGGTTTTTGAAGGTAAAATGCTACGCACAGTTGCAATTCCGGGGGCGGTAATAATTCATGCGTGTCGGTTTACGAAAAGAGCGCGACCAACAGATGTCGCCACCGGTCACTACTCCACTGAGCAGGCTCGATGTTCTTCGGGGGCTGCGTTTTTCTGTGTGGGATGGTGCATTCGCGACCATATGGATTACACTCACCTCAGGAGCATTCATTACAGGATTTGCTCTGTGGCTACATGCTGATAGCGTTTCAATTGGCCTGCTAACTGCAGTACCAACGTTAGCGGCGCTCGTACAACTGCTTTCATCCTATACCACGGAAGCGTTGCCTCAACGTCGCCCCTTTATCGTGTGGTACTCGCTTGCAGGGAGGCTACTATGGCTGCCAATCCTGCTGCTTCCGTTCTTCTTGTCGGGCAGTCTCGCTCTAACCATCTTCCTTGTTTTGTTTACTGCCTCCAGTATTCTCACGAGTATTCCGATGCCCGCGTGGAGCTCTTGGATGTCGGATCTGGTTCCCGTTGGCTATCGTGGAAGATACTTTGGGTACCGCAATATGGTGGCAGGCATAACGGGGATGGTGATATCGCTACCTGCCGCGTGGTTACTCGACGTTGCTGTACAGTCCGCCGGCTGGACCAAGGTCGGTTTTGCTCTCCTGTTCGGTACTGGAGTAATTGGGGGTATCGTCTCCGGCATTATGGTGTGGCTACAGCCAGAACCTCCACGAGTTCGCTCACAAGAGGCTAACCTATCAAGGTTGGGTGGCTTGAGGTCTTATTTTGCAGCACCCTTCGCGGATATCAAATTTCGACATCTGCTGCTGTTTAACGTCGTATTCGGCGTAGGTCAGAACCTTGCAGCACCGTTTTTCACCGTCTATGCGCTGAAGGTACTTCAGCTAAACTACTTGTGGATGCAAGTGCTTGCGGCGATCGTTGGCGTATCTGCGCTCGTTTCAATGCCCTTTTGGGGGTACCTTGCGGATAAATTCGGGAACAAACCTCTGCTTGCAATAGGCACCTGGGGTGTTCTTACACTGCCAATTTCGTGGATCTTTACTGTTCGTGGCAACAATGCAGTAATGGCAGCCTGGCTGCTAGAAATCAATGTTGGCAGTGGTGTTTTTTGGGCGGTAGTTGGTCTTGCACAGTTCAACCTTCTTATAGGTTGCAGCAGCCCAGAAAACACCTCTGTATACGTCGCCACTATGTCGGCAGTGACCGGCCTCCTGGCAGGTATTGCTCCACTGGTTGGCGGTTATCTCATGCACCTGATGTCTGGGCTACATTTCATGGTGCATGGTATTGACATTGGTAACTACCAAGTCCTGTTTCTTCTTACTACATTGTTACGATTGGTGTCTATCCCACTACTATCAGGGGTACAAGACGTAGGATCACAATCTGCCAGCGACGTTATAAAGCAGCTTGGACAGGCAAAACCACGGAACTGGGCACACATACGGAAACTTCAAAAGCCCGCAGAACACATGCAGCGCCTTCGTGCGGCGGAGGCTCTAGCGGAGTCGCCCACCGCACTGGCATTAGGCGAATTGGTGAACGCTCTACAGGATCCAAGTCTAGAGGTAAGAGAACAGGCAGCAAGGGCCCTGGGCAACATCGGCAACCGACTTGCTTTAGAACCGCTGCTTCAGGCCACTCAGGATGAAGCAGCCTCAATTACTACCGAGGCCGCACAGGCTTTAGGTGTTCTGGGTGATAGACGCGCTGTGCCTCATTTAATCGCTCTTATGTCCAGTACGAGCCGTACATTACGGCGCGCCGAGCTTCAGTCGATCATTGCTGCTTTGGGAGCCCTTGGGGGTGAAGAGGCTGCTGAAGCATTAATCAAGCAACTGGAAGGAACCTCTGATCCTGGATTGCAGGAAGACATTGCCGATTCGCTGGGAAGAACGCGTTCTGAAAGGCGGTAAGCGTCTTGACTAACCTGATAAACCGCTCACGCGAGAACCGCACGATCTGTGTATGCTGCGTGCGCGCATTGGGCAGAATTGGCGCACCCCAGGCACGTGATATTCTACGTTCCATGCTCGTTTCTGCAGGTAGCGACCAGGTGATGGCTGCGGCTGCCTCAACGGCACTCGCACGAATTGGTGACACTGAGGCCGTACCGCTGTTTGTTACCGCCATATGCGTTGCTGTAGCGACGATCAGCCGCCGTCAGATTGCACATTCCCTAGGCATAATTCTAGACCACGGCGAGCCGTCGTATCGGCTTATTTCCGCGGCAGATATGGATCGCGATGGGATTGTAGTGAAGATGATCAAGGAGGCAGGGAAGGAATCGACGGCCGCGCGCTCTGCCGCTCGGCATGCGATTCAATCCTACACATCTGGAGACTTCAACGGAACAATAAGTCACCTTGTACAACTGAGTGCACTACAGCCAAAACCTGAAGACGGTGCATTTTGGCGGTCGGTGGCATCGCTGGATGCCCAAGTACCCCTGGAACTCGTCCTGGTTGCAGTGGCAGTTCTTGCCGACGATTGACGACCGATTCTTAAGTAGTTGAGGCTTACTGTGATGAAGATACTGATCCCCGGATAAGTATTGTGGGCAAACGATCTATATGCGTCTAACACGAATTTCGTGAAGCCAATTGAGGGGCCGTATTCGCACACGGAACGACGTAGCCATCCGCATTCTTAAACTCAGCAGTAAACTGGTATAAGGCCATCTCCAGTGGCATTTGGAAATTATCGACCCTATGTCGCGGTAACCTTACGAAGGGGCCATTGGCTTGGCTCGGGTGTAATGCTAAATAGAAGGTCTTGTAATAAGAGACAGTCTCCCTGTAATGCTGCCTTGCTTACATATTTCAACTAGCAGAATGGTTCTTGGACGTTACTGTTGCGCCCACAGTTGGAGGGCAAGTGCTAATACATGGCACAGGTCGGTTGAACATGCCCAACTGATTTTGTCTGCTGTTACCCAACCCCACAGCCTACCCTTGATGACAACGATTAGGCGCAAAACAACGGTGGTCGGCGCTGGTTTCTTAATTTCACGCAACCCGTTGTAGCAGTGCCGGAAGGCAATTAGGAAAGATTGCTCATCATTGTGAGGGTGGGGGAATGCCAGAAAGGTACGATACCCCAACAAGGCACTGAACCCCCACCTTAGAATTTTACGATGCAGGCATACTTTGAAGGGTTACTGGTCTTCCGGTTTCCACCGACTCGATGGCTGCGAGGGCTATTCGAACGGCTTCCATTCCATCGTAAGGTGTTATTGAAGGAGTAACTCCTGCCTCCAGGCAGTCAAGAAAATGCTGTAACTCTAATTGGTAGGGATTTACACCTGTTGGGCTTTCTGGCACGGCTACGCCTGCAGCCGTAACGTCGCTGTTAGCCATTGCAATCCTAAGTGGTGTTCCCGTGGGCTGGTTTGCGTTAAACTCCAACAACCCTCCATCGCCCGCGACCTCGATTGTTACTTTAAAGCCTCCGGGATCGCTCCATGTTCCTTCCACGTGCCCTACAGCGCCGCTGGCGAATCGCAGTGTAACTAACGCATAGTCCTTTTGCATGCCCTCTTTATGGGGAAAACCGCACGCAAACACCCTTTGAACCGGTCCAAACGTCCACCTTAGCCAATCGAAATCATGGATGATAAGGTCAAGTATGCAGCCACCGCTCTTGCTAAAATCGGCGTACCAGTCATTCCATGCGTGAGGCATTGGGCCCCCGCGTCTAGTGCGAACCGACGCTACATTTCCCACCGCACCCTGTTTTACCTGTTGTGCAGCGAGTTTGAACTCTGGGAAAAACCGTACCACATGCGCGACAAAAAGCGGGATGCCTGCACCGTTCACCGCATCAATCATGCGTTGGCAGTCTTCTAACGTTCTTGCCATGGGCTTTTCGGTCGAAATACCCTTTATTCCAAACACCTTTGCTTGGTTGGCCGCAGAGACAACGTAATCTACGTGCCACGGGGTAGGGCAGCATACATCCACGACATCAGGACGAATTTCCTCAAGCATTTTATCGAAATTCGTGAATGGTGCTGCGCCATATCGAGCAGCCAATGCGGTTGCCGCTTCAGCTCGTATGTCCATTACGCCGCACAGGGTAGCGTTGGGTATGGCAGAATAGCAATCGGCGTGCATAGATGCCATGCCTCCGGCACCCACAAGAGCAATGCGCATGTCGACGTCTCCTTGAGTTAATTGGTTAATGCTAGTAAGCTAATTTCGATCACTTTTGGTTTTAGTGCCTGGCTCCGTTGACAGGCTATTCAGCTTGCGGCGTTATGACGGCTTTTACAACACGTTGATGCTCGACGTCATCGAGTGCCACTGCGCATTCAGCTAAACTGTAACGTTTAGTTATAAATCGCTCCCAATTGTATTCTTTGTTAAACCTTGATAGTACTTCCATGGCGCGGTAGACGTGTGAAAAGTCGGAACCCCAACAGCCCTGAACAGTTAGGTGTTTGCGATTAATGTGCAGGTGCGGATTAAGTGAGACATCGCCATTGTTTGTGTACTGCCCGACAATTATGTACCGGCCGTTATCACGGACAAGGGAACAGCCCTCCGGAATTGCAGAGGGATTACCGCTTGCTTCCACGACGATATCTGCGCCGTGTCCGCCGGTGGCAGCCCGGACAGCGGCAAGGCGCGAATCAGGGGTTGTTGTTGAAATGTCAAGCGTGAGATCAACTCCAAACCTTTCTGCTGCTTGAAGGCGCGTCCGGGGGGCGCCAATGATTCCTACCCAGCCCGCCCCGCTTATCAGGGCAAGCAACGCGGCATTCAGTCCAACGGGTCCGCTTCCCTGCACCAGGACGCGGTCACCCAGCTTAATCTGAGAAAGTTCCACCGCATGTACAGCAGTTGGTAGCCCGCACCCACCTCCAATCCAAGATGCAGGGGTTACGTCGGACGGTAGCTGCAGAAGCAGCGTACCGCGGCGCAGCAAGATGTAATCTGCCCAGCCACCAGAAAGCCCCGGTGGATCGTCAGCACCCACAGTTATGCCATAGACCTTGCGGTGTGGGCATCGCGTAGAGGCTTTCCAAACGCTGCAGTACATGCACTTACCACACGTGCCATACACGTCGAGAAATGTCACAATATCGCCGATGCAAACTGCACTACCATCGACGTATTCCAGGGTCCCACCTAACTGTTCCACTCTCCCCACGCTTACATGACCCGGTATTAGCGGGTAAGGCACCCCTGATAATCTGCCATGCAACAGGTGCACGTCTGTACCACACACTTCACTGGCAATGACTTTCACCAAGCATTCGCCGTCAACCGGTGTTGGCAACTCATACTGCCACACTTGTGGAGGTGTACCTGGAGCAGGTATGACCGCAGCATTTACGGAATTCCTTATTCTCACGGTGCCGACCTTCTAGTAGTTGTAGCATTTGCAAGCATTTCAATTATTGTATTCTGAGCTAACTGGCATGCAGCCTCAGAACAGACATGATTGTTAATCATGATAGCGAACACAAAGGGAGTACCATCTTGCCCGTTAACGTAACCAGCGATCGTACTAACACCCGACAGGTATCCCGTTTTAGCATGGCAGTTGTTGGCCGCGCGCGTGTTCTTCATCCGCCATGCCAATGGACCGTCGACTCCAGCTATCGGCAAGGACTGATAAAAGTAACGAAAATGTTTATGAGTGCGAAGGGCCTCTAGCAAATTTACCAGGTTTGCCGGTGATACGAGATCCTGCCTGGAGAGTCCAGAACCATCCACCTGGTGGAGCTGGTGAAGGTCAACATTGAACGTGGCCAAGGCTGCACGGGACGCTGTAAGCCCTGTACCGTCATACCCCGCGGTAGAGCGCCCGGTTGCTGCTACCCCACCAGCCTGGAGCAGGCATTCTGCAATGAGGTTATCACTGGGCTTATTCATGAGAACCAACATTTGCGAAAGGGGCACAGAGTAATGTTCGGCAACGACCTCCGTCGCGGTAGGCAGTTTTTTGACTTGGTTGGGCCTGCTGTGAATGACCTTTATTCCCAGTGAGCGTAATGCGCTAATCGTAAGATAGGCTGTCATCTCACCAGGATGCATGAAAGTAAGTGGAATTACGACTTTCTCTATTCCAGCAGCACTAGCGGAGATGGTGCCTGACAGCTTGATAACGTTTCGCCCTTCAACTCGGTTGTACCTCACGTCAGTGTGATTGCGCCCTTTTACCGTCACGATCTTGTTCACTACGCGAACCTGTGGTAAGACGGGACTTTCGAGCAGCTTTGGTGGGCCGTCTATAACGCCAGGTGTAATGGAAATTGTTATCACATTTTCAGCGCAGTTCAGTCCACTTATCTGGGGTGAGTAGTAATACGGCTCATCGTCCCACGCCCAACCGTCACCCAGGCGCTGTCTGTCGAAAATTCGATCATAATATTCAAGTCGGTCAATTACCGATATCTTACCAATTAGTTGCTGCGCTAGATTTGTAAGATCATGCGTATTTAAAACCGGATCACCGCCACCAACAAGTATTAAGTCGGCAGGCTTAGAGGATTGTCTGTTGACGATGTTAGCGAGTTCCAGTTTGGTTTCAAAGCGATATCGTATGCCAAGGATCGACATGGCAGCTGCACTGGTCAATAGTTTGCAGCAGGAAGCGGGTTCAAACATACGATGGGCATTTGTGCTGAAAAGGACAGACCGAGTGGAGGCATCTATGATTTGGACACCTACAAATGCTGATTTCAGGTCTGGACTATCTATCGCTCGCATAATCGTGGTCAGTTCAGCCGGGGATAAGCCCGCTGTTGACCGCGGATGAACCTGAGCGATCGCGAAGCTAGGGGAGCATAGGTAGAGCAAAAGGATAATGCTTTGTACAAAAACTTCCGATACCACATCGGTTATGCGTTGTCTTATTGTCATAACGCCGTAAAATTCTGTTCTGAATTGGTATAATCCTGCTTTTAGGGAGGTGTTTATTTATGAGAAGAGTATTGGCATCCTGGTCTGCAATTATATGTGTCGGTGCATTTGTCGCTCTGTTTACCAGTTCCTATGCGGCAGCAGCTCAATCAAATCTAACAACAGCGATTCTTGCGCCCAAACCACCTGTTCAGCCAGGGCCGACTAATCTGTCCCTCAAGCAGATGATTGAACAGGGCTCGCAGTTATTGCAGCAGCATAAGCCGCTACAGGCAGAGACGGTTTTCTACGATGCTTCTCTTCGGTATCCTAACAACTATCCCTTGGAAATGACACTCGCTTCTATTGCGCTCGAGAATGGGCACTACCCTCGTGCATTGGAAGCGACCGATAGCGCACTGAATATTAACGAGCAATCTGAAGCCGCCTATGGGTTACGCGCTGGAATCTATGCCGAGATGAAGGACTATAAGCGCGCATATCGCGATATAGAGACTGCCATTTCGTTGGCACCCAATGTTCCGGAGCTTTACAAACAAGCGGGCGATATCGCGTTCAATTCAAGTCACTTTCATGAGGCGATCAAAAATTACACGTTGGCGTTGGGATTCGATCCATTCCAACCAGAGGTTCATCTTGCACTGGGTGATGCATACGAGCAGGCAGACATGCATGCACAGGCAGTGAATGAGTATTCCAGTGGTATTTACTTGTTGAAGCAGGACAAACCAGCACCTGCCTCGCCCACTGCAAAGTTGCTTCAGCAGACTGAACTCAGCCGCGCGGTTTCGCTCGCTGGCCTTAAGGACTACAATAGTGCTCTTGCAATTGCGGACAAGCAGCTGGAGTTGGCCCCCAAAAGCGAGACGATTATCTCAACAGTTGCGCAGATAAAGGACATGGCAGGCGATCATTCGGCGGCTGTTCAACTGTACCTTAAGGCGTTAGCATTAAAGCCCAAAGATGCGATCGTCTGGGGCAATCTGGGATGGGCGCAATATGAGGAAGGACTTTATAAAGAGGCTCTGGGTTCCAGCAATCGTGCACTGCTCATTGATGGCTCTCTAAGCTACGTACAATACAACAAGGGGCTGGTTTATGCTGTTCAGGGTGATGGAAGGGACGCACTAGAGACTTATAAATTGGCGATTGCTCATTCCGGGCCATCGGATATCGAAAGTGGCCTTCATGATGTCCGCAAAGCCATCCTAAAACACGGAAGTTCTCCGGTGCTCAAACAGGCTCTACAATTATTGAGCACTGCTAGGAACAAAGCGCTGGGCCTGCCAAATTAGCCTTATGCTGAGAGCTATATAAGAGGGTGCGAAAAGATGACATGGCGCTCGTGCACGCGCCTTGTCATCTTTTTTGCGTCCATATACTCCAGTACCTGCAGGGCTGACTTACGGTTTACCTCAAGGGCATCGCGCAGTTCGCCAACGGTTATGCCGCCGGTAGTCTGACTGCGAAGGCTTACGAGTTCCAGAGCCGAATTCATCGGATGATCAGTGATGAACTTTGCTTCGCCTGGTCTATGGAAGCGTCCTATTACAACTCCATACTGCAATAGTGTGATCAGTGCCTCACGGTTGAGTTTCAATGCCGTACAAATCTCGGCAAGATCCGGTGCAATGATTCCGTGCTTGTCGTATTCGGCGTATATATCGTCTAGCATTGCCTGCTGCCATGGTTGCAAAGCAATTCGAAATTCGCGAAGTCTCACGAACGCACCCTCAAGTGCGATAATAGATCGTGCTGCCATTAGCTGGAGCAATATGGCGAACTCCCTTGTCTCCATACCCTTCGCTACAAGAACCCGCAAATCCTCACGCCCAATTCCTTGTCGCTGCGGATATCGTTCATGGAAGTCGCCTAGTACAGTTGTAATTCTGGACAGGAGTGCAGTTAGGCAGCTGTTGTGAATAAGGTATTTGTCACCAATGGGTATAACGGAACCGTCCAATTTAAGTCCGTTCAGGCAATCTGTAAGTACTTCCTCGGTGGTGCGACTGCGTGCCGCCAGTTGTTCTAGCTTTAGCCCGATGGGACTTCCAGCGAGGCAGGTGGTTACAAGGTCCACGGGTGAGCCCGCAATGCGCTTTGTTAACTGAAGCCTGTAATCTTCCTGTTTGTTGGGTTGCGCCGGCGGTGACGGATCTAAAACAACTGCCGAGCCAATAGTGGTTTGTGGGCTGTAGGTCCTCATCACCATCGTGTCCTTATGCATCGTCGCGAATGGTACCTCTGGTGTAAAAAGTGCATAACAGGATTCACCTGCGTTCAAGGTTGTTTGCCCAAACATAAACTTCAATCGGCCTATGACCTCGGCAGTACCGGCATGCATCCTGACCCTGGTTCGATCCTTTAGCTCAACTTGAGCGCGTGGTAGAAGTTTGAGTTGTACTACACAGCGAGTTGTAGTCAGCGAGAGACCTGGTGGTGTTATCTGATCACCTCGCTTAATAGTTTCCAACGATACTGCAGCCAGATTGAGGGCTGCACGGGTACCCGCAGGAGCCTGTTTAACGCGTTGCCCGTGTATTTCAATTGCTCTTACCCGGCATTGCAGACCGGATGGTGAAACTTCTACTGTATCCTTTTCCCTAATCGTTCCTGAGGCAATCGTACCCGTAACAATCGATCCAAAACCTGTTTTGGTAAACGCGCGATCAATGATCATTCTGAATGGGGATTCGACAGGTGAGTCGGCGCAACGGCTGGCAACCACCATTAGTTCGCGTTTCAGCCTGTTCAGGCCAAACCCCTCAGTGTTGCTAACCGCTACAATTGTGGCGTTTTCAAGGAAAGACCCCTTCAGGTTCTGCCTGATATCCGCTTCGACTTCAACTCGCCACTCCTTCTCTACAAGGTCACACTTTGTTAGGGCTACAACTCCCTGTTTAACTTCCAGTAGGTGAAGGATCTCGAGATGCTCAAGAGTTTGTGGCATCACCCCGTCATCCGCGGCAATTACAAGCAAAGCAGCATTAATTCCGCAAGCGCCTGCGACCATGTTTTTGGTAAACCGTTCATGCCCAGGAACATCGACAATGCTTGCACATTGGCCATTTGGAAGAGTAATTGCAGCAAAGCCGATGTCTATCGACATGCCACGTTCCTTTTCTTCTTTCAGCCTGTCGGTATCAATCCCTGTAAGCGCCTTAATCAGGCTTGTTTTCCCGTGGTCAACGTGTCCTGCAGTTCCAATTATGACGTTTTTCATATTAACACAGGAGCATCCTTGAGGTAACACTGTTAATTAGCCTGTTTAGGCAACGTAATCTGGAGAATATGCAACTAGGGCAACGACGTGTGGACATTCTCAAGGTCCACGTATGGGCCATTGCAAATGACACCCTCTGGAGCTTCATGGTCTGCCATGGCCCAGCTCCACACCTTTGATGGCGGTTCGAAGCCCGAGCGCGTGGCAGCGGAGCCTGCCGCACCGTCTTTGCGTAGGGCTACGATGGCAGCGCCATATGGGTTGTTGACCGTGGAGCGTCTCGAGAGCAGGTAGCGAATAGCTTCAATACAGGCATCCGTTGGAGTCATGCCGTGGGACATGTTCATAACGACCCGGTATGATAAACAGGTCGTCATCATTTCGTCACCGTGGCCAGTTGCAGCAGCAGCGCCGTATTCATTGTCAACATACAGCCCGGCACCAACGATAGGGGAGTCGCCCACTCTTCCAGCAAGCTTCCAAGCCATCCCGCTGGTTGTGCAACCTGCTGCAAGATTGGAGTCTGCATCGATGGCACAAATTCCAATCGTGTCGTGGTTTTCCGCCACAGTGCTCACGACGGGAAAGTGCGCCACGGTTGCCGTGCTCGATTCAGACAACCGCCATTCCTGCCATCGCGCCCTTGCGTGGTCGTTCAGTTGTGATTGCGGCGGAAATCCGTTCGCGATGGCGAACTCGCGCGCCCCGTTGCCAGCAAGCATGACATGCGGTGATCGTTCCATTACAGCGCGTGCAACCGATATTGGCCGACCAATATCTACCATAGCACACACAGCACCGACTGAGTGCGAGGGGCCGTCCATGATCGCGGCGTCAAGTTCTA
>JAJYCW010000119.1 GCA_021777995.1 bacterium
TCCCCTCTCCCTCCCAGTCGCTGGCGCTCCTTCGGGAGAGGGGCACAATGCCGCAACGTTGCTCACTGTTCGCCCACGACAAACCCCTCGGCTACCCCTTGCGCCACCAGAACCTCACCCCATGACCTGCGGTCATTCCCCTCTCCCTCCCAGTCGCTGGCGCTCCTTCGGGAGAGGGGCACAATGCAGCAACGTTGCTCACTGTTCTTCCACGACAAGCCCCTCTGCTACCCCTCCCTCAAGGAGCGCAGCGAGTGCCCGGGAGAGGGGTGGACGCGCAAGCGGCCGGGGTGAGGTTACTCACCGTAAGCAGCGCCAGCAAGCTGGTGAAACTGCCCACCGCTCCACGGCGTTCAGCGAGCCACGGCGAGCACAGAACCTCACCCCATGACCTGCGGTCATTCCCCTCTCCCTCCCAGTCGCTGGCGCTCCTTCGGGAGAGGGGCACAATGCAGCAACTTTGCTCACTGTTCGCCCACGACAAGCCCCTCGGCTACCCCTCGCTCAACGAGCGTAGCAAGTGCCCGGGAGAGAGGTGGACGCGCAAGCGGCCGGGGTGAGGTCATTCACCGTAAGCAGCGCCAACTACCTGGTGAACCTGAGCGCACTCTGCCCCCGCCTTCAAAGAGCCACGGCAGTTGGGTACCGATTGGTTAGCAAATGATACCGCCGTTAATCACGCCGTTTCAAAAGTGGTCACTAAATAATATATATTCGAAATCACGAATATGCTATAATACTTACAAGATTGTGTCTCTGTCCAACGTCTTTTAAGGAATGTCTTATGCAGTCCGCCCTTCGCAAGTTCAAGGCAGCCATTTTTCAGGCACTTGCGCACCCAACACGCATAGCAATTATCGAGATATTGAGCGACGGCGAGATGTCTGCAGGAGCCATTCTAGAGCGACTCGCGGTTGAGCAGGCCAATGCATCACAGCACCTATCGGTTCTTCGATCGAACCATATAGTGGTAAATCGCAAGGAAGGAAATCAGGTGTTCTACTCACTGAAGAACCAACGCCTTGTGGAGGTTCTTGACCTCATGCGACTGTACTTTATGGAGGAGCTCAATGAGTCAGTCGAGATGCTGGCAGAAATAAACCAACAGTCTCCTGGCACTATGCCAAATACCAGCGGAAGGTAGTAGGACTACCCGGAAAATGGCACTCTTTGTTATCCTACTGTTTGTTTGGGGTCTTGCGGCACTAATGTCGATAGTCGGGCCGTTACATAACCGTGGAACAAGGGCAGCGGTTTTAGTAGCCGCTGGTGCCTGTCTGCTGTTCTTTCTAGCGGAGGATGCTTTTCGTAATCCGCTCGTAATTGCACTCCCACCGCAATATTGCCTCGTTGGAATCAGGCCATGTTTGAAGTTCGATTGGCTATCTGGTTGGTTTCTGGCTGTACTCGCGTTCTGTACGATTGCAATATCCCTCTACGCGCCGTCGTACATGAATCACCTAAAACCCGCACCCGACATGCGCATCTACTGGGTAGGCTTTGTAGTGCTGCTAGCTGCAATGTGCGGCGTGTTACTGGCGGCAGATGCCATAACGTTCCTGATATGCTGGGAGGCAATGGCGCTAAGTTCCGCCATGTTGGTGCTAACAAATCACCAGGAGCGCGCAACTCGCACAACGGGCCTGATATACATTGCAGCAACGCGTATCAGCACGCTCTTCCTGGCAGCGGCTTTTCTCTGGATTCACGGAATCACACACTCCTGGTCGTTTGCTGTGTGGCACCTCACTGGTCAGATAGCAACGTGGCCGGCAATCTTGCTCGTGATTGGCATTGCTATAAAAGCTGGATGCTGGCCGTTCCACCTTTGGCTTCCTGCTGCTCATCCAGCGGCTCCCGCACCGGTATCTGCACTCATGAGCGGCGTAATGGTAAAAACCGCGATCTACGCTTTCCTTCGATTTTTCATTGTGCAGAGAGCTATACAGAGCACAGACGCTGCATATCTGCTGCTTACTCTGGGGCTTATTACAGCGTTTTGGGGGGTTCTGTTTACACTTCTACAGCGTGACTTAAAGCGCTTACTTGCATACAGCACTGTCGAGAACATTGGAGTGATTACTTGCGCAATCGGAATGAGCATGGTCGCGTTTCAGTTTGGATACGCAGGAATCGGCTTAACGCTGGAAGTTGCAGCCCTGTTCGGTGTTCTAAGCCATGCGCTATTTAAGTCTACTCTGTTCTTAGCGGCGGGGGCAGTAGATATTGCGGCCGATTGTCACAACATCGATAAATTGGGTGGCCTGGGTCGTCGTATGCCTCGCACCTTCCTCTGCACGCTGGCAGCCGCGGCGTCGTTTTGCGCGCTGCCGCCGATGGCGGGATTCGCGACCGAATGGATGCTGTTTCACGGCTCACTTCTACTTGCATTAGATTCCCACCAGCCGGCGCTAAGAATGGGCGCCCTACTGCTAGTCGGAT
The DNA here is from genome assembly GCA_021777995.1 of bacterium. Classification (GTDB taxonomy): domain Bacteria; phylum Armatimonadota; class Chthonomonadetes; order Chthonomonadales; family Chthonomonadaceae; genus JAJZFK01. Next base: position 2,443 of record JAJYCW010000119.1, read on the forward strand.
GGCTAAGCCTCGTTGGTGCACTTGCAATGGCAACGTGTATAAGGTTTGTGGGAGTCGTATTCCTTGGCAGGGCTCGTTCTCTCGCGTGCCAGAAAGCTCATGAGTGTAATCGTTCCATGCAGGCAGGAATGGCGCTCACCGCGGTGATGTCGGTCGTTACGGGCATCACTGCTGCGGCCATTATTGGCGAGTTGCTACATGCTATCAACCACGGCGGCCCTCAGGTACTTGCCGTGGGTTACTCGTTGCCTATGGGGCAGTTCGTGCTGCTTGCGCTCGCTAGCGCGGGACTGTTGACTTCCTGGCTAGCCTACCATGATCGTACCGCGGGTACAGCAGACGTTCAGGCATGGGACTGCGGTTCTGGCGGCCTCACAGCGCGTATGCAGGCGACCGCTGAGAGCTTTGCCCAACCAATTGCACGGCTGTTTGGTAACATCTACAGGTATGCCATTGAGGTTGAATTCGACGGGGCAAGCCCGCGACTGTTCCCCGAACATATAACTGTCGAAACGCACGCGGACGCAACAATGGAATCGCGTGTATATGCACCTATCGTACGCATAATTGACCGGCTAGGGGGGCTTATTGCCCAACTGCAAACCGGAAGCATTCACACCTATCTATTAACGATGTTTGCGACTCTTCTGTTGCTGCTAGCGGTAGCAGGATACTACAGGTGAGCACGTCTACCGCTATGCTGTTGGCAGAACTCGCCGTCGAGGCGCTGGTATTGCCCCTGCTGCTTGTTGGGATATTACGGACCTTACGAGCGCGCCTACAGAAGCGCACCGGCCCCAGAATTTTGCAGCCGTTCTACGATTTGGCCCGCCTTACCCGAAAGTCATCATCGATTAGCCTGGAGACCGGTCCTGTATTTAGAACTGCCCCGGCTATCAGCCTGACCGCGTATCTTCTCGTGGCACTTGTGACGCCGTGGTGGGGTTTGTGCGCTCCCATTCGTGGTGATCTTATCCTGGTCATATTCCTACTCGCCACCGCTCGAATGGCGATTGGTCTCGCTGCAATGGATACTGGCACCGCATTTGGGGGCATGGGTGCAAGCCGGGAGTCCATGCTCTCGATATTTGTTGAGCCCACAATGGTTCTTGCATTAAGTGCAGCGGCACTAGTTAGCGGAAACCTCTGGTTAAATGGTCTAGCTAAACCGTCCGTCATTGCGGGAGGATCTGCATACGTGCTGCCACTAGCGGCCGCAGCGCTGTGGCTCGCAGCTGCCGTTGAAACCTCACGCATGCCGATTGAAGACCCTGTAACGCATCTAGAATTGACGATGATTCACGAAGCTCAGTTGCTTGAATATAGTGGTGCACGGCTCGCCCTCCTTGAGTATCAGTCAGCGCTAAAGCTAACGGTTCTCTATGGGCTTGTGGCGCAATTACTCCTAAACGAGCTGGTTATTAGGGAACCGTTTGAGCGCTGGGTCGGCACCCTCGGGCTAATACTCTGCCTGGTAGTCGCGGCAGCCATTTTGGATACGCTGCTCGTTCGGTTACATTGGCGCAAATTACCCGATTTACTCATATTTGGATTAGCGTTCTCACTAGTGGCCTGCCTGCTGGCAGCCTTGAGAGGATAGACATTGCATTGAATGCCTTCGATTCTCTACTCGGTAACCTGCTCCTGATCACCAGCCTCTGGATGGTGGGTATTACTGCCATTAGCACAAAGCTAACCCTCTATTCTGTTCAGACGCTGGCTGTTGGGTCACTCGCAACCTTAGTGGGAGTTGCCCACCACGAGCCTGCCCTTGTATTTGCTGGCGTCGGTGTCTTCGTTTTTAAGGGAATTGCCGCCCCACTCTACCTCGCTCACCTGACACAAGCGGTTGGATGCCGCAAGGACATCGGGTCCTTCATCGCATCTCCGCTGCTGCTACTTTTGAGCGCAGCAGCCGTTGGCGGTCTATTTCTGTTTCACCCATTTCAACAGTCTGTTCCTCCAGCTGCTCTACCCTCCATTGGAGTGATACTCGCGGGCATGATACTCATGGTGTCACGCCGTTTAGCGATAAGCCAGATTATAGGCTTCCTCGTGTTAGAAAATGGAATGTTTTTCTTCACTGTCACCATTCCGCACTCACTTCCGTTGTTGGTGGAGCTTGGTGTTCTGCTGGATATTATGGCCGGAACGATGATCGCAGGCGTGCTCACCTTTCAGATAAGTGATAGTTTCGAGCATATAGACATTTTGAGACTGGGCAATCCGAGAAAATGATAGCGAGAACAAATATAAGTGGGACAGCCAACTACTGTCACGTTCTTAGCAGAAGCTACTCGCTATGAACATTCCACAAACACTTAGGATGGTTGCCCTCTGCACACTGCCCTTTATCGCACTCATTGCAGCGTTAAAAATCCCCGTTGCAGGTTTGCCAAAGGCCGTCGCGCGCCTGTTGTGGCTGCAGTTCGTCTGCTCAATAATGGTGTGCCTGCCCGTACTTCAGCAAAATGGTACATCGCTGCACCCGTGGCCCGGCGTGGTGGTAGATCCCACGGCAGCCCTGTTCATCATGCTGACTACTCTGGTAACTGCCGCCATTACCGAACACACCGTTGGCTATTTTGGTCGCGAAATGCATGCGATGACACCCCCCAACCCCAGAGTTGTGCGCGAGTTCTACCTCTGTACAATTGTCGTATTGCTGTGCATCTACGGTATCGCCATTGCAGACAATCTCGGATACCTATGGATCGCAGTTGAAGCATCAACTCTGGCGTCGGCACCACTTGTCTATTCATCAAGGTCTGGTGCCTCTTTAGAGGCGGCCTGGAAGTACCTCATCATCTGCAGCGTAGGCATAGCATTTGCGTTCTTTGGCACTGCACTGTTGTTCGCAGCGTCGCAACACGCAATTATCCCCGACGGCACACTGTCTGTGGTGGGGCTCACCCGTGTAGCGCCTCACTTGCCACCTGCATTGCTCCGCTTCGGCTTCGTTTTCCTTCTGTTAGGTTACGGTACAAAAGCTGGTATGTTTCCGTTGCAGTTTTGGCAGCCAGACGCCTACAGCCAGAGCCCGGCACCAGGCGGTGCAGTTTTGGCCGGCGCACTTGGCAATGGTGCCATGCTGGCGCTATTACGGGTAACAGGAATCATGCTGGCAGCAGGACAAGGACAGTTCGTACGTGTGACGCTACTGCCGATGGGCGTGCTTACCACGTGCATTGCAGCCTTGTTCCTGGTAAAGCAAAAAAACACCGGCCGCATGCTGGCTTACAGCAGTATGGAGAACGTAGGATTAATGGCAACTGCCATCAGTCTCGGTTCTGTTGGGGCCTTCTGCCTGCAGGCCATTTGTCACAGCTTAGCGAAAACTGCACTGTTTTTACTTTCTGGCGACGCTTCGCAGATCTACCGAACCTCGTTGCTCGATCGGATGCGAGGCCTTATAATCATTTCGCCCTCGCGCGCTCTGCTTCTGCTCGCAGGGATTGCCGCTGTTGCGGGGACGCCACCGTTTGGCAGCTTTTTATCTGAGTGGCAGATCCTGGCAGCCTGCGTTAACCATAATGAGCCTGTCGCTGCAGGGATGCTGCTAGCGGGTATCACGTGTGCATTCATCGCGCTCGCAATTCACATTTGCGGTATTGCGTATGGCGATACTCCACCGGGTAAAACAGAACTGACGGATGGGTTTTCGCACAACTGGCGCGGTGTAGTTGCACCAGCCATCCTGCTCTTTGTTGTTTTGTGGTTGGGTACGCTACTTCCTGGCATAGTAATCGGGGCGTTTGCGAGGTTGACACCATGAGCGATCAGCCTTCTGCATTAATCAGCCCCATACCATTAGAGAATGTGCCTATTTTACAGCTTAGAGCTAGGCTCAAGACCGAACTGAGCGATGGCAACCGCCTCGGACTGCTTACGGCTATGAGTTCGCCCAATGGTAGTCAGATAATATCGCTCCTTGTACAAACTCTTAGCGGCGGAGTGCGTGTGCTGATTTCACAGCTGCCGCACGACGCCGCCTCCTACGCATCGCTAACGCCGGACATACCACAAGCACATTGGTTTGAACGTGAAATTAACGATATGTGGGGAATACGTCCTCTGGGCCACCCACGCCTGAAAAGCCTTGTAATTCACGATACCTATCCTGATAACCTGTTTCCTCTTGCACAACAGGTTTCACCGGCTTTAATGCGTAAACGAAACAACCGGGCAGCCTACCGCTTCTCCGTAGTACAGGGCAACGGAGTGTACGAAGTACCCGTGGGGCCGGTTCACGCAGGCATCATTGAACCCGGGCACTTTCGCTTCAGCTGTCTAGGCGAGGTTATTGAAAACCTCGAGATACGTTTGGGATACGTTCATCGCGGCGTGGAAGAACGATTGACAAATTGCGATTGGAAAGCAATGCGCCACGTGGTAGAGGCAGCCTCCAGCGACACGGCAGCAGCGAACGCTGTCGCACATGCCCAGGCGATAGAGAGTTTAGCTGGCGTCCAGGCGCCACCAGACATCCAGAGACTTCGTTCTGCATGCGTAGAGATAGAGCGCGCCGCCTGCCACATCGGTGATTTGGGCGGTATATGCAACGACCTGGGTTTTGGTGCCGGCAGTGCCGCGTTTGCAGTATTACGTGGTACGGTGCTTGGTATTGCAGAAATGATTACCGGTTCACGGTTCATGACAGGTGTAATCGTCCCTCTCTCGCACCGAAATATGCCCGCCAAACCCCTCTGTACAGCTGCTGCCAACCGACTTCATGAATGCCGTAAGCAGCTGCAATCGACCATTCCGCTGCTTCTGCAAAACAGTTCCGCAATCGAACGCATGGAAGGTATGGGCGTAATGAAGCACTCACTAGCGCAAGATTTTGGTCTCGTGGGTCCTGCGGGCAGGGCGAGCGGAATTGATTACGATGTACGAAAGGTTTTTCGATTACCAGAATATGACTGCATGGAGTGGCAGACACCCAACTTATATGATGGTGACGTACTCGCTCGCGCCAAGGTGCGTGCTACAGAAGCTACCACCGCTCTAGATCTGGCATCCGTCATGCTTGCGAGCGTTACACCCGTTTCTGCGCCAGAGTCCGTGGTGGAACTACCGGCAGATTCTGCAGGTGTAGGAATAGTTGAGGCATGGCGTGGCGAGCTAATTCACCTTATTCTAACCAACTCGGATGGCGTTGTGGCTCGGTACAAGATTAAGGATCCCAGTTTCAATAACTGGACTGCACTAGCTGTGGCAGCAAGGGGCAATCTTCTTTCTGATTTTCCGCTATGCAACAAGAGCTTTGGCCTATCCTATAGTGGAACCGACCTCTAAATGAAAGGGGATGTACATGCTGCCAGCGCTGCTAAACTATCTTAGGGGAGCCCGGCAAACCCGTGGCCCTGTTTTGCCAGACCTCATGGACGTCAATCGTGGGTTGCCAACTCTAACGTCCTCACCCTGTATTCACAACGAAGGCTGTACTACCTGTGCCGATGGTTGCGTCTCTGATGCTATTAGTCTGAGCACAGAGGATACCGCAATGGTCACCTTGGACCTGGGGAAGTGCCTAGCCTGTGGGCACTGTACCCATGCCTGCCCAACAGGAACTATTGCTGCCTCTAGAATTACCCGGACGGCGGTACGACAGCGCAGTAATTTAGTGCTAACAGCGGGAGTTACCAGCCCGCCGGCGGCTACTAACATGCGCGAAATGTTCAGAAACTCGCTAGTAGTACGCTATGTCTCAACCGGTGACAACGCAACAGATATGGAGGTAAATGCCTGCATGAACCCCCTATTTGACGCAAGCCGTTTTGGTATTCAGTTCACGGCATCACCAAGGTTTGCGGATGCACTGCTGATAGGTGGCCCGGTTCCACTCGCCATGCATGAGCCGCTCCGCGCTACCTTTGAAGCAATGGCTCATCCCAGACTGGTTATAGCGGCGGGAATGCAGGCAGTATCAGGCGGACTATTCACCGGAGGGTACACGAAGGCCGATGGAGTTGGCAAGGTGCTGCAGCCGGACATATGGATCCCAGGGAACCCTCCGCATCCATGGATGATTATACATGGATTGCTGCTCGCAATGGGACATCCTCTAGCCTTCGCCAACCAATTGGACCCCTAGGATTACTGTTTTACCGCTCCGGCCGTAATTCCGGCTACAAACTGTTTTTGGAAGAGCAGAAACGCAATAACAAGCGGTAGTACTGTAAAAACTCCTCCGGCCATAAGCATTCCCCATGGCGTACTCATTTCACCTTGCATTAGGTAGATCACCAGAGGAAGTGTGTACATGGAAGGTGTTCGCAGCACTATAAATGCCCACATTAGATTGTTCCAGCTGCCAATTAAATTCATGATGCCCAGTGCGGCCAGTGCCGGCTGAGCAATGGGCACTGCAATGCGCCAGTAGATTCCAAACTCACTGCAGCCGTCTATGCGTGCAGCTGCAAGAAGGTCATCCGGCAGGTTTGCACTCATATACTGGCGCATCCAGAAGATGCCAAAGGCGCCTACTGCTCCCGGCACGATTAAGGCCCAATAAGTATTTATCCAGTGTATATGCACTAGAATCTCGAACGTGGGAATAAGCGTGACCGCTCCGGGTATAAGCATGGTGCCCAACACAAATGCAAACATACGGTTATTGCCAGGAGCCAGCGGATATTTGGCAAATGCGAACCCACCTAGCGAGCAGAGAAACAGTGACAGCAGTACACTGCCCGCCGAGGTAATCACGGAATTAAAGAATGCCCGGACGATGTTAGTCTGCTGAAACAGATCCGTATAGTTCGACCACATTAAATGGCTGGGAATCCAGTGCGGCGGGGTCACGAATATCTGCGCCTGCGTCTTAAATGATGCTGTGAACAGCCAATAAAATGGGAACACAAACACAATGGCCAGAAGCGTGAGCATGAGGTACGTGGCAAGTCGAATGAACACACCGTAAGATTTAGTCGCCTTATTCATCAGCTAAGCAACCTCCGAATTTCGTCGGTTCAGGCGATTTATACCTAGGGATACCCCAAACACAACAATCGCAACACTATACGCCACACAAGAGGCATAACCGAATTTGAAGTCGGTAAACGACAGATTAAAGAGATACAACCCAAAGTTAGTGGACGAGGTACCGGGTCCACCATTTGTCAACACAAAAACTTCGTCGAACATGTAAAGTGTGCCTAGCAGCGATAACAATAGGCAGAACCTGAATACAGGCTGAAGAAGCGGCCACGTAACATGCCGCATGCTTTGCCAGGCGGTTGCTCCATCTAACTGGGCCGCCTCGTAGTAGTCAATTGGTATTGCCTGTAAGCCGGCCAGCATCAACACCATGTTATAACCGGTCCATCTCCACACCACTAAAATCGCTACTGATACCTTCGACCAGTTTTCACTGTCTAGCCAGTGAATTGGCTGAAGGTGCAGAAATGGGAGTAGATGATTAATCGACAAAAGCAGATAGTTTAACACACCGCGTTCTGAACTGAATATTAGCGAGAACACAACGGCTATAACTACCATTGGCGTTACAGCAGGCAGAAAAAAGGCCGCCCTGTAAAGCGACTTTAACTTTAGCCATTGACTGTTGAGAATCTGGGCGAACAGGAAGGCCAGAATGAGCATCGGTGGAATGTATAATACGCCGATGACCAGGGTGTTCCATAATGATCTCCAAAGCAGTTCATCATGAATCATGAGCCTGAAGTTATAGAGTCCTGCCCAATGGATGGCGGTAATACCATCCCATTTCGTGAAGCTCAGGAAGAGTGAAAATAGTAACGGGTAGAGACCAAAGATAGCAAACAGTATGAAAAACGGAGAGACAAAAAGGTAGAAGTGGCGATACTTCCACAGTGCCTGCCAGTTACTTCGCGAGTCTCCTCCGTGGGGTCGGCCTGAAATAGACGGGCTGTTCATTGCTGCACCTCGGGGGCAGGTTGATTAATCTCGCTGGCAGGTGCAAGTGGGACATCAAGGCGCTGATGCAGGCTCACGGCGAGTGTACTGAGCAGGTGGTCGTGAGGCATTCCCGCCGCAGCCCACTGACTAAGGTCTTGCTGAATGTAGCTTTCTGCCTCTGCCCAGTTAGCGGTTCGGTTAATCCGCCAGATTTTCTGCACGTCGCGGGCGAAGAGCCTGCCAACAGGCTGTCCACCAAAGAACGGATCTGGTCGGTCCATAACGTGCGACTTTAAGGCAGGCAGGAACGAAGGGTAGAGACTCTCCTTTTCATACTGCATCAGTTGGCCCTTAGCGGTGCAGAGTGCATATTTGACAAATGCCCAGGCTGCCGCCTTGTTAGCGCACTGCTTTGGAATAACGAGCACAGATCCACCGAGATTTGCCACATGAACGCCGCCGCGTTGTATCGCAGGAAGACGAAATACGCCCCACCGTGTTGAATTACCGGCAAATTTAGACTGGGAGTCCTTAATGATGCCACCCAGCCACACGGCACCAGGATACGTAGCTAACGTTGAGTCATTGAATCCCGCCATCCACTCCTGACCATATGCATTGATGTCAAGCGTTATACCGGCATTGTGGATCTCCCGGATCATATCCAGCGCCTTTTTCGCCTGTGGGGAGTCGATTGCAATCCTTCCGGCATCATCAAATACCTGCCCATGTGTCTGCTGCAAAAAGATTTCGAACATATCTGCCAAGCCAGAAACACCCAGTGCAAGCATCTTTGTTCGGCCGTGCGAAAGTGCCACAATCTTCTTGCCCGCGGTAATATAATCCGCCCAGGTATGGATCGAGGCAGGATTTATGTGATATTTGCTAAAGATATTTCGTTTGTAAAAGATGGCAACAGGACCTAGGTCCCAGGGAATTGCGTACACGTGGCCGTTCATCACACATTCTGCCCAACGGCTCGCCGGGAAGTCGGATTGATATTTGGCCGCGACTGCCGTGAGATCGGCTAGTTTGCCAGTGGCCATGTAGTGCGGTGCATCGGTAATCTGCAGTTGAGAAACATCCGGCGCCCCCACGTCAGCCGCTAACGACAGCATGAAGCGCGTCTGCATTTCTGCGCCTGTGAGGTCAACATGCACGCGTGTACCGGGGTTTGCGCGCTCAAACGATGGTGCAATATCCTGAAGTGCCTTTGCAGCTATGTTCCAGCTCCACACTGTGATGTCACCCTTAACGGGCTGCTGTGCCTGCTGTGTCGTGAGCGGTGGTGCGTTCACTGAGGATTTGCTAGTGCACCCTGCAAGTGCAAGTGCCACAAAGGTTAGAGTGAGAAACGAAGCCAGCCTGGTTGGTTTTGAAGTTTGAATCACTATGGTCTACTTTGAAGGATATGAGGGCTCGCAGCCCGTCCAAGGACATCAAGCCCCGGCAATGCCTCACCGCGGTCATCAAACAGCGTGAAAGCATGCCATGACCCCTGAATTCCTTTCATGGGTATCCACTCCGGTGCCCAGTAAATGACTCCTCTACCCAAATTATCTGGAGTGGATTTCACCACGCGCATAAGGTCAGTAAGGAATTTCGCCTGGCCCGCTGGTGTTTTGGGATAGTGAATACCGGGTACTGCAGGTCGTTCATCATCCTTATAAGCGTAGCCTGTTTCAGCAACGACAATTGGCTTGTGGAACTTTAATGCAGCATGATCCAAAGTCTGCTTCAATGCTTGAAGATTGCCCTGAAAGATGGGATAGTAGCTCTCACCAATGACGTCATAATCAACACCATATTTTGCGCACCTGTTGAAGAACCAACGCGTGTAGCGCCAGTCACCACCACGGTCTAAATGGATCATAATGAGCGGAGTTTGACCACCGGTGCTACCTGCCTTTACCCCTGCTATGCCGGCCTTTAGAAGTACAGCAAGATTAGCAAATCCTCCAGGGCCGCTCGTGATACGGCCCAGTGGCCACATCATCCCCGGGGAGATCTCATTTCCCACCGCAACCATGTCGGGCATCGCGCCCGCAGATTTCATTGCCGCAACGACGTTACGGGTATAGGTGAAGACCTTACGAGCCAGTTGATGTAGATTGAGATTCTGCCACGCAGCGGGTACAAACTGGTGCCCGGGATCGGCCCAGGTATCGGAATAGTGGAGGTCGAGCACGAGATAAAAACCAGCGGCCTTTATCCTGCGTCCTAGCGCTTCTGTGTACTTCAGGTCGTTAACAAAAATAGATTTGCCCGTTGGGTGCACCCACAGGCGCAATCGCATGCAGTTCCAACCTGCCTGTTGAAAAATCTGAAGCGCGGGCATCGGTTTGCCATGGTACTTGTAAACCTGCCCATGCTCCTCCTCAAGGGTAAGCAACGAAATGTCGCCCCCTGCAAGAAACTGCGGCAGCCTCGTTCCTACCACCAATCCGTCGGCCGAAGCCTGTAAAGCCGCAGTCGCACCCACAAGGAACGCGCCG
>JAJYCW010000120.1 GCA_021777995.1 bacterium
GATTGGGATGAAGTCCCAGCTTTTCAACAGGCAGGACTGTCGGCTGCACCCAAGAATGCAGTGCCGGAGGTGCTTGGTCTTGTTGATATAGTTACCCAAGCATCTGGTGGCTACGGCGCAGTTCGCGAAATATGCATGATGCTGCTAGCAGCCAGAGAACCGGTGGACGTCACTTTGGCGAAGTTTCTTTCCCGCCTATCTGGTGGGGAACCGGTCGCTTCGGGATAGTATCATCCTCGGTCGGGTTAATAATCTGCTAGCGCGGGGGGCTGGTCTAATCCGGCATAGCAACCCGGCTCGATAAGTTAGGTTCAACTGCGATGCTACAAATCAGCAATAATAAAAGATTCCTCATTGATGAGGGTGGTCGTCCGTTTTTTTACCTGGGCGACACGGCGTGGGAGCTTTTTCACCGCCTTGGCCCTTCCGATGTTGAATTCTACCTCACGACGCGTTCCCAACAGGGGTTCAACGTCGTTCAGGCGGTTGCACTCGCCGAGCACGAATTTGATAAGCCTAACTATAACGGTGATTATCCGTTGGAAGACAATGACCCAGAAAGGCCGGGGGAAGCCTACTTTCAAAATGTAGACTTCGTTGTCTCGCGGATTAATGCCTTTGGTATGGTGGCAGGGCTACTTCCTACTTGGGGCGATAAATGGAACAAGAAGTGGGGAACGGGTCCCGAGCTTTTCACACCGGGTAACGCCTATTCTTTTGGCAAGTTTTTGGGCGCGCGATATCGACATGCGGACGTAATCTGGATACTTGGTGGCGACAGGGCAGTGGAAACTAAGGACCAGCGTGCTATTTTAGACGCAATGGCACGTGGTTTGGGAGAGGGCGATCTAGGCTCTCACCTAATCAGTTTTCATCCACAGGGTGGCCGTAGCTCAAGAGACGACCTTGATGACGCACCCTGGCTGAACTTTCATATGTGGCAGACCGGTCATGGTCGCGGTGTGAACACCGCATCTTGTATCGCGAGAGACTATAACTGCGTGCCTCCTGCGCCTGTGATGGATGCGGAACCTTGTTACGAGGATCATCCCGCTGGATTTGACGTGTCCAACGGTTATATCTCTGATTATGATGTTCGCCGAGCCGTCTACGGAGGGATTTTTGCAGGCGGGTTTGGGGTAACGTATGGCTGCCACTCTGTATGGCAGTTCACCGGCGCACAGTTCGCGCCAATTAATAACCCGGTAAGGCTCTGGCAGGATGCCTTACACCTTCCTGCCGCTAGTCAGATGCAACATCTGCGACGGCTGGTAGAGTCGAGGCCTATGTTAACGCGAATTCCCGATGATAGTCTGCTGGTGTCTGCGCCATCTCGAGATGGTTTACAAGGTCACGCGTGCCGCGACCAAGATTGCAGATATGCAATGGTTTACTTACCGGTAGGCGGTGACGTGACCGTCGATCTCCAGCAGTTTGCAGCCACCAGAATGCGCATATCCTGGTACTCACCTCGTACCGGCACAAGTCAAAATGTGAGGCATGTCGCGGGAAGCAGAGTCCATTCGTTTATTGCGCCAGGATATGGACCAGATTGGGTTCTATGTATAGATGACGACGCCGCGGGGTTCCCCATGCCGGGTCAACCTGTTCCTGGTGATTTCATCCAGACGGCCTAGGCTGCTTCTTCTACTCGCTGGCACAATTTGACTAATCGATCTCTTGAATGGCGCGGGCCGCGGCTTCAATGAGAATCTGACGTACAACAGGCAGCCGCTGCTTCATGATGACGCTTACCTGCTCATGGTACACTGGTTCTGTAGAGAGCCCCGCTGCAAGGTTTGTCACTACTGCTAGAGCGGCATAACTTAGTCCGGCTTCCTTTGCGTAAATTGCCTCTGGCGCACCGGTCATTCCTACAACATCAGCTCCCCAACTGCGGAACATCTTTATCTCAGCCGGTGTTTCAAACCTGGGTCCTCTACAGCAGAGGTAGACCGCAGAGGGGATTACGGTCTGGGCAAACGTAGCCGCAGCCTGATGGATGCACGCGATTAATTTACGATTATATGGCTCGCTGAAGTCGGTATGGGACCAGTTTTGTTCGTTGAAAAGTGTTACGGGAGACGTTGTACCGAAATCTATAAGATCGTTAGGAGTTACCAGAGTTCCGGCTGGCCACGCAGTGCATAGAGATCCGACCGCATTAGAGGCCAAAACCAATTTAACCTCAAGTTCTGCCAACGCTGCTATGTTAGCGCGGTGATTAATGGCATGTGGGGCGATATGGTGCGCCGCTCCATGTCTCGACACAAAATATAGCTTTGATGGTTCCGTGTAGTTATCTGAGAGCGACAGGACCGTGACTTCTCCAAATTCCGTATTCACCTTGAGAGGTTCCGCGTAGATATCAACCGGCAGTTGTTCAAATCCAGTTCCGCCAATGATCGCAATATTGGTAGACATCGCCCGGTTTTACTCCTGTCGCGGGTAATCTTTCTTTGCATAACTAACCAAGGCAGATTTCTATTGTACTCCATCAACATAGACGGCAATGTATTATTTGGTCATAAGGATACTCATTTACTTGTGGCTGGTGATATTCATTAATGCTACCGTTGTCTTCACCTCCTGAGTATGACGACTCGCTGATTACAGCTAAACGCAAGGTTACTGTATCTAACATAAGTCGCTTTGCCGTTGATTATGCAGTTATCTCTCTGGTCGTCGTGGCATTGTTGTGGCGTGTTATCTTTACGGCAAGGTCGTTCTATTGGGGCGATATCATGCTGTATTTCCAGCCAATGTATGCATATGCCGCTAAAATGCTGTCTGGTGGGAAGCTGCCGATGTGGAATCCCTATGTCCTTTGCGGACAGCCATTCATCGGCAATCCGCAAATTGGTATGTTTTTTCCAGCAGCTATATTGCTTCCATTCGGTAACATCTGGCGGGTCCTTAACTTAGAGACCGTGCTAGTGCTCATTGGATCTGGCATTGGATTGTACAGCTACCTTCTGGAAATAACTCGCAACCGCCTAGCTGCTCTCATAAGTGCCACGGTATGGTGCGGATGTGGGCCGGTTTTGGGCCGCATACAGTTTCCGCCCATGTTTTACGCCATCGCCTTAATGCCTGTGGGGATCTGGGCAGTCCATCGCTATGTAATACGACCGTGCGTTAATGGCTGGTTGTGGATGGTGATGGCGTCCGTGCTCATGATACTGGCTGCCCATCCGCAGGTAGCATACCTGGAATTCTCGCTCTACCTTACCTTGCCGTTAGCTGCCGGCAATTTACGGCTTAGCAATCTTCGGGCTTTGTACGTAGGATTGCTTTCTGCATTATTGGCATCTGTGGTTATCTCTTCTGTGCAGTTACTGCCGGTGATTGAACTTGCATCCCAGAGCAGCAGGCAGATGCTAACTCTTTGGGCCGCCAATCGTTTTCACCTCGATCCACCACAATTGCTCTGTTTTCTAGATCCTCGCTTCTTTGGAACGCCGCGAACGGGTAACTATTGGGGTGCCGGTAATTTTTGGGAGCCTGATCCATTTGTGGGTTGGCTGCCGCTAATACTTTTGACCGTAAGCGCATGGCGCCTTGTTGCAGGTGCTGTCGAGGTTCCTCGTAGGTATGTAAATCGATACTGGCTGCTTGTATCCATCTTTTGCGTTTGGGCAGCGGTTGGTGCACAGGGCGGGCTGTACAATCTACTGTTTTACACTATGCCGGGACTCGCGAAGTTTCACGATCCGGCTCGTTTCCTCATACCCGCAGCACTGGCGATTTCAATCATTACGGGTTTACAGTTAGACGATTTGGCTAAGGTCGTCTCTGCGCGCAAGCTTTCAACGCCTCGGCTGGCTGCCTGCACTACAATCACATTCTTAATCGCTTTTGCACCGCTGCTCTGGTATTCAGCTGACCTTCTGCCGACAGCAATGACGTCGCGGCTTTCAATGCCCGACGCTACCGTCCCTGCTGGTGTACGGCAGCAGGCGGGCAGGGTTTACCTTCCACTGCATACGCTATTTGCCGATCAGTTCGTCGGCGCGGGTTATCTCGATTATGGAAGCACTTCCGCGCGGTTTCTTCAGGGCGAACTTGCTACGTTAAGCCCCAACCTGCAGATGAGGGATCATGTTTCGGCGGCTTCTGGCTATGAGCCCGTTCCGCTGGACTCCTATGCAAATATTGAACGACCGACTGCTTTTGCGCTCTACAACAATAGTGCGAACCTTGGCTCCCTCATGGCCTTACTAGGTGTCTCCTCCATCGCTGTTCCTCGTGCATACCATGTGGAGGCACCTTCGTTGCGCCCATACAGACATTGGCCAGACGGCGCACGAGGGCCGCTTAGATGGTATCGGAACACAGACTTCCAGGGCTCAATTTGGGTAACTGGCAGGTCGCGGTCTGTGTCGGGAAACCTACGGTTGTCTGCTGCGCTCGGCGATCCAACGTTTCAGCCATTTCACACAACGCTGCTTTCAGCCGTTAGTACCGCATTTGCCGAACGACTGTCGATGGGCGGTCCCATCGCCCCGGTTATCACGGATGTGCGCCGTAACACGACTAGATTCAGCGCCGACGTCTATGTTCAGAGGCCTGCCATCGCGGTGGTATCGCTCATGGCCTATCCAGGTTGGTATGGTACTGTCGACGGCTCCAGTACTGCCTTGTATCGGGCGGATGGCGGACTGTTGGCTGCTAGAGTTCCCGCGGGTCGACACCGGATCATCATAACGTATCGTCCACAGGTATTTGTTGTTGCGCTATATATTTCGCTTGTAACGGGAGCTATGTTGCTTGCTGCTTTCATTGCCAATAATGCGGCTCAACGTCGCGCCCGTGGTACCGTACGATGAAGAAGAGGGCCATTGTTGCTGTAGGACTCTGCCTGTTAGGTTTCCTCGCGATCTGGCTACGCGTCTATGCCATTCGTAGTGATGCCTATGCTCGCCTGTCATGGTCTAGCGCACTACTAACAGATGAGGGATTCTATATGCACAATGCAAGGAACCTTGTGCTGTTTGGTAGAGCGCAGATTGACGGTTTCAGCAACATGCTCATAATGCCCTGGCTCCATTACCTTCAAGTAATTGTTTTTAAGCGATTTGGGGTGGGGGTGGTCCAGGATCGCTGGATCTCGATAATATCTAGCCTGTTGTCGTTACCTCTCTTTTGGTTCGCTATGGATCAGGCGTTTGGGAAGCGTGCTGCCACCATTGGCACAATTTTTATGGCCCTTGATCATTCCTGGGTACTCTACAACCGGTTAGCCCTAATGGATACGCCCGGCGCACTTGTACTTGTGGCGGCATGGGCCTGCTGGGAATATGGACGAACGAATGATGGATTCAAACAATTTCTTGGCCTGTTTTTATGTGGCGCAGTTTTAGGTCTAGAGTATGGCGTACGTGGTCTTGGGGCACTTGTGTGGCCGGCACCCTTCCTTGCTGCCTTTGTGATTCGCACCCATGATGGCTCGCTGCGTGCCATTAAACTTACCTGGCCAATTGTTGTCGGGCTAGTAGTCAGCCTAGGCGTATATGTGTGTTTATGGTGGATTCCCTACCACGCCCAGCTTGCTCGTGTCGACAATTACTATGTGGGGTATCAGCTTCTGCCTCACAGTATACGACAGCTAGGACATAACTTTGACAGTGCATGGTTTTACTGGGAAAATGGATTACTAGGGTATCTCGTCAAACACACTCCAGTTATGGTGGCGATATTGGTGGTATGGTGGATAAAACGCCGCAAAGCTAGTCACAGTAATGCTCCCGCCTACCATTCATCCGTGGTTTACCTCGGTTGGTGGCTTGTGTCCCTTCTGGCGTTTTTTACCGTCGTAAACTACTCACCAAGCCGTTATTATGTCCTGATGTACCCGTCCCTTTTTGGACTTGCAGCGGTGGCTGCCGACCAAATGGCGAGTTGTTGTGAAGGTGCTCGTAAATCCTCAATGTGTTTGGCATTCATTATCCTTGGGTGGGTACTGTCAAATGTGTACTGGTATCAAGATTGGCTGCGACACATTTCCTACAGGCAATGGCAGGCAGATTCCTGGCTTGGAGCAAACCTGCCACCAAATTCCGTAATCTTTGGTGATATTTCAAACGGCCTGTGCATGAACAACCACCTTCTTCCCGTGTGCGTTATGCGGGGATTGTGCAATTATCACGACCCGTTGGCACGATACCGTGACCGGCCGGAATATGTGTTGATCCTGGATGGGCGTTGGAAGGAGCGCTGGTGGGTGAAGCACTATCCAGGGGTAGTAGTGGACGCAAACCGGATTCACGTATTTGACAAAGTGCTACGAAAGTCGTTTGTATTGGGCTTGTACAAGGTTCCTCGGGGTTCTGGCGCTAAATTTGTCACAAATAGTACTCTGCGCACTCACAAAATAGCCCGGTAATGTGCTATTCTTACTCGATATGCTGGTACACGAGCTTATGCGAACTCACCTGGTTTCTCTGAGTGAGGAAGCAACCTATGCGGAAGCGGTGGATATATTGGATTTGTACCAATTACCTTGGGTACCGATCACGGATGGTTCTAGAAAGCTCATAGGGCTTTTTGAGGATACCGCTGTGCTCAGCAGAGCGAGTATACCCGCCGACGAACTTTCAGTCATTAGCAGGCGGCCGATACGTGAATTCATGTCGATGCTACCGGTAGTTAATCCTGATACCGACGCGGTTTCCTTTGAGCTCCAGGATTCTAATTCACCGCGGTGGATTCCCGTGGTGGACAGTGACAACCGTCTCGTAGGTATGCTCGATCGCGTTGTGGTGGTGCAGGCCAGGCTTGATGCGCAGGACCAGCAGTGACGCTGATATCTGGCTGGCAGCTTCTGGATCGGGTGGGTCAAAGGGGACCTTTGCTGGCGGATGGTGCTAATGGCACTATGCTAATGTCCTACGGAATTCCTGCAGAGGATGTTCTGGGTGCCAACCTTACACAAAGCGATTTGGTGAAAAGAATCCATTCGGATTACGTAGACGTAGGAACACAGCTTATCACGACCAACACCTTTGGTCTTCGTACGGGCGGAGGGTGGGCAGAATCTGCGTTAGCGGGCTTGGCGATTGCCGAAAGCGTTGCTGCTGACGCACCACGAGAGATTGCCGTGCTGTTTTCGCTTGTGTCGTCGCACGTCGTGCCTGAACAAGAAAACCTTGAGCGCATTATACAGGAGCAAGCCTCTGTAACACCGCTTCTGCTTCTTGAAACTTGTACGAACATGGCTGTCATTTCTGCCGCTGTAGCAGTGTTGAAACAGCGGCTTCCACAGGTGCCCCTGGCTGTCACTTGCCATTTTAACAATGATTGTAAAATGGTGGATGGCACACCAGCCGTCGAATGTGCCAAGCTTCTGTCAAATCTGGGAGTACAGGCGCTGGGTGTCAACTGCTGCCACTCGGCAGTAGCTGTCTTCAACGTTGTCAGCCAGATGCACGCAGCGGTGCCGCTTCCGATTGTTGCGCAGCCCAATGCAGGGCAGCCTGTAACTGCCAGCGACGGCACCATGCATTGGCAGATGGAGCCCTCCAGTTTCAGCGCAATTGCATCATCTCTTGCACGCCTTGGGGCATCGGTTATTGGAGGATGTTGCGGAACGCGACCTGAACATATAAGGGCTGCAGCCAAGGTACTTCGATCTCTTAATACTCTATAAGGAGAGCGTGATCATGATGATGCGCCAAAGAATTCTACTCGTACCTGCGGCGATGTTGATCGCTGTTGGTTTTCTATTGGGTGGTTGCAAGAGCCCCACTAGCTCGACGTCCCAGTCGACTGGTAATGATATTATCGTAGGCGAATACGGCTCTCTTACGGGCCCGCAGGCAACCTTTGGCAAGTCGACTGATAACGCTATTCAACTCGCTGCGCAGCAGCTAAATGCAGCAGGTGGTATTAACGGCCGGCAGGTAAAAGTCGTAACGCAAGACGACATGAGCCAGGCCAATAATGCTGCCCTTGCTGTACAAAATCTTATTGATCAACAACACGCAATCGCAATTCTAGGGGAAGTTGCAAGCAGTTGTAGCGAGGCCGGGGGGAGAGTCTGCCAGGAGAAAGGCATTCCAATGGTCTCCCCATCCTCCACTAATCCCGCCGTTACTGAAATTGGTAACGATATTTTCCGCGTCTGCTTTATCGATCCGTTCCAGGCTGCAGTGGTTGCGAGATTTGCTCACGACGGACTGGGAGCTACGCGGGTAGCGGTCTTTACCAACACCGATCAGGACTACAGCACAGGTTTCAGTAAAAACTTTATAGCTGCCTTCACCAAGATGGGTGGCACTATCGTCATTCAAAAGAGCTACGGCGGCTCCGATACTGACTTCCGTGGCTCATTAACCGCCATAGCGCAAGCAAAACCACAGGCAATCCTTATCCCGGGGTATTACCAGGATGTAGCGAGTATTGCAAAACAGGCACGGGCTCTTGGAATTACCTGCCCGCTGCTTGGAGGTGACGGATGGGATTCACCGGACCTCATCAAGATAGGTGGATCTGCACTAAATAACTGCTACTTTTCCGACCACCTTGCAATCGATGATCCTACTCCTGCCGTGGCGAAATTCGTTGCTGCGTACAAAGCCAAGTATGGTCAAACGCCAGACTCTCTTGCTGCTTTAGGTTACGACTCGGCAAATCTGCTTTTCGCAGCCATGAAGGCTGCGAAATCGCTCACACCCTCCGATATACGCGATGCCATTGCAGCGACGAAAAACTTCCCAGGAATTACAGGAAACATTACGATAAACGCCCAGCGAAATGCCGACAAACCTGCGGTGATAATTAAGATAGTGAACGGACAATTCACCAAGTTTATGTCTATCTCTAATCCAGACCTTCCTTTGCAGCCAAAGGCATCGTAAGCGTTACGCGAGGTACCACTGAGTGAATGCTTTTCAGATCCTGTTGCAGCAGACGGTTAACGGTGTTCAGATTGGCAGCGTCTACGCCCTGATAGCGGTAGGGTACACCATGGTGTACGGTGTACTGAAATTTATCAACTTCGCCCATGGCGACGTGTACATGGTCGGCGCATATACAGGCTTTTTTACAGTTACAGCCATACTTGCTAGCCATGCGCCAGCGCTTCAGGGAGCTTGTGCGCTGATTCTGGCGATGGTGGCGTGCAGCATGCTGGGCCTGTTTATTGAAAGGCTTGCCTACCGCCCGCTAAGAAATGGTATTCAGGCTTCGGATGCGCCAGCGTGGGCACTCTTTTGGTCAATGTACATCACACTGTTTCTTGGCGGCTGGCTGGTGAATAGATCCGTGTTACCTCCTGCCCTTGTCTACATAGCCACCTTCGTTGTATCGGTAGCGGTGATGTTTCTTGTCATGCGACGCCTGTTTGCTGCGCTATCAAGACGGCTAAAGCCTAGCACCGACCGATTGAGCGCGCTGATCACCGCCATAGGCGTGTCACTTCTGCTAGAGAACCAGGGTGCGGCATCGTTTGGCGTGACTCCACGTGCTGCGCAGATTCGTGGTGTGAATGGTGGTAAGGATCTCGTTCTGCCAACCTTTGTAGCAGGGCACATAAAGCTCAGTGTGGGGGTGGGGCAGATTGTAGTTCTTGCAGCAGCTCTTCTTCTTACCGCGGTCCTGGTCTATACCGTTAGGTTCACCGCCATTGGTCGATCGATACGTGCCGTTTCGCTTGATCGCGATGCAGCAGCACTCATGGGCATTCCCACAGATCGCATTATTGCCATCACGTTTCTCATAGGTTCTGCACTGGCGGGAGCTGCAGGAATGCTCAACCATATGCTAACAGGCATACCCTTCGACTCTAACATTGGTATTGCATTGGGCCTTAAGGCATTCGTTGCGGCAGTATTGGGAGGCATTGGTTCAATTGAGGGAGCGGTTCTTGGTGCCCTTCTCATGGGTATTGCGGAGACCTTCACGAGTGGGTCCGCCTTCTCGCCGTTCAAGGATGCAGTTGCATTCGTTATTCTCATAGTGGTGTTACTCTTTAAGCCAACAGGTTTAATGGGCCGCTATGCGCCGGAGAAGGTATAAGTTGACAAACTTAAGTCCCTCGACAAATAATGGTGCCCCCGCATTACCCAAAGGTTACTGGTCTAAACGGGTAGGGTTTCTGATATTCGCGATCATTATGGTTTGGGTAAGTAGTGCAGCAGAGCACAGACTTAATGACTACGCGGTGAATATAGTGCGGCTTTGCGGCATTTCGGTTCTAATGGCAGTCAGCCTCAACATTGTAAATGGCCTAACGGGTCAGTTTTCCATTGGTCACGCAGGTTTCATGTCTGTCGGTGCCTATGTTGGCGCAAGTGTCACCTACTTTGCGGAGATGCGATATACCCATCAGGCAACGCCTGGTTTTGGCTGGATGATGGCAGCAATGTTGATTGGCGGAATGGCAGCGGCGCTGTTTGGTCTTATTGTGGGGGTGCCAAGCCTGCGTCTTCAAGGTGATTATCTCGCCATCGTTACCCTTGGATTTGGCGAGATCATACGTGTTCTAATCACAAACTGTTCCAGCATCAGTTCAAACCTTTCCTACCTGGGTGGAGCGTCAGGATTTACAGGTGCCTCTGGCGCATACTCCGTACCTCATCTCACTAGTTTCGGGCTCCTAACTGCCACGGTGCTAGTTCTGCTTGTGCTTACGCGAAACCTTAAAGCGAGCCAGCACGGGCTAGCATTCATGGCGATTCGGGAAGACGAAATCGCTGCCGCAGCAATGGGAATAAATACTACGCGGACGAAGGTCACCGCATTCGTCATAAGCGCATTTTGGGCGGGAATAGCTGGAGTGTTGTTTGCTCACGCAGTATACTTCGTGCCACTCTCATTTGGATTTATAGCCTCGATGAACTACGTCATTATGGTGGTGCTGGGAGGTTCCGGAAGTATAACAGGTACGGCCATAGCGGCAGTGATCCTCACCGCTCTCCCCGAGATGCTCAAGCCACTGCAGCAACAGGTCGGTCTGGCGGACCCTTACAGGCAGGTGATTTTCGCTCTGCTTCTAATCATCATGATGCTCCTGCGACCAGAAGGAGTGTTTGGCCGCGGTGAGCTATCAATTTCGGGTATTCGAAGGCGGTTTTCCCGTACGAGTAGAGTTGACAGCGAGTCAAGTACCACCACCTCCAGTGAGCCTGCAGCTCCGGCAAATTCTACGACCGCCACTAGCGACTATTCTAGCCTTGCCCTGCAGAATGTAACACGGCGGTTCGGGGGGTTGGTAGCGGTTGGCGACGTTCAACTAGAAGTTAAAAAAGGGAGCCTGACCGGACTTATTGGCCCTAATGGAGCCGGGAAGACGACAGTTTTCAACCTACTTACAGGCGTGTACGCACCTAGCGAGGGAACTATAACCTATGAGGGCAATCTTCTGGCTGGCTCGGTTCCCGCATCGGCTGGATCGCGGGCTGCATGGTTGCTCCTGGATACCATTACCGCTCTTGTAGCCGGACTGATAATTGGTAGAATTGTTGCGACGTCGATTGTTCCCTATGCCGCGACGCCTGGCGATCATGCGCTGGTTCACATGGTTGAATACGGTATCGGTCTGGCTGCAGCGGTTACCGCGGCAATAGCCTCCTATCGGTCGCGGTCTACCAGGCCCCCTAAGCGCCCGCACCAGTTTGCTGCCAGTGGCGTGAGCCGCACCTTTCAGAACATACGTCTGTTTGGTGGGCTAACGGTGATGGAGAACGTATGCATCGGAAGCTATGTTCGCAGGAAAACCACATTGGTTGATTCCATGCTCCACACTCGCAAGTACTATCGCGAGGAGATTGAGGTTCGCGAGAACGCGAGGAGGCTGCTAGCACGTTTCGGACTGCTTGATTCGGCCAATGAACTAGCTAGCAGCTTGCCATATGGTGACCAGCGTAGATTGGAGATTGTTCGCGCACTGGCTACGAAACCTGGTCTGTTGCTCCTTGACGAGCCCGCAGCGGGTATGAATCCGCAGGAAAAGCTTTCGCTAATGTCGCTAATTCGACAAGTTCGCGACGAATTTGCCCTCACCATAGTGCTAATCGAACACGACATGAAACTGGTAATGGGTGTTTGTGAGCAGATTTATGTTTTGGATTACGGCCGCATCATAGCTTCTGGAACTCCCGTGGAGGTGCGAAGCGATCCCGCGGTAATCAGCGCGTACCTTGGGGAAGAACAGGAATCAAAACCGGTGGGAGATGCCGGCTGATGTTAAAAGTAACCAATTTGTGTGTGACCTACGGGGCCATCAAGGCTTTGTCGTCCGTTTCTTTAGAGGTGAACCAGGGCGAGATTGTTACGATGATAGGAGCCAATGGTGCCGGCAAATCTACCACGATCCGAGCCATCTCGGGGCTTGTAAAGCCACAATCGGGAACGATCGAACTTGAAGGCAAGCCAATTCATACTCTCCCGCCCCATCAGATCGTCCACCTTGGGATTAGTCAGTCGCCCGAAGGGCGTCGGGTGTTTTCAACGATGACGGTTCATGAGAATTTGCAGCTGGGCGCCTACACCCGTCGCGGTAACCGGACGAGCATCATGGATGACATTGAGCGCGTTTTTACCCTGTTTCCGCGACTAAAGGAGCGAGAACGCCAGGCAGCGGGGACACTCTCGGGTGGCGAACAGCAGATGCTGGCGATGGGCAGGGCTTTGATGGCGCGCCCCACGCTTCTCATGCTTGACGAACCATCGCTCGGTCTAGCGCCGTTCCTCGTTCAGACGATCTTTTCTATCATTCGGGAGAT